>NZ_CP071528.1 GCF_023921225.1 Legionella lytica
ATGGCCACGAAGAAACCTAAAGTTTTAGTCGTTGCTAATAATAAAGGTGGTGTTGGAAAAAGCCTGATTAGCCAATTAATATCGACTTACATTGCTTTTAAAAAAAATAAAAAGGTCTTGGTCCTTGATTTTGACCCCCAAGGCAATATGTCTTATCGATTTCTTCGCGATACACGTATTCGCGATATGTCGAGTTATAAGCCTCCATTGCATCCGGATTACGATCCCAATAACCCTGATGATGATGGTTGGGACGGTCGTTCATCGGCTTTGGACATGTGGACTGAAAATCCTGTAGTACCCTATCCAACTGATCTTGAGAATTTAGATATTCTTCCTAGCGATGCGGGATTAATCAAGGATATCGAAGCTTTTGAATACAGTGACAGTCTTGAAAGTATTGTACAGCGCCCCTATGATTTTTTTGCTATGGACGAATTTATCGATTGTGGTTATGACTTGATCCTGATTGACACGCCTCCGGCAAAAGGTCCTTTAACGCAAAGTGCTATTCGGGCTGCTACCCATGTGCTAATTCCTTTAGAGCTTAGCAACAAATCATTGCAAGGTTTGGCTGGAATGGTTGATTTGGTCAATCGGCAAAATGTCTATCGTCCCAGCAATTCACAAGCGAAAATTATTGGATTATTGAAAAACAAAGTGGATTACAACAAGCGTACTCCTCAGAATCGTATAATTGACACCATTATGTCTAATCCTATGTTAAGCCAGTTGTTAATTGAAGAGATTGAAGTTCATGATTCTCCAAGAGCTGTTGATATCGATGAAGATCAAGCGCCTATTACGGCACCTTATACCGAATTAAAAGATAATGATCGATTTGCTATTGAAGCACTTGCTTTGGGTGAATTTGTTTATAAAAAAGTATTGGGAGAAAAAGAACGTGTCCATCAAAAAGAAACTAATGGCGAGCTCGTTAACGTCGAAAGTGAATAAACCTGATACGATTACACGTGCAGGCATTACAGCGAATCTAAAATTTACTCGGGGCAAGCAGCTTGTTGAGCATGACCCTTTTTCTCTGATTCCTGACCCACAGAACCCAAGACCAGGTGAAATTATCGACGAAGCCTGGTTGCGGGCTATGTTACATATTGGTACGGAGCAATCTTTATGTAATTTTTCAGAATCTGGTGATTATGTTATTCCTGAATATTCTGAATTGCCTTGTGAGAATAGTGAGTCATTAGAAGACAGTTATAATGCACTTCGTGATTTAGCTTTTTCTATTCGCAATGATGGATTAATTCAGCCAATCGAGATTTTTTTGGCTGACCGACAAAATGATCCAGATTATTTCCGCAATTCAAATTTAGAATATGGCTATGTAATTTTAGAAGGTCATCAACGACGACTTGCTGCAATGATGGCTGGCGTTTCAACAGTGACCTGTATTGAGATCACTGATGAGAGCATGTTAGCTAAGCTAAAAGTGAAACATCGAAAATTAAGAAGACAGTTATCAGAAAATAATCTAAGAAAAGGTTTGACTGTTTCTCAGAACTTTCAAATTGTACAGGCATTATTTTCTGATCCAAGCAGTCACTCGCTCACTAAAAAGGAGTTGTCTGGCATCATTGGTTTTAATGAAAGTATTGCTAGTGCTTTGCGTTCTATCTGTACGAAGCCTGAAAGTTATCCTCCAGTTTTCTTCTCGAGAATTCATGAAAACAAATTAACTTTTAAAACAATTAGGGCCCTGGTTCCTAAATCATATGATGAAATAGAGCATGCTTTAACTGCCGAACCTGATTTAAATGAAACTCAACTTAGTATTCCTCTTGAAAAAAGCCCTAAGCCTCGTGGAAGACAAGGTGGCGCTATCAAGAAGTCTGCTACGTTTAAGGTAAATGATGAGCAGGAGTCCATTAAGATGCAAACATTATTACTTTCCAGGTTTCCAGAAATTGAAGAGATTGAAGGTGAATTGTCTTTTAAGAGCCTAGAACGGGTTTTAAATATAATTAAGGAAATGGCTGCTGGAGAGTTAGCGTGACCCGGGTCACGCTTCCGTAACTTATTGATAAATAAAGAAAAAATTACATTTTTGATTTTTTTGATTCTAACAAGGGAAGCTTATGACTGAAAAAAGAAAAAGTAAAAAGTTGTTTTTTGCTTCGCCACAAAAAAAGGAAAAATGGCTTGTATGCATACGCTTTCCAAGAGACATTAAAGAAAAGCTTAAGATACAAGCTGATAAGGAATACAGTGGGCGAGGGAAGCAATCATTACTTATTGAAGATGCGGTTAAGTACTATTTATATACGCTTGCAGAAATTAAATGGGCTGAATACGAAAAGGATCTTGATTACTGTGAACTCATTGATGATATTTATGAAGGATTAAATCAAGGCCCTTTGGAAAATGCGACACAAGTATTTTTTACTGAAGAAACAAAAACTCAAATTCTAGAGCTAGAGAAAAAGATTAAACTAACCAAGCCTCTTATGAAAGATGTACGCACAGGTTTGATAAGAAAGGCGGTTTCAATTAGGCTCAGTTTGGGCGACAAAGCCTTTTTTGATTCAATTATGAGTTACAGTGATTAATATTAGGATGATTGTATGCGGCGAGGAAAAGGGTATTTTTAATGGAACATTTACATAGTATTAATTGATGTGAAAAAAAATGTAATATCAACAATTATATTTCTTTCTTTATTATTGTTTTTGTTCCATTAAAATAAGTTATTTATTAAATAATTTAGGATGATAGGTCACCTATTTTATTATATTCGCTATTTGATTGTGCCATCGGCTCTCTCTAATCAGGCTATTATATAAGTAAGAGATAAAGGAGAATATCATGACCAAATACAGTAAAGGAGCACAAAAAGAAGTAGAAAAAGAAATGCATAAATACAAAGAAGGCGAAGCCTATAGTGGCAAAGGAGATAAAAAGGTCACTAGCCGAAAACAAGCTATAGCGATTGGATTATCGAAAGCGAGAAAAAAAGGTAAAAAAGTTCCACCTAGAAAAAATTAATTCATATTCCTAATCACGTGGATTTTTTTTCAGGGCTCGCTATGCCATTAGTAAATGGTACTTGTTTATGAGCAATTAGAATATTTATTTTAATAGCTCATCAAGGAGTAATGATTGTTCGAAATGCCAAAAATCCTCCAAGGATCCTTTTTGATTGCGTTAATCGTTTAGGTAATGCTGCAATTGTGTATAATTTGTCTTTAGTGTACTTTTGCTTAGCTCACTCCATGCAAGGGGGTAAAACAGGGGTATGTGGCCGGGCAGGGGTTGAATAAACGCTTATTGCCGAGGTAGTACGCTGATTTCGCAAATAATCGATAAAAATTTTTCCGGATCGTTTGGATTTGGTCATTTTATTAATATAAACCTGTTTTAACTGCTCTAATAGTTGCGCAAACGCAAGGGTGAATTGTTATCAAAGTTGTTTCGTAATCTGATTATCTGGATATAAGAGCTGGTGTGGATTACTGATAATAAATTTCTTTTCTTGCGAAGGGGAGGGGGGATCACCTAATAATTTCGCATATACCTTATCACTTCGGTTGGATTTTTGTCAAATCGTAACCCTTTAAAGCTCTAGTGGCGTAAGTGGCCGTTTCAGACCATTCAGCAAACAGTGCTTCACAAACAAATTTTGATTTTATCCGTATGCGTGGGCAGAGCCAGGAGGCACGGAGCTAAATGGGTTTAAGCTTTGTTTATCCTGTACTAGTAGCTGATAAATATCTCTTTCCGTTGCCGCGGTAAATCCAGGACTATATTGATGATTAAATTCAATCCACCTTGTTTATTATACAACCTAAAAAGTGAGCCAAAGTATCTCTTCCACCTTTAGGAGGTGTATATCCTCCAATTACCACTCTTGACGTTTAACGCATATTATTTTAGCCAATTGTAGCTTCGGTTTGATTGATAAGTGCTATTTATCTGTTTCTATATAATGCCTTCATAAAACTAATTGCAAAATTGCTGCAGTAATTTTTTTTGCTTTAATCACCTGTACAGTGTATCGAAGTATGGACCTAGCCTCATTGGCATTACTCCTTATGTCTAGAGCGCTTGATTTTTGAGGGTTTTCTGGTTTTTTGCTTCATGCTTTCTTTTAATAAAGAAACAAAATCAACAACTGCATCATGACTTGGGGCTGCTTTTGTGGTTTTTCTATCAGAAATAGTTAATTTATTTACTTGTTGATCAAGCCATTTTTGTAGGGTTTCGCGATAATCATTGTGGTATTTGTCAGGATTCCATGGAACACTCATATCATTAATTAAATCGACAGCCATTTTTATTTCTTTATCTGAAATCTTATAAGTTTTGGCTTCCTCTTTAGGTACATTTAGTTCTTCTTCATCACGAATTTCGTCTTTGAAATGAATAAGATATAAAAGAAGACTATGTTGATGGGGTAGGATTAGGCTTAAGTATTCTTTAGTGCGTAGGATGGTTTTGGCTACACCCACTTTACGCGTTTTTTTCAAGGCTTCTCGCAAGAGTACATATGCTTTTTTATTTTTTCCTTCCGGTATTAGGTAATAGGGCTTTGCGTAATATAAATTGTCGATCTCATTGAGATCAACAAACTCTTCAATGTCGATGGTTTTAAATAGTTCAGGACTTTTTTTCTCAAAATCCTTTTCATTTACAATGATGTAATTACCTTTTTCATATTCATAGCCCTTAACGATTTCATCCCAGGGCACTTCTTTACCAGTTTCTTCATCGACACGTTGATAGCGGACACGAGAGCTCGTTTTTACATTAAGCAGGTGGAAATGAATCTCATTATTTTCTTCTATAGAAAACAACGAGACTGGAATAGACACCAGCCCAAAAGAAATGTCTCCCTTCCAAATTGATCGCGCCATTCCTAGCTCCATGTTGTCCAAAGAACACCACAAGAAAGAGTACTGTGGTAGAAATAATTAGTGGTTTATTAGTATAATTTTAGAACTTAAGACTGAATTGTTCAAAAATTTAACTTAAGTAAGCCATTTTAGTTCTTCTTATCTAGTTGGTTGAGAAAGTCAAAGCACTGCTCGAGAGAGAGGGGAATATTTGCATTTCTTAAGACATAAGCATACGTTTGTGAAATAGGTAAAAAAAGCCAGTTTAGCGTAAGCCGATTCTATTTAATACTGTAAAAAATACGGTATTCTATGGGATTAAAGATATTGTCATGTTGTTTTTCCCTGCATCTTTAGGATGTTCTATGATTTGTATAAATTTTGGTTATTTCCGCCCCTATAAAGAAAATTTGCGCTGAATAGTAAACCCATATTAACAGCACAATGACTGAGCTTGCTGCACCAAAGACAGAAGCAATCTCGGCTTTATTCAAATAAAAGCCAATGGCTATTTTACCCAGACTAAACAATAAGGCGGTAATTAGGGCTCCGACCCATATATTGCTCCATTTGAGCTCAATATACGGCAGACTTTTAAACATAAGTGCAAAGAGTAGTGTGACTAATAGAAAAGAAAATGAGTGACTAATTATGAGTTCGAGGAAGATGTTCGTACCAATAAAATAATTAATGTGGCTGCTTAAAATAGCTAATAGGGCACTTAATATTAAAGAAGAAAATAATAAAAAAGCAAAAATTAATATCATCGCAAATGATACAAATTGATTTTTAATCGCCGCAAACCATTTTTGATGAGGATGAATTTGAACACCCCAAATAATATTTAATCCTTCTTGAATGGAGCTAAATACGCGTGAGGCGCTAAATAATAGAACGATAATACTAAAAATGCGTGCGAAGAACGCTGTAGAATGGTGATTGACATTTTTTATCATTTCTTGAATTTGGAGAGCTGTTTGCTCTCCTAATAAGGAACTGACCTGTCCTAAAATTTGCCCTCGGGCAGCATCCTCTCCAAATAATGTTCCCACTAAGGAGATGCAAATCAATAAAATAGGTGCTAGAGAAAATAGGGTGTAATAAGCAAGGGCTGCGGCAAGGCTTGATACGCGATCGTTTTGCCAATTGATATACAGTTCATGTAGCCAGCCAAATTTTAAAGTCATAATGAGTTCATAAAAGTTTAACTAATCATAGCCTAACTTATCGCTAATAGACTTTCTATACTAATCTCGTATTTGAGGAAAACCATAATTGTTAAAAATTAATCACCAACTAAAATGGTCTATCTTGATTGCTAATAAACGTTTGTTAGACAATAAAAGAGGGAGTGATTATGGATAACAAAAGCATCGAAAAATCATTTGAAAACACAGATGATAAAATAGAGGGAATTGTGCTGCATCTCTTAAAAAAATATATAATAAAAAACGAATTATCATCGCAAGACATGGAGCTCAAAGAAGAGCAAGAATGTGAGCATTAGAGCAAATAATGTTAAGGGCCTCCTTTATCTGTAACCCATATTAGCGTGGCGTAATATGGGTTATTCAAGATTTGATACAGACTCATAAAGTTCCTAAAATAGATCAAGATAAAATTATCGTACTTGATAAAAATTTGACGGACCGATGTATCCTTCATTAACTGAATGAAAAAAAGTTGCACTTAGCTGTTGAAGCCAGGGGCCAATAAGCCCCTAACAAATATACTTAAAAGGTTATCTTTTTCTTTTTATATTTTGTTGTTCTTCCGCTTCTTCAGAAATCTCATTATTATATTTATCCTTTTTACGCTTTAGTGGATTACTATTTTCTGCATTAAAGAAAATGGGTGAATAGCTACTTTTAAATGAGCTACTTAGATCTTCGCTGTCCTGTTGGTTTAAGTTGTACAAATCATTTACCAATAAGTCTAATACCATAAAATCATTCGAACTATTTATTTTACGGATGTTTTCGAGTAAGTTGGAATTGATTAGCTGTTTTTCGAGAAGAATGATAATTAAATGCCATCGCTCATAATCAAGTAAAAGAGAGAGTAAGCTAGGGATTGGGTAGTGTTTAAATAACTGTGTCATCTCTTTTAACTTGTTATAATTTAACACTTAAAAGAGGTGCATATGAGTAAGAAGACAATTGATTTATCGAATTTTGATTTCAACGAGTTCAAATCAGAAGCATTAGCGCAGTTAAAATTAGGACAATCGCTCACAGGAAAAGACGGAATCCTTACCCCCTTAATTAAAGAGTTATTAGAGTCTGCCTTAGAAGGAGAAATGGATTCTCATATGATGGACTGCTCTGAGACAGGTATCGTCAACCGTCGTAACGGTAAAACGACTAAAACGATTAAATCGACCACTGGCGTTTTTGACTTGGAAACGCCTCGAGATAGGGATGGTAGTTTTGAGCCTGAGATAGTCAAAAAACGTCAAACAGTACTCAACGAGTCACTCGATAATAAAGTCTTGGCACTTTATGCGATAGGCATGAGCTACGAGGCAATAAGCGAGCATTTATCGGAGATGTATGGATTAGAAATCTCCAGCGCTAAAATCAGTTTAATAACCGATAAGCTCTTACCGCTGATTACTGAATGGCGCAATCGCTCCTTAGAATCGGTATACCCCATCGTATTTCTTGATGCCATGCACTTTAAAGTACGTGTTGACGGCAAGGTCATCAGTCGAGCCTTTTACACGGTTCTCGCTGTTAACTCAGAAGGTAAAAAGGATATTCTAGGACTCTATTTATCTGAGGCAGAAGGCGCTCGTTTCTGGCTTGGTGTCTTAAATGACCTTAAGGCTCGCGGGGTAGAAGATATTCTTATTGCCAGCATCGATGGGCTTAAGGGATTTCCTGATGCCATTACCGAAGTATTTCCTCATACTGAAGTGCAGCTTTGTGTTGTTCATCAAATTCGCAACTCATTGAAGTATGTGGTCAGCAAAGACCAGAAGGCCTTTATGGCTGATTTAAAACTTGTTTATAAAGCGTCAAGCAAAGACTTAGCGGAGCATCATCTGCTTGAGCTGGAAGAGAAATGGGGAAAAAAATATCCTGCTGTAATAAAGTCTTGGAATAATCACTGGGAAGCTCTATCACAGTACTTTAAATATCCAGAAGAGCTCAGACGTATCATTTATACGACCAATATTGTCGAAGGTTTTCATCGACAAATTCGCAAATACACTAAAAATAAAGGCGCATTCACCAGCGAAAACGCCCTTATCAAACTCATTTACTGTGCTGCTCAGAAAGTACTGGAAAAATGGAATCAGCCCATGCACAATTGGGCGCTTATCGTGTCCCAACTACAAATCTATTTTGAAGACAGACTAACTTTGGGGCTTAGATAAGCAATGAGGTGACACAGTTAAATGAACACTCTCAGGGATTGGCGTATCCTGTAGTACAATTTTAGGGTGGAGTAGTTCCGCAGTAATTAAATCTTTTTTTGCGAATTTTTCAAGCAGCTCCCATTGACAATTTTTTCCTAGCAGATAAAGTACATTTTGTCCTTGAAAAATGTTTTCTGATGCGATGGTTACTTCAGGCATGGAGCTGAGCATTGAGGATGTAATTAGCTCTTTTTGTAAAAGAAAATCAATTAAATCCCACTGCTTATACTTTGCTAAAAACCACAATAGATTTATCTCTTGAAGTGATTTTTCCAAAACCATCTGTACCCACAGAGCGAATTCTTTCCTATTCGAGATGTTTACGCGACTTGGTAAGATAAATGTGCTTACTTGAAGATTAAATATTTCTGGGGTAATTAATTCTTTAATATCAAAAAATTTTCTAAGTATTTCCCATTGCTGGGTGCGCGCTAAAAGATGAAAAATATTCTCATCGTTAATTGTGATTGGCTTTATTACAGCAGGAGTAATTAATTTTTTTTGTAAAAGGATATTAATTAAACCTACTTGTTTTGCTTCTACAAAATTGAATAAGAGATAGGCTGATTTTGATTTAAGGAGTAACTCTTCCGTTATTAAACCTTCTTGGTTGAATAATTTTTCAAGTATACTCCATTGAGAATTGGCGCTTAATTCCTCAAGAACACGTCTATCTTCATTGACTGGCGTCAACATGGCTGTGGTAACTAACTTTTTTTCCACCACAAGAGAAATTAACTCCCATTTTTGATTGCGGAATAAAGCACGCCAGAATTTTTGTCCATTTATTGCTTCCTGTCTTATAGGAACTAATAATTCTGCAGTAATTACATCTTTTTCTAATAAATTTTCAATAAAATCCCATTGTTTTCCACGAGCTAATAAATCTAATACATTATATTCTTTATACCTACTCTCTTCATTTAATGGGCAAGAGGAGAAATGTGATGAATGAATAAGGCCGTCAGATATTAACGATTCGATTAAACCCCATTGTTGTTCAGCAACGAGAGTCCATACTATGTTGACATTGTCATGTTGATTATAAGAGATTGTCGCTAGGAATTGTTCCCTAGTGAGGTAGCAATTATCTAATAAATTAAATATGTAATTCCACATTTGAGCATGCGCGGCATACCCAAGCAAAGTTGTTTTTCCTACGTTTTCAAAATCACAGATCACGTCAAATATGGCCATCTTGGTTTCATAATCATCCTTGTTGGCTATATAATGTAATATTTTCCTTGGATAACGGATTATTAGGTCCTTTAAACCAGCTTTATTCTCCTGGGTGGGGTCTAGAAATGAACGTGGATACATATCCTCTAAATTCAAAATACAATTAATTAAACCATTATTCCAGATTATCTTAAGTAGCTCGTCATCTAAAGAGGCTAATAAAGACTTTGTATCCTCTGGAAATAGTACACACAGCTGTTCTATGACGAAGCAATAATGGACTTTGTCATGATCATTTAAATTCTCAATATTAATTTTTCTGAAATCTTCTAAGGTTATGGTCCTTAGTAACTGATTGTCTTCACACCACAATAGGCCGTGATGAAAATGAACGGTAAGTTGTGAATTAATTTTAAGTGTGAACCGTTGGGTAGGGGTAAGATAGTGCTCGCTAAAATTTCTCATAATTTTAGGCTCAAGAGCTTTAATTACAGCAGGTAATTCCAGGAGAACAATTATATTCTTGTCATCAAGAGCGGCCAAATCATAGAAGCTCAAGGTAATTAATGCCCCATATTTCGCGTTCCATTGCTCTAACACCTGGCTGATCAGCATGGATTCTTGCTGAAATAAAAAGGTATTATTCCCTTCTTGAGAAAAATCTTGAGCGTTTGCGCTAAGCGATTTCATTTCATCGCTCAATTCACTATACATCCAGCTTAAATCAGTGCGAAGCTTAAGCCATAAAATTTCTAACATCCTAGATGGTGTGGCTTGTTCCTGAAGCATTTTTTGGTAATGCCATATATGTTCAGGAATAATCTCTTTCTCTAAGTCGTCGATATAGGTGTCATCCTGTTCTAATAAACCAAAATCTTTAGCGACAAGGTTGTAAAAGGCATTTGCATAATGAATTTCAAAGGCTTCGTAATTACCCGAATCAGAATATAGAGATTGAACGTAGGGAGTGCTATGTTGACGAATGAACTCGGTTTTAATTGCTTGCAAGGTATTCTTGATGCCTTTATACGCTTTGACAGCATTTTGGGCTTGCCGAATGTGGGTTACAATTCCATCAGCACATACATCCACGTTTCTTTGCAACTCCATTAAGGCATTTTTTTTCTCATCAAGAGGGATGAGCTCGTCTTGCAATAAAAGCCATAGTTCTTCGAGTGCTTGTTTTCCTTCTGAAAAAAATATGGCTTCATGGGCGCCGAAATAATTATTTCGATCAAATAAACTGTTTCTCAAGATCTCAAAAGCTGGAGTTACTTGCTCAATGTTTATAGTTTCATCATCCAGCATGATGCGGCACTGATGTTCAGCGCACCAGTCGTTTAGTTTGTTCAATAATGACTCATACTGGGATTTTAATAGATTAAACTCGGGGCTTTGGCGAAAATTTTCTAATTGTTCCTTAATCTCAATCTGAGCATCTCTAATAAAATACCGTCCCTCTTCATCATAAATGTCATAAACATTAGGCATTACAATGGAATCAGAAGAAATAAAAGATTTTGTAAACATTTGATTTAGCATAAGAACCTGTAGCCAATAATATTTGTTCACATATGCTACAGCAAGATATTATTTAGTTCAATTGCGGTATGTCGTAAAATATAGATCAGGAACGGAGTTATTTTGGATGACGTATGTGGAGAATGATGCTGGTTAATGTCCTATGATGAATTAACGTGGACTGAAAAGTGAAGACACTCAAAATACTATTCCTTAGTAGCGGCTGGCAAAGAGATCATTACTCTTTTTCTTCAAAAGCAATGGGAATGTCTTGAAAAAAATAGAGTAGAGGCAATAATAAGAGTATACAAGTCAATTAACTCTTTTCAGGATTTTCGAACATGCTGATAGATATCCTTAAGGTTGGTTGCTTGATGTTCATTATTCTTTCCTTAGGAATGTTTGTCTTTCAAAGGAATTTGATTTATTTCCCCGCACGGGAAGTGCCTAGTCGGCAAGTTTATCATGCCACGGATATGCAAGAACTGCATCTTAAAACCAGTGATGGCATTGAGTTACTGGCCTGGTATAAAGCGGCTAAAGAGAATCAACCAACCCTATTATTTTTCCATGGAAATGCCGGTCACATTGGCCATCGCATGTTTTTAGCGCGTGCATTTTTAGATGTGGGATTTGGCGTGTTACTTTTGCAGTATCGTGGTTTTGGTGGCAATAAGGGAAACCCCACAGAGGAGGGGCTTTATATTGATGCCCGTACCGCCATACATTTTTTACAGCAGCAAGGTATTTCGTCAGCGCATTTAGTACTTTATGGTGAGTCGCTAGGCACCGGTGTCGCGGTAAAAATGGCTACAGAGTTTCCTGCCTGTGCTGTGGTGCTTCAATCCCCATTCACTTCCTTAGCGGCTGTTGCGCGTTATCATTATCCGTGGATTTTTATAGCACCATGGGATAAATATGACTCGATTGGGAGGATAAATAAGGTTAAATCTCCCTTGCTTATTTTACATGGTAAACAGGATCAGCTCATACCATTTGAGCAAGGATTAGCACTTTTTAATCAAGCCAATGAGCCCAAAACCTTTGTTGCCTTGGATGGTAAAGGTCATAATGATCTTTGGGACTCGCAGTTTGTCAAAACGGTTATAGATTTTATCCAATTCCATTGTAAATAGGATTTTGTATTATTATTCATGTCATATAAATATTCATGAGGTATGCGAGTATTTAAAAACCTGTAGTCAGTGCAAATCACGGGTGCCATGCCACACATTCCTGGATTGCTTCGTCACTCTGTTTTTCGCAATGACTGCGTAAGGGTTCTTTAACCGGAAATCTTCATCAGTATTAGCCCACCAATAATTAATAATCCCGCGATTATTCTTGCTAAATTTGTGGGTTCTCCTAGAAGAACGATACCTAATAAAAATGCCCCTACTGTACCTATCCCCGTCCAAATGGCGTAAGCTGTGCCTAAGGGAAGGCTTCTCATGGAGATGGATAAAAGGATGAAGCTAAGAGTCATGGTGATAAGTGTAATAATCGAAGGGAGCAGTTTCGTAAAACCTGAAGATTGCTTCATATAATATGCCCAAACAACTTCAAGTAATCCCGCGAAAAATAAATAGATCCAGGCCATTTTATTAGTCCTTTTAACTTAGTCTGGCCGTCCAGAAATGATAAACCATGATGGATAAGGTCGTCCTTATAGCTACATTTTAGCATTTCCTGGTGACCTGGGAGTATAGTACTGATCAAAAAGTTTATTTCTGAATTTATAATCTGGATCAAATTTGCTTTTTAAGCGGAAAAAATCAGGAGCATGTGAGTATGCTTTTAAAAACTGAGTATTGGATGCAATAATTTGATAGGGCAAATAATAGCTTCCTTTCTCGTCTAACGCTGCATCTATTAAGGAAGAAGTCCATTTTTTAACCTGCATTTTATCTGGCTCGGTAACCCCTTGTTTGTAATAAATAACAAATGAAAAAACTTCAGTTCTAGACCATGACAAATAAGACTCATTGTCGGGTAGTGCATGGCGGATGGAAATATTTAAAACATTCACCTGATCTTGCTTAAGGATAGAAATCATTTTTTTAGCGAATGAATCAAAATTATTGATGGGAATAAAATACTCTTGCAGTACGTAGGTGGATTTTGTCCGTGACGTAGGTTCTATGCTGAGTACATCATAACTTGCTTCATAGTTACGCCATTCGATAATAGACCCTAAATTTTCGTATCGATTATAAATATGTTGCCTAAAATATTTTCCTGATTTGGTATCCGATACCCAATTTAAAAGAAATTCTTGGTAAGCAGAAGGGCGGCTTATCGGGGCTAGTCTTTCTTTTATTGTGACAGGTTCCTTTGTTTTTTCCCAGGTTACGGCATTAATGTATTGAAAATTAGGAGGATATAAATCGGCATTATGAAATATAGCACTGTGTGAGTGGCGAATATTTTGGAGAAAGTATGCTTTATAATCAGCCACTTTCATTTTTCGCGCTATTCTTTTTACTGGAGTATTCGTACTTAGAGTGAGGGTAGCCTCTACAATGACACCAAGTCCGGCATAGCCACCAATGGCACCGAAAAATAGTTCGCTATTCTCATCTCTGCTGGCGTTTACGATTTGTCCATTGGCAAGCACAATTTTAATTGATTTGACGGATTTAATAATCGCCCCTTCATTTACATAGCGCCCATGGGCATTAACACTGAGCGAACCACCGACAGTAAAGCTGGAAAATGACTGCATGATTTGTAGTGATAGATTATATTTATCAATCGTTTCTTGAATTTTTCTCCACGTAATCCCTGCTTCTACAGTGATTAAACGCCTTTCTTTATCAATCGCTAGAATATGATCCAGGTCTCGCATATCAATAAACAGAGTATTATCCGTAGCGATTTGGCCGCCTTGGCTAAATCTTCCCCCTCCAATTGAAATTGGACCAGGATGATTTTTAATTAACTGGCTTATCTCGTCTACAGATTTAGGAGTCAGGATTTCTTTTACTACGATAGGATTTAATAAGGTAATGTCATTCACGATTGGGGTTGAGGCAAACGATGTGTTGAATAACACAAACGCTATAATTAATTTAGAGAAGAGAAAAATCCCTTTCTTGATGCAGAATTGAAGCGACATAATTTCCTAATTGGACTTAGATGCGCTAAAGATAATACATTATTTTTTAGACATAGTGGTAGAGGTTAATGGTAGGGTCTCTTACCAACCAGACTGAATCTGCACGCCAACATAATTTGAATTTTTTCCCTCCACAGCTCGAAATCCACTTTACGTAGAGTAGTTGCTGCTGTGATCTGATTACCGAGTACTGTGCATGAACTTAGCAGCAAGCTATAAAACAGTATACCCCCGGGGTTCATTTACTGCTTAGTAATGGGGTTCTGCGAGTCTTCTTTGCTCTTTATTTGCTCGTGAATTTCTGCAATGTAGCCGCCAGGGAACTGAACCATCGCTGAGATACGACCTCCAGAAGTAACTGGTGCAACAAGAATCCTCGCCCCAGCAGCTTGTGCTTTATCTAAAGTTTCTTTTAAGTTTGGCACTTCATACCCGGTCATTTCGTGACCATAAGGCCAGTTTAAATGCCCATTCGTCACAATGACTAGCATTTTACCAAAGCCTGATTCTATAGACATACGTCGATAAGTAGTCCCTGGCTGCCCAATTTCTATTCCTGATGCCTTAGGATCATCAGCAACAATTTTGCCTCGAGCAAAGCTGGAGAAACGTTGAGCAAACAAATTAGCGCGATCAGGGGAAACATAAACTCGATTTTCTGGAATTGTTGCTAAAGGTTCATACGATGGAGGGGTTGTATGCCAGTAGATTTGCATGTTTACACCACCTGGCCACTGAATAATTGCGTCACGACCAATTGGATCAGTAAAGGGTGCTACGAGCACATCAGCGCCAGCAGAACGTGCGGCCAGAATCGCTTTATCAAAATCATTAACCAAATAACCGGTTCTTTCAGTGCCAAATGGATGAGGTATTGGTGTTTTAAACCCAAAGACAGAAATTGTCCCGGCGGGAGTTAATGCCAATTGTGACATTGTCTGACTGGGGGTAGGTGTTACTTGAAAAACACCTTTCTTTGATGTTTTTCCACCAAAAGTGCTGACAAAACTGGAAACAAAACGATCAAAATTTTCAGGAGCAACATAAACGTGGGTGGTGTCATATTGAGATCCAACAGCAAAACCTGGACTTTGCATTGCATGGGCTATGCCATGAGTCATAATGAATAAAAGAAAAGCACCTATCCCTATTTTTTTCATGTGAGTATCCTTACCAAAGTAATGAGTAAAGTAAGAGGTTAGTGAACTGCATCCTTTTACCTGGTGTTTACTAAATCGTTTTTCAAAAAGTGCGTAAAATTATACATTTATTTAAATTCTTTGTAACCATTGCCACATTACAGCTCCCCTTGATTGGCACGTAAAACATCCAATATGGCCTATACTTGATCTATTGGCTGGGGTGGTTATTTATCCACCACATTTCATACAAGGAAGAATGCTATGGATAAGCAAATCGAGTTACTCACACCTAAAAACTCTGTTCTTCTAATGATTAATTATCACCCACAAATGGCTTTTAGTGTCACCACTATTGACCGCCAAAGCCTCAAAAACAATACGAGTGCTCTAGCCAAGCAGGCAAATTATTCAAAGTGCCTACCATTCTTACCTCTGTGGAAACAGAAAGCTTTAGTGGATTTATTTGGCCTGACGGGAGTTGATTGTGCTTACACCATGGTACACAAGCAAAAGTCCAGGAGTGAGCCGAGTCCTTATCATTCCGGGAGCTGTGGGAATTAATTCCCTTCAGGCCCCTCATAGGAGAACCTAGAGATGGATACTATTTATTACAATGGCAATTTTAAAGGTTCAGGTATCAGTAAAAGAATTACCGCTGTTGCTATTAAAAATCATCGATTTGTGCAATTTGGTTCAGATGAGGAAATGATGAAGCTGAAAACCTCATCAACTAAGTTAATCGATTTACATAAGCACACAGTAGTTCCAGGCTTAAATGACTCACATATTCACCTAATTCGTGGCGGCTTAAATTTTAATATGGAGTTACGCTGGGATGGGATTCGCAGTCTTAATGAAGCCCTGCATATGCTCAAAGAGCAGGCTGCCCGTACCCCAGCTCCGCAATGGGTTCGTGTAGTAGGGGGCTGGACTGAATTTCAATTCAAAGAGCGTCGAATGCCTACCTTAGAGGAAATTAATGCAGTTTCTAAAGACACACCTGTTTTTATTTTACACTTGTACGACCGGGCATTACTCAATAAAGCAGCACTCCATACGATTGGCTATGATAAAAACGCTCAAGAAATTCCTGGAACAAAAATTCAACGTGATAAATCAGGTAATCCCACAGGAATGTTAATTGCGCACCCTAATGCCATTATTCTTTATTCTGCATTGGCGCAAGGGCCTAAATTGGGCCGCAGCGATCAAATTAATTCGACCTTACATTTTATGCGTGAATTAAACCGCCTTGGAATTACTAGCGTCATCGATGCTGGCGGTGGTTTTCAAAATTACCCCGATGACTATGACGTCATTCAACAATTAGATAAAGAAAATAAGCTCACTTTACGCATCGCTTATAATCTGTTCACTCAAAAACCAGGACATGAGCTTGAGGACTTTACCCATTGGACACAAACCTCAAAATACCAACAAGGCAATGATTATTACCGTCATAATGGCGCGGGAGAAATGCTGGTTTTTTCTGCAGCTGATTTTGAGGATTTTCTACAACCTCGTCCTGATCTACCCGAGGTTATGGAAGCGCAATTAAAACCAGTCGTTGAGGTTTTGGCACAAAATAAATGGCCTTTTAGATTGCATGCAACTTATGATGAATCCATTGCGCGCGCATTAACTGTCTATGAACAGGTGAACGCTGAAACCCCCATTGATCAATTACACTGGTTTTTTGACCATGCCGAAACCATTTCGGATAAGTCTATTGAACGAGTACAAAAACTCGGTGGAGGTATTGCGATTCAAGACAGGATGGCTTTTCAAGGTGAGTACTTTAGTGAACGTTATGGGAAAGAAAAAACTATACGCACGCCACCAATTACTAAACTTATGGAAGCAGGTATTCCTGTAGGCATGGGAACGGACGCGACTCGAGTTTCTAGTTATAATCCATGGCTATGCTTGTATTGGCTCACGACTGGAAAAACGGTGGGAGGACAATCGTTATATCAAGAAGATAATATTCTTTCTCGTGAAAAAGCATTGGAGCTTTATACGAAAGGAAGTGCTTGGTTTTCCAATGAGCAAGAGCACAAAGGTTCATTTCTTCCCAACCAATTAGCTGATTTTGCAGTTCTTTCAAAAAACTTTTTTCAGGTCCAGGATGAAGAAATCAAAGATATCTATTCACTTATGACGGTTGTTGGTGGGGAGGTTGTTCATGCATGTGAACAGTTTTTGAAATTTAACCCGCCATTACCTCCAGTGAGTCCTTCTTGGTCTCCGGTAAAATATTACGGTGGATATAACCGCGATAAACTATTTACTTCTGTTGCACGTCTAGTCCATCCACATCATCATTCGTCGCCTCATTGCCAGCATACGTCATGGCAATGGGGTGGATGTTTTTGTTGGGCATTTTAGAGGGGAAGAGAGAAGGGAAGTAAGATTAACTTAATTTTTGACTTGATGTTCTTTTCATGATTACATTAGCCAAAAATTATATAGATGGTTTCTCAACGTGAACGAAAAGTCTGAAATTTTGTGCCCTAAGCTCACCAATAAAGAATTTGCGGCACTTTTTATGGGAAGGTGGAAAAGAGCACCTCATGCAAGAACAACGGCAATTAATTATACTTTTGATCTTAGCTTCATCCCGGCTGCGCTAGAGAGACGCGCTCACAAAGAACATCCGAACGTAACAATGGAACCTTTAACCTTATCTACCCAAAAAAGGGTGAGGGTTGCTCTTGGTTTATGGCGTGTTGCTTGTGGTGAAACCATAGAATTTAATTATAAAAACACTCTCTCTACGAGTCAGCCTGGAATCATCTTCGCTCTGTGTAAACAGTTTAGACATCAAGGTGAAGCCTGGAATCATTATGAGAATGGTGGGTATCAATATTCGCTAATCTGTTTGTCCTATAATGCGGCAAATAGTCGGTATAAAAATACTATTCCCCATGAAATAGGCCATGCTTTAGGCATTGCTCATCCTCATGAAGTCGAGTCAGTGAAACAACAATTGCTGGTCATAGCTCAGGGTAGGGGATGCACCGTTATGGGTTATGATTGGCTATTGGCGAGCCCAGATAATTTTTGTAGCTCGAATAAGTACTGCCCATACGGAGAGGGGCATGCATTTGTTCCTGGGCCATTGGACCAACAAATATGTACGCGTATTTATGAGTTCCCCCCGTTTTCAGAAAGGATTCTATTGAATGGGCTAAGGACCGGATTTTTACATAGCGCTGCTGAATCAGCTGTTGCCTCTTTTTTATCCCATATCAAGCTGTTGAATTTAAATCCGGAGATGGCGAATGCACTTTCGCTGACTGCCTTTATTTTAATTCGTAGTTATTCAGGCAATGCGGGCTTTAGTTTAACTAATTCATTAGCATTAGTTGAACTCACAGCGCTCATAAGGAAAGAAACTCATGTTGATGTGATTCACTTTATTAAAACAATGTCCAATATTATTGGTATTATGATGCACTTTTATGAGCTTTATAATAATGAAGATGCTTTAGTAAAACTCTTTTATTTAAGTACGATGCTTGCCGCAAGCTTCGCTGGTGCAGGGCTTGGCTCACACATAGGCAAAACAACAGCGAGTTTCACAAATACCATTGTTGATAATTTCAGTTCACTTTTTAAGTGGGGAAAGCAGGTTGTGGTTACGGTATCTAGCATTTTTAGTCCGATTAGTTTTTTTAGTAAAAAGAAACCAACCAATGAAATACCATCTGAATCAATGGAGTTCAATCCTGAAGTAAAACAATCCTAGAAAGTATGAGTTAATCGCCCCAAAATCTACTTACACACCCATTCAAGATAAGATAACTTTTGAGAAGTAAATTTTTTTATTGGTTAATTCTTCTGGTTAACATAAGCTCAGAGTTTTGTGCCGCGGCCTCCTGGATTACTTCGTCACTACGTTCCTCGCAATGACGGAGTATTGTTTTGAGTGATTATTCTTCAATTTCAATCGTGTTGCTAAATACTGCCCCGTCATTGCGAACGTAGGGAAGCAATCCAGGGTGTCGTGCTTTGAGTTTTACACCTAACTTTTCTTTTTCGTGCTTTGTAAGCGAATTCCCTTCTCTTCAATAGTAATTAGACCACGTTTATAAAGTTGCCCTATTGCGCTTTTAAAATTCTTTTTGCTTTCAGCAAATGCAAGCTGAATTTCCGTTGGAGAACTTTTGTCATGTAAGGCTAAGAAACCACTGGATTGTTCCAGTTTATCCAGGATACGTTGTGCTAAGTCATTAATGCTGTTTTGTCCTATCTGTCTTAAAGTAACATCAATTTTGCCATCATCACGTACTTTTTTAATGTATCCCTTTAGCTTTTTGCCATAACCCAATGTTTGGAAAATATCATCTGCATGGATTAATCCCCAGTGGCGGTTGTTAATAATTACTTTTCGGCCTAAAGGTGTTGTATCCGCAATAAGGAGATTAACTTCTTCGCCAGGTTTAAAATCAGCTTTTGTCTTATCTAGAAAGTAATCGATTTTTGAACTGGCAATAATGCGTCCCTGATGATCTTGCTTTAAATAGACAAGATAAGATTTCCCTTTTTCCATGGGGCTATGTTGTTCTGGCTTAGGGACTAATAAATCTTTGTCCAATCCCCAATCCAGAAACGCACCAACCGCATTTACATCAACTACTTTTAAAAAAGCACAACTACCTACTTTGGCATGAGGGCGTGTGGTTGTGGCAATAATTTTGTCTTCTGAATCAAAATAAATAAATACATCCAGCACATCACCTACTAAAGCGCCTTTTGGTATTGATTTATTGGGTAATAAAATTTCTCCCCATTCGCCTCCTTGTAAATACACGCCAAAAGGAACCTCTCGTACCATTTTTAATTTATTAAATTGTCCAACTTTAATCATGACTAAACTCGTTGCTCTTAGATTCGTAAAGCTTAACACAGAACAGATAATGTGTTTATTATTTGTTGATGTTGCTACACAATCACAGCAGAGCGAGTTTTTTCTAATAAGATAATATCTGTACCACGGATGTTCGCTATTTTTTTGACTGCTGTTGTTTCCTGGAGGAGTGTATGTATCTGCGCAAATAAATCAAAACCATGATGTTTTAATGGGCGTAATAAAAAATAAGCTTTACCTTGATCTGCAAGGGCGTTTTCTAAGGCGAGAATATAATTCTGAAAAGAGCTATCTAAATAAAATCGACAGCGATTTTTAAATTCGGAAGGTGATAGCACTCCATGGCCGAGTAGGAAATAGGGGGGATTGCTGATAATCAAATCATATTTTCCTTCCCACTTTTTTTCATGCAATTCATCATAATTTATAAGATGCCAATGGCATTGAAGTTCAGGGCGATTGATATGGGCCAAGTTTTGATGAAAATAGTCCGTATAAATATCCTGGACTTCAATAAAATCAATTTGTCGGATTGCCGGCAGATGCCAGGAGAGCTCCATACCCACGACCCCACAACCTGCGCAGAGGTCCAAGATGCGTAGTGAACTCAGAGCGGAGTGCGATTGTAATTCAGTTGCAACGAATTGCGCGAGCTGAACTGAGTCAAGACTAAAATGATATTCGTCAGGTTGTTTGTAATTATAAGTAAAAGGCATTATTTGGGTTCGTTCCGCATGGGATAAATCATTTGGAGCTGCGTAGACGGTTTATTTTTTTATTTTAAGTGATTTTATTGGTCAATTATAGTCTCTAGCATCTTTTTGTTCCACCAATAACGACTCCACTGTCCTGTGAAGTTGCATATCCTCCTTAATTGTGAAGGGCTAATCCCTCTTTTGAGAAATTAACCCTTCACATTTCCTAAAAAAGTTAATTGCCTTCTCTTTAATTAAATAAAAAATTGTTTCGCGCAAGATGTATAGAAAACGATTTTTTTGTGAAAAAAAGAAGTAAATTGTTAATATTTCCTTAATATTTCATCCGTATTATTATTTTTTCTCAACTAAAACGGGTGGAATCGTTATGCCATTTAACATAGAACTATCAATAGGCGAACCTTTTGTTAAGCTGCAAATTTCTAAAAATACTATAACGCTTTATTTTTATGGTGCAGAAGACGAAAAGATAGAGGCTGCGGTAAAAGCATGGGACTATTTAGATGGGAAGTTTTTAAGCTCTATCCCTGGATATAATGCTGATTGGTTCCGCGGTCCAGATGCCCCTCATATAAAAAGAAATCATACTCATAAAGGTGAAACAGATGTAATTCATTTTCACCGTGAATTTACCATGGAAGTTACACCAGAACTGCTGTCTTTATATTTGAATAAGTTTTGGGAACAACAGAATAAGGTTGATGCAGGCGAATTTAAATTTCTTAACAAAGGAGAGATAGAACATATTCTAACTATCTTTGTGACATATTATCAAGAATATAAAGGAAGTTTTGTAGAAACCTTAGTGGAAGAACAGACGACACTTACTCGAGAAGAAAGTACGAGTTATGAGCGAGCTTTAGAGCGCAAGCAAATTGCTGATGCGCACCTTCTAAGAGCTTTAAGCATGTTTGCTGCTCTAAAAACAAGCTCGACGACCATTTATGTTTCTGAGGAAAACTGCACTATCATGTAAGACAGTATTTTTTCGTGCCAAAGCGTACTTTGGCACGAAGAGTGCCGTTAACACTAGTGTAACGTCTGTTGTATGTATGCACGTGTATGTTTGTCTGCATGATTTTTATAGCCCTTATAAAAACCACGAGCAATTAGATTGATTAGCGGATCGGTTACTCCATTTAAAAAGGCATACTGAATGTTATCAGAGCAATGGTGTGCCCTATGGTGCTTTTTAGAAAGTAATATGTGGTGATTCTGTAGCCATAGGATGAGTCGATTTTCTTCAGTGGCGTTATGACACCAATAATGCGATACCTCGGCAACAGATGAAAAAATGCCAAAGGCGACCAATCCTGTATTTAAAGAAGCCCCCAAGTGAACATTGAACTGAATCCCTACTAAAGCAAATAAATACACCAATAACCAAAATTTAGTTCCTGACTCATCAAAATAGACCTTTAATGGGTGCCTTACAGTATAAAAATATTTTGCATGATGTAGGTGAAATGCAGCAATATAAGGTCCAGCAGCAGATGTATAATAAGTGTTATTATCCATATACATATGTACTAAACCATTGACAAAATCGGTAATGATATAAGTAATAATCAATACTGATATTAAACAAAAAGAAGAAGTCCTTTCATAGGTATAAATTAAATTAAATAACGTAATTGCTTGCAGTGAGATGATTGAGAATGACACCAGTCGCTCAAACGATTTATATTTCCAATGGCTTAAATACTTTTGAATGGCATGAATAAATTCGTTAACTTTATTATCACTATTAGAGTCTAGAGTGGCCATTTTTATTATTTATTAGTACGATTAATTTCAGCTAGACGTTAATGATATCTGAAATCAAACCGCAATACCGTAAAAAATACGGTATGAGGGGTGTATTTGACGAAGTAAAATACATAATGTTTCTTATTTAAGTTATTTGTAGTGAGGCTTGAAAAAGATTTTTTAGAATTAAAATTACATCGGATTGAAGCCAATGTGCAGCCAACCAATACTCCATCTATTCGTTTTGTTACGCAAAATGGTTTTCGCAAAGAGGGATTTTCTCCTCGATACCTTAAAGTAAATAATCAATGGTGCGATCACTTTAGATTTGCGCTTACTTATGAGGATTGGCTCGCTAAATAAGACCGTAACTTAAGCCTCTTTATCAAAGGTGAGAAGAATGGGGCAGGGGGCCGATTTAGTGTCCCTACATTGTTTCACCAAGTGTGAGAGTGAGTCACGCGCCTCGGTTAATTCGGTAATTTTTAAATTAAGTTTTTCAATCCGCTTTTGAGCTAGTTCTCGTACACGCTCACGATCATTTTTAGCATCTAATTCTAATAGTTCTTTTATTTCGTTTAGAGTAAAGCCGGCTTTTTTGGCTGAAAGGATAAATTGCAAACGGTTTATATCCTTATCCCCATAACGCCTTATTTTTCCCGCGCTTAATTCTTTGCTAATTGCTGGAACATGAAGAAGTTCTTTGCGTTGATAATAACGAATAGTTTCTACTCCGACCCCACATGATTTAGCAAATTCGCTAATGGTTTTATTATCCATTGCTTGACTCCGTACTATAGTACATACCCTATATTTAAATTATGTATCAAAGGAGAATTAAAATGAACAACGTAGTTGCCAAAAAAGCTACTCTTTATCGTATGGTAATGTCAAAACATACTTGTCCATATGGGCTTAAGGCAAAAGATTTGTTGCAGCGTAGAGGCTATGTAGTGGAAGATAATTGGCTCACTACTCGTGAACAAGTAGATGCATTCAAAGAAAAACATAATGTGAAGACCACCCCGCAAACGTTTATCGATGGGGAGCGCATTGGCGGCTATGATGATTTATGCCGTTATTTTGGTAAAAACGTACGGGACCCAAAAGAAAAAAGCTATCGACCAGTCATTGTACTTTTTGCCATTACAGCGCTTATGGCTATGGCAACGAGTTATGCTGTTTTACATACCCCCTTTACTTTAAAAGCGCTAGGATGGTTTATTTCTTTTAGTATGGTGGTTCTTGCGCTGTTCAAGTTACAAAACATTGAAAGTTTTTCAACTATGTTTCTAAATTACGATCTTTTAGCCAAACGTTGGGTGCCTTATAGCTATATCTATCCTTTTGCAGAAGCGTTAGCAGGGGTTTTGATGAGTGCACATGCACTGAATTGGCTTTCTATTCCAATTGCTTTGTTTATCGGCAGCGTAGGCGCTTTTTCCGTATTTAAAGCAGTGTATATTGATAAGCGTGAGTTGAAATGTGCCTGTGTTGGCGGTGACAGTAATGTACCATTAGGCTTTATTTCTTTAACTGAAAACCTAATGATGATTGCAATGGCGTTGGCAATGTGGCTTATGTAAGTTCCTCATTGGATAATAAGTTGATTAATGTATCTGAATAAGGATTGAGTATGAGCTGCTCTTTTTGAGCCTTGGATAGTTTTTTAATGTAGCGTTCGATGCGCATTGCTATTGATTTACCGGTTTTAATTTCCCAGTTTTGAGCAATTGCTGTGGGTTTAAAGCTGCGCGTATATTTACTGCCCTTGCCTGAAAGATGCTCTTGAAAACGTTTTTCAAGGTTATCAGTATAACCGGTGTAATAACTTTGATTTGCGCAGTGTAGGATATAAACCCAATAAGTTTTTTCGGACATAATTTGCAGTAGCTAGTAGTGGCGTTTTTCTGGTTTAACCCGATGATATGCGGGTTGCGCATCATGAATCAAGTTATCACAGGGTAACATTTTCATGTTGGGCCACGGCCCAACACGGAGTTTTGGAGCACTCTCATTTATCCAAAGAGACGCCAAATGGTAAATAACGCTACTTTACGCAGACAATCTACGTGAAGTAGCTGGGAGTTTCATTATTCTAGTGAAGGCTCGCGCCAGGTTTCACTGCGATTGTTTGACAACTCGTAGTAAAAAGCCCCAATTGATCTGCTTCAATAAATGACTCACCATCTTGTGCAAATCGGTCAAATAATATTTTAAAGTGTTTGGGGAGCAGGTGTAATTTAACCATGAAATACACTAGTTTTTGCATATGCTCATAATATTTATCCGCTTTTTCTATAAGTGGTGCTTGATGACCACCCACGCTGATGTCTTTATTTAACAGTACCTTAAAGCCAATTTTTTCTAGCGTATTTTTAATTTCATCAGGGGTAGGGGTGTCAATGGCACCAATTAAGGGTTTGACACGTTTTAATAAATCACGATGGTGGGCATTATTCATATCGTAATTATCCAGTTGTACCCAATCGAGGAATGATATTTTTCCTCCAGGCTTTAGCACACGAAACATTTCGGCGAAGAGTTCTTCTTTATTTTTCGCATAAGTTAAAACTTGGATTTGATATAGGGAATCAAAGGAATCATTTTTAAAAGGAAAAGGTTCATTCAAATTTGCTTTTATAAATTGGCATTTGTCAGTTAATTGATTTAATGAGGCATATTCTTGAGCACTGGCTAATTGCACATCGTCAATATTAAATCCGGTGACTTTCGCGTTCGTCATCGTCGCTACATGAGCTGCCACACGTCCTCTACCACAGCCCATATCTAAAACTTTATCGCCTTCTTTTATATTTAAATCATGGCTCATTTTTTCTTCGAATAAGAGTTGATTGTCAAATATTCCTTTGGCTAGATCCATTACCGGTGGAATATACATTTTTTCCACTTCACCTAGAGCGCAAAGATGATTGAGAACGGAATAATAATTAGCAATACTCTGCTCTTCATTTTCATCAGACATTTCTTTGTTAAAGCTTTCATAAGAACGCAAAAAGGCATCTATTTGTTCTTGAGGTAAACGATAAATCGCGATTAAAGAGCGCAGAGCGGTTTTTAATCGGTACATTGATACTTGTGTTGTAGTCATTATGTTTCATCCTTGATTCAGTGACTCATTCGCTTGTTAACTAACAAGGCCCCTTACAAAATTCTAGTTTAGCAACAAATAGTTAATGATCTAGGTATTTAATAGTATAAAATCATTGGGACTAGCTTGGCTGCATGCATCCAGGCTACTCCCAATGATTAAACGATAATTTTAATTCTCGCGAATAGGTAATTGTTCCTTAAGTCTGTTTTTCGCAAATTTTGGGAAAAAAGGTCCTAGTTTTTTAAGAAAATCATAGGCCATAAAGATCGCCCCAAGAGCAAAAACAATATCACCTGGTAATCGCAGCCATTGCCACAATAAAGTTGTGTTATAAAACTCAAGACTTCGTGAATGAGCAAAACCATTCTCATACACATCCATCAATTGTGCCCAGCCTATGGGGAAGAAATTTAGTGTGATCCATAAGAGCAAGCCAATATTGTATAGCCAAAATGCCCAAGTCCCTAAACGATCACTCCAAGGTAGGCGATCTCCTGCCGCGTATCGTAAGCAAAAATAAACTAAACCAAGCCCTAATAACCCAAAGGCTCCAAATAAAGCAGTATGAGCATGGTTTAAGGTTAAGAATGTTCCATGTTCATAATAATTCACTAATGGGGCATTAAGTGTTCCTCCGCCGAAAACGCCGGCACCGACGAAGTTCCAAAATGAAGCCCCTAAAATATACATAAATGCTAAGTTATAGGCGAAAGAACCTTGCCGCTTAATTAATATTCGTTGTTCAATTGCATCAATAATCAGCAAAACTAAGGGCAATACTTCAATGAACGAAAACATGGAACCAAGAGGTACCCATATATCCGGTGTACCAGTCCAATACCAGTGATGTCCGGTACCAATCACTCCGCCTAAAAAGACAAGAATGGTTTCAAAATACATAGTTCGTTCAGCAAGGGCTCGAGATACCAAACCTGTTCCCATCAACAGATAGGCTGTAGCACATGCCGCGAAAAACTCAAATGACTGCTCTACCCATAAATGTACTACCCACCAACGCCAAAAATCGGTAATGGTGAAGGATTTCTCAATTCCAGTTAATGGAATCATTCCAAAGCAATATAATACAGCAACATTTAGAGTGCTTGCCCAAAAAAGGTGTTCTAATCGGATTTTTCCAGTCCAAAATTGCCGTGTAGCCGTTTTTAATTCGTTCCACGTAGGCCACATGCCACGAAACACAATAAAACTCCACAGGAAAAGCCCCACACAAAAGGCGATTTGCCATAGCCGACCAAGTTGTAAATAAGATAAGCCCTGATTTCCAATCCAAAACCAAGATTGATTCACATAGCCCATGATCCCTATATAATTACCAACTATTGCCCCACCAACGATAAGTAGAGTGACCCAAAATAGTAAATCGACAAGAAAGCCTTGATGCTTTGCTTCTTTTTTGCTGATGATTGGTGATAAAAATATGGCGCCACTAATCCAAGAAAGAGCAATCCACACGATTGGCGTTTGAATATGTACATCGCGCAAGAAATTAAAAGGTAAATAATCGTTAATGCGAATTCCATAAAAACCAGTACGTTCCGTGTAATAGTGTGCCAAAATTGCCCCCACACCAATCTGTAGCAAAAATACAGCCGCCACCACAAGGAAATATTGCCCTGTTTTACGCTGGCTTGGCGTAAGGGGAGAAAAATTCATAAATATTGGTGTTCTTAGCGCGTGATCAGGGGAGCTAAGGTAACGGTGATAAATGTAAAGTACGGCTCCAAAGCCCAAAAATACAAAGCAAAACGAGATCCAGGTCCAGTAAAAAGTATGGGTTGTTGGCGTATTTCCCATGGTAGGCTCATAAGGCCAATTGTTGGTATACGAGCTATTTTTGCCAGGTCGATGTGCTATTGTGGTCAAGGACGAATAAATCAGAAAATCAGCGGTTTGTAAGGCACTTTGAGAATCCAGACTATAAGCCATTGTCCAACCAATTTCTGGATTATGAGTTAACAGGCTTTGTGCGATTTCATTTCTTAACTGCAAAATTGCATCGGTCACCGGTTGCGATAAAATGGATGTGGGTTGGCTTAAATTTGTTTGTTGTAAGTCCCGTTGCATGGCTTTACGTACTACATATTGGTCACCTTCAGACAGGTTTGCAAAGGGTTTAGTAAATTGTTTCTGGGCCATTTTGTCTTCAACAATACGCCCCAAACGTACTAAGTACTTAGCGGTATAATCCTCTCCAAAAGAAGACCCCATTCCATAAAGACTGCCATAATCCATTAAGTCCGCGCGCTGAAAACCTGCTTTACCAGCAACGATATCATCTGCGGTCATTACTACTTGTCCAGTAGGTGATTGAAATTGTTGCGGCAGCGGTGGGGCGAGCTGGTAGGTTTTATAAGTACCCCAAATCAAAACAATAAAACATAAAATTGCGGTGACTAAAAGAATCCACTTCAGTACATTGGAAACTTTATCTGTACTTTCCATAACTGTATCTTGGGTTGTATTAACCATCCTACACTATCCTTATGTGTTTGATTATATTGGTTTGTTAAGGGCCAATACCCATCTGTTGGTCTAGCCTAATAAAATAATGTCAACTTGAAAAGTATTTTTTTGATTTATAAGTTTTTCTTGCCAAATAATTCGGTTTTTATATGCCCCATATAAGTTGCTAAGCAATGCCCCTGGAACCATCTTGCTGCTTACGTCCGGAGGTTCGTTAGACACGTGGTTAAGGTTTTTAGGGGTGTTTTTTGCCCCATTTGCTGTTGGACTTTATTTTATTTGAATAAGATTTTATATCTCTTCCCAGTGATAGTTTCTCTTGCTATTGTGATCATGTTTTTTCAACAAGATGAACACATAGGAATTTTTAAGGATAAATACATAAGGATATAAAATGCTCAATCCACGTGAAGTGAAGACTGCAGAAGACGCAAAACGCATCGTTGAAGAGAGGCAATTAAGCCATGTCAAAGTGGGGATTTTTGATATCGATGGAGTGATGCTTGGCAAGTATATGAGTCGCAATAAGTTTTTTTCCGCTTTGGATAATGGTTTTGCATTTTGTGATGTGGTTCTGGGTTGGGATATAAAAGATCAGCTTTATGATAATGTTAATTATACGGGCTGGCATACGGGATATCCCGATGCCAATGTACGTATTATTCCTTCCAGTTGTCGTGAGTTAGTTGTTGAGGAGAATCAGTTATTATTTCTGGCCGAGTTTTCTGAAAAGGCTGAGGCGATTTGCCCTCGAGCCGTATTAAGACGTGTCCTTGAAAAAGCAAAGAATATGGGCTTTGATGTTTATGCCGCACTGGAATATGAATTTTTCGTTTTTGATGAAACTTCTGAAAGTGTGCGGGCTAAAGGTTTTCGTAATTTAAAAACAATTACTCCAGATAATTTTGGTTATTCCATTTTACGTAATACGGTCCATGCGGAATTTTATCATCAAATTTTACACATGAGTGAGGCAATGGATTTTCCTATCGAAGGATTGCATACGGAAACAGGGCCTGGAGTCATTGAGGCAGCAATTGCAGTCGACTCGGCAATGAATGCTGGCGATAAGGCGGCACTATTTAAAACCTTTATGAAAATATTGGCCCAGCGTAACCAAAAAATGGCTACATTCATGGCGAAGTGGTCTATGGATTGTCCGGGGCAAAGTGGGCATATTCATCTTTCCCTCAAGCACTTGGAAGGTGGATCTGCATTTTATGACCCCGCAAATGCTTACAACATGAGTCGAATTCAACGTCATTTCTTGGCTGGTCAACAAGTGTTAATGCCGGAATTGTTAGCGATGTTCTCACCGACAATAAATAGTTATTCACGTTTGATCCCAGGCTATTGGGCACCTACGGATGCCACTTGGGGGGTAGAAAACCGAACCACGGCGTTGCGCGTAATTCCTGGTAACGAAAAATCTCAACGTATTGAATATCGTTTGGGTTCTGCCGATGCAAACCCTTATCTTGCTTTAGCTGCAGCAATCGGTTCAGGTTTGTATGGAATTGAGCAGGAATTGGAGCCTCGAGCAGAAATTAAAGGAAATTCGTATGCACAAGCTCATGATAAAGAATTGGCTTTGCCTCGAACTTTATGGGATGCCGCACAAAATCTTAAAGCATCACGAGCAGCGCATGCTTTATTTGGCCCTGATTTCGTAGCTCATTTTGCAGCAAGCAGGGAATGGGAAGAACGCGAATTCAGAAGACATATTACGGACTGGGAATTAGATCGTTATTTTGAAATTATTTAGGGATAAAAATGAAATTTAAAACGTACTCTCCTATTGATAATTCGGTTTATGTAGAACGCTCCTTTGCAACGCCACAAGAGATTGATTTAGCACTGAAAAAAGCAGAGGCAGCACAAAACTTATGGCGTCGTGCTTCACTTGCAGAACGTGAGGAGTATTGTCAGGCCGCTGTAGACGTTGTTGTTGCCAATAAGGAAGCGATTGCCTTGGAGTTGAGCTGGCAAATGGGACGACCCATTCGTTATACCCAAGGAGAAATTAACGGGTTTGAAGAGCGAGCCAGATACATGATTGCGGCAGCCAAAACAGCTCTAGCTCCTATTGAACTGCCTGAGAAAGAAGGGTTTATTCGTTACATTAAACGAGAGCCTTTAGGTATTCATTTGGTAATTTCACCTTGGAACTATCCCTTTCTTACTACAGTGAACTCAATGATTCCCGCAATCATGTCAGGAAATGCCGTGTTACTGAAAAGTTCGGCGCAAACCCCGTTGGTTGCCGAGCGATTAGCACAAGGCTTTAGTGATGCGCGTTTGCCGGAAGGCGTTTTTCAATATTTGCATCTGAATCATGCAGACACAGAGCAATTAATTCATTCTGCGAACATCAATGCAGTTGCTTTCACCGGTTCTGTTGCCGGTGGGGAGATGGTGGAGCGTGCCGCTGCGGGTCGTTTTATACATATAGGTTTAGAGTTAGGGGGAAAAGATCCGGCCTATGTTCGTGCCGATGCTGATTTGCAACACGCAGTAGAAACGGTTATGGATGGTGCTTTTTTTAATTCTGGCCAATCGTGTTGTGGGATTGAGCGTGTTTATGTGCATCAAGATGTTTATGATGAGTTTTTGGCTAAATCAGTGCAACTCGTAAAGCAGTATCGCTTGGGCCGTTCGGATGATCCAGAAACAACCCTAGGCCCGATGGTACGTGCTGAAGCTGCTGATTTTGTACGTGGACAAATCAAAGAGGCAGTAGAGCAGGGGGCAATAGCCCACATAGATAGCCGGGATTTTGCTTTAGACAAACCAGGCTCTGCCTATTTAGCACCACAAATATTAACGGAAGTGACGCATCAGATGCGGGTGATGAATGAGGAAACATTTGGCCCCTTAGTCGGTATCATGAAGGTAAGGACCGATGACGAAGCAATTGCGTTAATGAATGACAGTGATTATGGATTGACCGCCGCGGTGTTTACCCAAGATATTGAAAGAGGCATTGCCATTGGGGAGCAGTTACAGACGGGTACATTTTTCATTAACCGTTGCGATTATTTGGATCCCGCTTTGGCGTGGACGGGTGTAAAAAACTCAGGAAGAGGCTGCACTTTGTCTGCTGTAGGTTATGAATCATTAACGCGACCTAAGTCATTTCATATTAAAAAAATAGGAATTTAAAACGATGTTGAAAGCTAATTGGAATTACCCAACAAAAATTCGTGTGGGCAGAGGACGGCTAAATGAACTGCCTACAGCCTGTGCAGAATTGAGGATGAAGGCCCCATTACTGGTTACTGATCCCGGTTTGGCAAATTCAGTATTGGTAGAAAATACTCTGGCATTGATGCAGGAAGCGGGAGTAAAGACTTCCGTTTTTTGTCAGATTAAAGCAAATCCTACTGGTGAGCAGGTTATGGAAGGCGTTGTTGCTTATCGTCAGGGAGCTCATGATGGCGTGATTGCTTTTGGTGGGGGCTCAGCGCTTGATGCGGCCAAAGCGATTGCGTTAATGGTGGGCCAACAGCATTCTCTATGGGATTTTGAGGACGTTGGCGATAATTGGCTGCGTGTTAATGTGGACGCAATGGCCCCGGTGATTGCGATACCAACGACGGCGGGCACAGGATCCGAAGTAGGGCGAGCTTCAGTCATTACTGACACCGAACAGCAAATAAAGAAAATAATTTTTCATCCAAATATGCTGCCTTCTTTAGTCATCCTTGATCCTGAACTCACTGTGGGTTTACCCAAACCAATTACTGCTGCGACAGGAATGGATGCGTTATCGCATTGTTTAGAGGCTTATTGTGCTCCTGGTTATCATCCCATGGCTGAAGGGATTGCTTTAGAAGGAATTCGCTTAATTAAAGAGAATTTATTAATTGCTTATAACGAAGGGGCTAATTTAGCCGCGCGAACGAATATGTTAGTTGCATCCTCGATGGGGGCAACGGCGTTTCAACGTGGCTTAGGAGCAATGCATGCATTAGCCCATCCTTTAGGTGCCTTATATGACGCCCATCATGGTCGTCTCAATGCTATTTTAATGCCTTACGTCTTACAGGCTAATCGTTCTGCGATTGAAGAAAGAATAGAACGCTTGGCTCGTTATTTATCTCTGGATGGTGGGTTCGATGGATTTTTAGGCTGGGTTATCCAAATGCGTTTGGAGTTAGGAATTGAATCGACCTTAGCAGAAATTGGTATTGATACCTCACAACTAGAACGCCTTGCCACTATGGCAACGGAAGACGCTGCATCAGGGTCGAATCCTATAATATTTACGCAACAACAATACAAAGATATTCTTTATTCAGCATGTAACGGGCTTTGAGGTATTTATGAATCTTGGGATTTTAAATTGTGATCGAGTGAATGAAGTATTTGCCCTACATTATGGACAGTATCCTGATATGTTTGCCGCACTGTTTCAATCTATAGCTCCCAAGATGACATTTACTGTGTTTAATGCAATCGATGGAGAATTGCCAACGGATGTTCATGCCGTAGATGCTTATTTAATTACCGGAAGCAAATACGGTGTGAATGATGGTTTTTCCTGGATTGCGGCATTGGAAGAGTTTGTACGCATTTTACATGCAACACCCAAAAAAGTGATTGGTATTTGTTTTGGCCATCAACTTATTGCCAAGGCTCTGGGGGGAACGGTAATTAAATCACCTAAAGGCTGGGGCATTGGGGTTTTACAGAATCAAATCGTACAGCCTAAAGAATGGATGCATCCGGCAAAACCTCATTTCAATTTACTTGCAAGTCATCAAGACCAAGTGGTTACCCTCCCACCTGGAGCACAGCTGTTGGCAAGCAGTGAGTTTTGCCCTAATAACATGATGCAAATAGGGGAAACAATGTTAAGTCTGCAAGGGCATCCAGAGTTTATTAAAGCTTATGCTAAAGATGTAATGCAATCACGTAAAAATATTCTTGAAAAGGAAGTCCTGGAGCAGGGGTTACGTTCTTTAGAGCAAGAGCATGAACATGCATTAATAGCACAATGGTTGTTCCATTTTTTGGAGGGAAACTCTGATGGAACGTAGCAAAGCCCTCAATTAAATTCAAGACAGTTGCTATGTTGTGGAAGAGATAATGCAATCGCGTAAAAATATTCCTGAATGGGTGTTATGGCAAATCTTGAGTAATCATCACTTCAGCAATATCTTTAACTTGCGCGGTGTATCCGTGCGCAGAAATCCTTTTTGGCGTGAGTTCTCCGGACTCCATATCCATGTACAGTGTGCCAACCTCTATAGGTTCGGCAGTATCTGTTGCCACCATAATTACCGCAGCACAAACAGGGGTAATACCACAGCCCAATCTCACCATGCGCCAAGCTACTTTTCTTGTAGAGTACGGAAGTGTAGGAAAGGGGGACTCAACCCCTTTGACGACAACATTGGTTTCCCATTGTGTATCATTGTGGGTGATGTAATGTGTTGGTGTGGCCAAAGCAGTTACCGTAGTGATACTTAGCGCAATGGTTAAAATAGACTTCATGAATCGTTCCTTGAAAAATGAATCAGTTGACAGTGAGAAATTGTATTACACGCAATTTTAGAAAGATACGCTTAATTGATATCTGTCTAAGTCGTAGGGGGATCGATACTATTACGTCAACCCCCATGCTGTTTTTATTTAAGTAAGGTATTTTCATTTACCTGTTTACAAAATGTTTCTTTGATAAAACCTAAACTTAATAGGAAACCTAATGACACTAAAACAATAAGTACAGAAAAGCATTTTTGATAATGCACAATGGGGTTAACGTAATCGGACTTACTTTCGAGTAAGTAACCAATAAATGGGGCGCTGGAGGCGCTATAAAACATAATAAGTGAGTTATTAAAAGCGAGACCAATCGTAAGATAGCGGGCTTGACAGTATTCGCTGATGATAGCAAAGCCAATACTTTGTCCACTAGCTCCTAAACCGAGCATAAGAAAGCATCCTATTAATGCGGTCTGCGACAAGGGAAGATAAAGAATTGCGCTAAAGCTCAATAAAACACAAGAAATACTAAATACCATAATAGGTTTTCTTTGTTGTGCTTTATCAGATAAATAACCTAAAAAAGGACAGCCTATGGCATAGCCTAGCCACGAAATAGAAATAAGGTAAGCAGAAAAAATGTGGCTATACCCTTTATGAACTAAAAAAGAAATACCTTCATTTTCTGATAAGTATTCTAGAGTGAAATAAACTAATGCTGAATAAAAACCAATATACCAGACTTGCTTCTGGCGCAGTAAGAGTTGGACATTACTTCGAAGGGTAGAAGGACGTGATAGGATAAAAAAATCTCCTTCACGCCCACGATTTTGCTCTACAAAATACAGAACGAGACAAGCCAAACCTGCTCCAATACCTGCCAAGATCAGAAATAAGCTACGCCAATTATGAGAGTGACCTGCTAATAGTGAATTTAGGGGGCCAGCAGCAAGCATTGGACCTATAGTTCCAATAAATTGGGATAAGCCAATAAAAAACGCAATATTTTTTCGCGGCAACCAATCATAGACTGCCAGCAACAGGCAAACAAAGCCAAAAGAAGAGCCTAGCCCCATGAGAAAGCGATAAAACAAAGCGCTAGTGTATCCCGAGGAAAAAGCAAAACCGAGGGTTGCCAGAGTACAGATCAACGTGGCGCAAAGTAAAGTTCTTTTGAGTTGAAAACGGTCTGCGATAATACCTACAGGGATTTGCATTAGCCCATAGATTACTTGATAAGCGGTGGAACTTATCATCGCAAACTGTACAGCGGATAAGTTGAGCTCATTCATTAAGGGTACTTGAAATATTCCAAGTACCGTTCGTAAAAAAAATTCATAAAGAAAAAATAAGGCACAGATTAGCCAAATAACAAGGCCTTTAACTGTCATGGAGTATCCTCCGGATTTAGGATTGTTTTTCGTTCTGTTGTTCACCCCAGGCTTCAATCACAGTTTCTGCCCGGTTATTATCAACAAATGAGGCTATCTTAAAAATAGACTGGCCTTCATAAATCAAGGGGTGGCGGTTAATGCCCACGATAATGCCATCGGAGGGAGACTTAATCGCTTCGGAGATACTAGCCCCAAAAGGATCATTGACATGACCAATAATCTGCTTTTTATAAATTAATTGGCCGAGCTCTACTTTACTGGTTAGTACTCCACTTTTATGGGAATAAATCCAGTCCTGGTCTTCGGAAAATATGCTTTTAAATTGAGTTAAGGGTATCTTCTCTGTCTCGTCCAACATCTCTAAAGCATGCAATACTTTACGTATTCCATTAAGACCAACAGATATTGCTGATTCGTTAAAACGTAGGGCTTCGCCAGCTTGATAAATGAGCAATGGAATATTAAGTTTTTCAGTGGTTTGTCGTAGTGAGTTTGTTATTTTCGGTATGTTCGTAATCACCGGTGTTGCAAAATGCTGAGCCAAATTTTTACATTGTCTATCGCTAAGATCGCAATAAATTTGTGGTAAGATTTCGTGGTTTAGAGAACCACTTTGTAATTCGATACAATAATCTGCTTTGGAAAGTATTTCTTTGGTAAATATATGGGCTATACGCTCTCCGTAAGTTCCATGTTCAGATCCAGGAAAACAATGTTCCAGAGTAACTCCATAAGCAGAGGCTTTGGGATGGTTAACTAACGACAGCACATTAAGAACTGGAATGGCGATTAACGTCCCCTTTAAGTTATTGAACTTCTGAGGCTCTAACAGACGGTTGATGATTTCTAAGCCATTTAGCTCATCTCCCTTTAATGCAGAAAAAAGAAGGACACAGGGGCCAGCTTCTTTTCCATGCACTACCTTTATCGGCATGTAAAATGAGGTACAGGAATAGAGTTCGGGAAGTGGGAGTGCTAAATTAGCGGTTTCCCCTGGGTGTATCGTTGCATTGCATATGGTTAGATTTGAGTTTTTCATATTTTAATAGAAGGATAGACCTCATTGCTTGATAGGTAAAATGAAAGGCCATTGTAACAAAGAGAGCCCTTAGGTGCAAAAAAGCAGATTGCGAGGAAAAGGGAGGGCGTCCGGCTGGCCTATCAAAGTCTGCTCAAGGAAAGGCGCACTCATCAGAATTACTCTACAAGAAAGGAACGCTTAGTGTTGCATGCAACATGATTTAAGCAAAGCGACGTTTTACAAATATTTGAGAGGAGTATCTATTTCTGCGATATATTACAGAGCCAGGTATAAAGCTCCAACAAGTATTATTTTAGATTAAGATAAGGAATGACCATGAAGAGAAAAGGGCTTTTATTTCTTTTGTCACTCCAATAACGGATAAAGAGGGGTTCTACCAATAGTATCTAAAGACCAATAATTATAAGTTCAAGAGCAACTTGGTACTCGATAATTGAACGTTGCTAGAATATTAAGAATAAGATAAATCTGCGGTTCTTAAGGTGCTATTGATTAAATTTCAATCATGCCCTTTTTTACTAGAATCCAGGCCAGAGGTCAATTTATAGAAATGTTCATTTTCATTAAATTAAAAGTTCAGATGGTTATTTGAAAATTTCAACTGAGGGTACAATCATTTTAAAAGCAGGCTCAACTCATTTACCAATAGATGATTTTATAGATGATATTTTACAGAAGGTAACATCTCATACAAATTTAGTAATAACAGCCGCACCTGGTGCTGGCAAGACAACTCGATTGCCTCCGGAATTGCTTTCTGTTGTAGCCGGGAAAATATTAGTGCTAGAACCTCGAAGAATGGCGTCGATTGCTGCGGCTCATCGGGTTGCAGAAGAAAATAATTGGCTAGTCGGTGAGGAGGTTGGTTATCAAGTCCGTTTTGTTAATAAAACTTCGCATAAAACCAGATTAATTTACATGACGGAAGCTTTGCTGGCCCGACACATGATTCATCATCCTGAGTTAGACGATGTAGACATTGTGATTCTAGACGAGTTTCATGAACGATCTTTATACGTTGATTTAACACTAGGATTAATACGTGAATTACAAGAGTTAGGACATCATATTAAAATTGTGGTCATGTCAGCGACACTCGAAGCAGAAAAAATTGCTGAATATTTGGGTAATTGTCCTGTCATTTCCGTGCCTGGAAAATTATTTGAGTTAACGGTACGTTATCAAAAATCAACCCAATTACTAACACCTAAATATCAATTTTATGAGCATTTATCTCAAGTCATCAAAGAAGCACAGCGACAGACTGATAAAGATATTTTAGTATTTTTACCGGGTGCACGTGAAATTGAACGCGCTAAAGAAAACTTACTTGATTGGAAAGAAAGCAAAAAAATAGAAGTGATCACACTGCATGGCAGTCTTCCTCTGGAAGCACAGCGTATCGCATTGCAAAAATCTTCAGCGCAAAGAATTATTCTTGCAACTAATATTGCGGAGTCTTCTGTTACTTTAGACGGTGTTGATACCGTCATAGATTCAGGTTTAGTAAAAATAATGAAACAAGATTTACGTACTGGATTTTCACGCCTGGAAATTTCGCGAATTAGCTTAGCGAGCGCCATTCAGCGTGCTGGTAGAGCTGCCCGACAATTTCCAGGTGTTTGTTACAGGATGTGGAATCAACATGATGAAAGTTCGTTTGTGAAATCAAATATTCCAGAAATTTTATGTTCAGATTTAAGCGATAGTTTACTTTTTTTAGCTAATCAACATATCTCGAATTTTCAGAATTTTTCGTGGTTTGAACGACCTCCCCGTGCCAACATCGAACGTGCGACCTTTAGCTTACAAGCGGCAGGTGCTATTAAAAATAATAATGAATTAACATCAATAGGTCGCCAGCTTTTGGACTTCCCATTACCTCTGCGGTTGGGGAGATTATTAATTGCAGGTATAGAAAATAATTGCATCGATCTGGCTGCAAAAATTGCAGCGTTATTACAAGAGCGCGATATTCTACGGAAAGAAAAGGCGAATCATTTTCAAGCAGATCATTTTGAATGTGATGTTGCACCGCGATTAAATATTTTGAATAAATATCTAAAAGATGGTTCTTCACATGAAGGTCATTTCACAATTTTACAAAGTGTCGCGCAAAGTTATCAGCAGATTCTAGGTCTTGCTAAAAAATTAAAAAAAGCAGAGCCCCCTACTTATCTTGAAGAAGATGAAGCTAGACAGTTACTCCTCATGTTATCTTTTGGTGATCGGTTGTGTCGACGTCGGAAGAACTCTGATCGTGCATTAATGGTCGGTGGTCGTGGTGTAAAATTATTAGATCGAACGCTTGTGAAAAGGAGTGAATTTTTTATTGCATTGAATGGTTTTGAAGAAAACGGCGAGGCTGAAACGTTGATTAATCAGGCGAGTGGGATAAATAAAGAATTTTTACTCAAATACTTTTCCGACCACATCATAAAGAAAAGAGACATCATTTTTGAAGCAGAAAAATCGCAATTATATCAGCGTGAATTTAAAACACTTTGGGATTTACCTATAGAAGAACCCAATTTTTCTCTGGCGAGCTCTGTACACGTTGCAGAAAAACTGCCTGAAATATTAACTGACAATTGGGCGAGCACACTGAAGAAAAATGAAAATTTACATGAGTGGTATCAAAAGATTATATTTTTACGCTTCCATAAGGCATTAATACCCCCTCATATACAAGATGAATTGGAAAGTCTTTTCGATGGAGATGCATTAAAAAAATCATTTTGCTTAACTGTATTTAGACAAGCATGTTTCGGCGAAAGTAAAATGACCCTCGTACTGCAAAAAAATTTAGTGTATTTTTTTGAACTAAATATATCCGAAACGTTGCGTAGTATTTTACAAACCGAACTTCCCAATAAGTTAAAAGTTCCAAGTGGTAGCATGATACCCATTCATTATTCAACGGTTGAACATCCCTTTCTTAGAGTACGCATCCAAGAAGTGTTTGGATGGGAAAAAACGCCAAAAATATTATTTCAGAGTGTGTCAGTTGTACTGCATTTATTAGGGCCGAATTTTCGTCCAGTGCAGGTAACAAGCGATCTAGAAAGCTTTTGGCAAAATGGTTATTCAGAAATCCGTAAAGAGTTACGGATACGTTATCCTAAACATCAATGGCCATTAAATCCTGCTGATGGCATTGCTCACGCGAAGGGGTCGAGGCGGAAATAAAAGAAATCCAATGATAAATCTATGGTTTTTTGGAAACGGGATCACAGCAATGTGGTCTCGTTTTCAAACAATTATTACGTCAGAGCGCAAGTTTCGGAGTGCGAGGCCTTTTATGAGTACATTCCGGATGATCAAATCTTGATTGTCTTTTCGTCTCTGTAGCAAGAAAGAAATCAGTAAACATCCTAATCCATTCGAAGTCCGCTATTATTTTTTATAAGCACGTGTTGTAGATCCTTTCATTTGATTTTTAGTTTATCCTGTTGCAACAGAGCACCTATTAGGTGAGTTTGAATTTTACAAGTAGCTATTTATTAATAATAGTAAAACGATGTTATATTAGACTCAAATGTCTATTTGAGGTATACCCTAAGTGGGTGTCAGTGATGCATGGAAAACTCGTGTCAGGAAATTATGGTTTTTTAATATATTGGCACTTCCAACTCGAGGTCATGGAATTTAATCTGACACTTTTGGGTAAATAAAGCTATGACTTTAAGGAGAACTGATGAGCATTTGGGAATCTGAGAGTTAAGGTGTTTTAATAGTTTCAATACCACCCACGTGTCAATGCTCAGAAAAGATTTGCATCACTTAATACCCGCCAAGGGTCTTTGATCCTGACGGCATCATCAAATTTCCATTTGGGAATAAATTAATTTCCAAGGAAGAGCATTCCCAAAACCAGCCCAGAATGGTTATTATTTGTCTCTACAGGGTTAAATTTATGCAGGTCGCCACGTGTCAATCACAGGCTCGACTCATAAAGGACTTATAAAGGCTGTGATTAGCCTGCCCAAATACTTAATTTCTCATTAGCCCAAAGAGCACAATGAATCATTTTATTTCGATATAAATGGTAATTAATATTAATCATTAGCGTAGGAGCATTTGATGCAGCACACATACAATCTTAATAACCTTGATCCAAAAAGTGGTGCGGAAATAGCGCACGCCGTTGCAGCCCTCCCAGCCAGTGTCAGCTCACTTAATTTGAGATTCAATTCCCTTGGCAACAAAAGCGGTGCTGAATTAGCACAAGCCTTTGCAGCCCTCCCAGCCAGCGTAAGTTCTCTTGATGTGAGTTACAATTCTCTAGACTTAAAAAGCGGCGCTGAATTAGCGCAAGCCTTTGCAGCCCTCCCGGCCAGTGTGAATTCTCTTGATGTGAGTGAAAACTCTCTTGGCAACAAAAGTGGTGCTGAATTAGCGCAAGCCTTTGTAGCCCTCCCTGCCAGCGTGAGTTCTCTTCATTTGAGCGGTAATTACCTTGACCAGTTACCTTTAGAGGAGCTAAATAAATTAAGAAACTCTCTTCCTAATATAGAAACAATTACTTTAAGTGAGTCCGAGATTGCGCAAATGGAACCAATGAGCCGTGCCGCATTAAAAGCGATTTTTCCTAATATTAAAACCATTATCTTATTAGATAATTATGGAGCAATTAGAGGCGGAAATGATTTAGAGGCCCGTCACTATTTTGCCAGTAAGCTTGGATTAACCAAAATACCTCCGAGCCTTAAAAGTAATGTGGCGGCTTTTTTTGTCCATCATAAAGAACTTCACGAACAAAATAAGAACTTGCCTGAGGAGCTACAGGAATTTATGAGGTATTTTTGATTGGCTTTGTGGCTTGGTTTTAATGAACCAAGCCACATGAGCGGTCTTTCTGCCTTGGGTTTAGGTTCTTCTTGTTTAATAATACGACTTATCCCTGGCTTATCATTCAACATAATCCTAATTATTGGGATTATCTTCTTTATAAAGATGTCCTGTAAATCCAGTTAGATTCGAGTATAGAAAAACCACCGTTTTAATGAACTCTTTAATCTCTGTGTTAAAATTAAACTTTAGTGCATTTTAGTGGTTTTCTGTTTCAATTAAATATTGTTTAATTTATTGCAATCAAACGTTTTATTGAACTAATGTCTTAAGCTTAGTTTCTTTCTAGATATTAAGAAATTTTTTCACTAATTAATATGTTCACAGTCTTGATATGAAATTCCTCCCCGACCATTATCTTCGAGTGAACTTTGGTTGTGCAATAGTATTGCGTCGGTGAGACAAATAAAAATCAATCGTATTGCCTTGCTCATCAATGGCTCGGTATAAGTACTTCCACTCACCGTTCACTCGAATGTAAGTTTCATCCAAATGCCAACGCCTGGCATAACGATTTGATCTTCAAGTATAAACTATCGTTCGTTTTGCAACGGAGCCGGAAATCCTTAATTTTAAGGATTTCCTATGGTTGATTTGATAAGCTGGAATCAGGAGCTGAGCTTTCAGCCTTAGAAGTTTTAGGAAAAAACATAGGTGAATAACCAAGTGTTTTTTCTGCGTTGCTGAGATGCTCTAAGAGGGATTTTGTATCCCATAACACCACGTCTTTTGCGGATCGTAACTCGGCGGCTAGACTAGGGCATCTGTCCTTGGGTATGCCTGTTTGCTCTAGCTTTGCAACACAGCATTCATTTAAGTCAATCTCCCTGATTGAGGTGTTTTGAGATAAACAATCTTCCACTATGAAGAATGATTGTAATGAAGGAAAGCTGGTCTTCATTTGTTTTACCAGAGAGGGGCATTCTAACATATACTTAATGAGAAGTGGGTGGTAACTCTTTTGAGCTCCAATGGCATTTAAAAGGTTGAGTTCATTGACTGAAGATGCGTTTTGGTCATTTTTTAGCGTTTCAACTGCTTGGTTTAGTATGTCTCTTAATTTAAAAAAATCTAGTATTTGTTTTTCGCCACCGGTAAACTTTCTTATGTCATTTGGAGAGGCGTCTTTGTGCTGAAGCTTCAGAATGGCGATGGCGACAGCTATTTTTCGTATTTCGCTGATGAAATTTTCTGTTGTCGGGCTGAAATCACTTTTTTTAAATGCATTGATTATTAATAGACTCCGAATCATTTCCTCCTTATCAGTTGCCAGAAACTTTGGATTTTCAAGCAAAAAATGCCCTAAGGCATAAGAAGCAATCCTCTGGAGTTGGGGATGAGGATATGCTTGCGTAAGTATTTGGAATAATTGTTGTTTTCCTTCAGCGGTGAGTTCTTGGATTAAGCCTTCTTTTTCTTCTTCAGCTGTTGTTTGTGGTCTTAAGCCTCTTAACCCCTCGTAAAGTTGGTTGGCGCTTGAATGCTCCAGTATTTCCTCGTATTGCCTGATTCTCTCTGGAGTATAGTAACCTCGTTTATCATAAAATGGATCTTCGTCAATTGGATCTTCTTCAAGTGGATCTTCTTCAAGTAGAAAAGCATAAGACAAGGCTGGAGGAGGCATTGGACTCATGATGTCATTATTTAACCAGTGCTCTAGTTTATTTAACCATCCGGTATTTCGATACACAATATAGTCTTGAAAAAGTGACATATCGTACTCATCATAACCAAAAAGCGAAATTGTATTAAGAGAATAATTGTCCCTCAGAGCTTCATAAGCTTTACTTTCATATCCCTTGGGAATAGACAAGTAGAGTAGTTCAAGTGATTTTTTTTCATCTTTAATGATGTCACAAGCCAACATGAATTCGTTTGGGGTAAGTTCTAAAGGATAATCAAGTTGCAGCAGTAACCATTTACATCCATCTAAACCACGAAATATATTTAACAACTCCAGGCGAGATGCATGGCAGCTCCGTAGGCAAAATTTCGAAACTTCCTTATTGTTCTTTAGGGCTACTTGTAATTGGTTTAATTGATCGTTAGTTAAAGGTTCTTCTAGTTCAAATTCAATAGCTGATGAGTTTATTTTATTGGATTGTAAATCACTTAATACATTAGCGAAATTAGTATTGTTAATAACATATGCGTAAGATAAGTAGGGCATTGGGGGGGCTCCTCTTGATGTATATTTTAACATATAGATTATATTTTTTTCTTTTGCAATTTTTAAAGCAATACGAATTGCCTCAAAACAAATGTTACCGAAGAAAAACAAAAATGGACAATTTTTATAGAGAAGTTATCAATGGAGCTTTACTTAAAAAATTTGTCGAAATGTTATGAGGCGGCATCCAAACACATAAAAGGTAGCATGTTCTAAGAGAGGTTAATTCCATATAGCGCTAGTTTATCAGTATCGCCAGTCAAATAATATTCTAAATGAGTGTTTAATTACAGAAATGAACCTATATCAAAATTTTATTGTTTTGATTATGACCAATAACAAACAATATCTATAAATTCTTTAATTTACCGATAAACCTTACAGCACAAGGGTTATAGAGACACGTGCTGATAAACCAGCGCTATATGGAATTAACCTCTAGGAGGATCTCGATGCTAGAAAGTAAACCGAAAAGATACCGTTACCCCTTGGAGTTAATCAGCATCGGGGTATGGAGTTATCATCGGTTTAATGACAGTTATCGAGACGTATCAGAGCGTTTGCTGTATCGCGGTATTGACGTGAGTTATGAGACAATACGGCAATGGTGCATTAAGTTTGGACCTCATTTTAAGAGCGCCAAAAGCGAGCCTCCAGGCCATCGGATAAATGGCACTTGGATGAGCAGCAATTACGTATTCGGGGCGCGACGTATTATCTATGGCGTGCTGTGGATGATGAGGGCTATGAGCTGGATGTGTTTCTGCAAAAGCGGCGCAATAAAAAGGCCGCCATTGTTTCCGGTCTTGTCGGTTGAATGCCTATCCAAAGCCTCGGGTGATTGTAACGGACAAGCTCAGGAGCTACTTTGCGCCTAAAAGTCGACTAGCGCCCTTTTCTTGCGTTAGGAAAAGTTAAATTGACGGACCCCTTGGATACATATATTTAAATGTATTATTTACACATATTTTTCAACAGGCAGGGGGTTTTTATGAACTTTTTAAACGACTCACCCAGCTGTAACTTTTCTAAGTCGATGTGAGCAGATTGCCAAAGTGGATGTCAACTAAAAATTGTTGCGGTGATTTACCACGGAGTTTGGCTCGCTTAAGTTAAATTATTTGATGCAGGCATCCAACGATATAGAGTCGGTACAGATATACCAAGATTTGGTGCAACATCCTTAGGCAGCGTGCCAGACGCAAGGGCTGGAAATTTATGCATGACCAATTTCTACAGATGCGCAAAAGTCGCCTTTTTCACTTTTTTTGGATATTTATCGAAAATTCATTGGCAACACGTCTATATTTAAAAGTATCTATGAGACTAGTCAATGGGTGCACAATGAAAAAATTATTAAAAAAGTTTTTTAATAAAAAGCGCCGTATAAATACTGATCTTAAAGAAAAAATAAAGTATTTAATTGAAACAGATAGAAAAGATTCCGCGTCGGATGTGTAATAAAAGGCTCTGTCGAAAATAGAATATACGTCACACCCCAAATAAAATTCCTCGGCTCTTTCGAGTTGGTATATTTTTTTTGGATGTACTTCTTTAGGCTGTATTGCAAATAATTTTAAAAATGAAGAATCATGAATTTTGTGCGTAGCTCAACTGTATAAACCAAATTGCTCATTAATAAAAGAAATTTCATTAGGCTCCGTTGCAAATAAGTTCAAGAGCTCAAAAATCTGAATTTTAGGCGTAGTTCAACAATATAACCCAAATTGTTCATTAATAAATGAGATTTCAGTACGGTTACCATACATCCAGATATTGAACTGTCCTTTTTTAAGCATACGCATGATTTCAAAACCCCTGATGGTTGCATAGGCGGTTTTCATGGATTGAAATCCCCTGACTGGATTGATGAGGCACTTGAGCTTGCCGTGGTCAGCTTCGAGCCGATTATTGCGGTATTTTATCTGCAGATGACTGACGTCTGAAGCCAGACTTCCTTCCTGCTTTAGTTCTTTAATGGCCTGACCATAGGCTGGATTTTTATCAGTATTGATGACACGGACATCACAGGTCGGATTAGACTTGATGAGCTTCTTCAGGCAGCGTTTCGCGGCCTTTGCATTCCTGCGGTGGTTATTAAGGGTTAATGAGTACGCAACCAGCCATCGATATGGGTTTGTGTTTCCTCAATTACGGTTATTGCTTGCTGATAGAGCGCTGAAAATAAAGTACGCTCTCCTGCTTTCCAATAACGCTCCAAATATTGGCAGGCGTATTTCATGCGATGAGTCCCTAAATACATCGCACCACCCTTGATTTTATGCGCTATTTCTTCCACCAGTGGGAAATTTTTCTCAGCAAAGGCCTGTTTCATTTGTGCTAAATCCTTGGGAAGTTCTTGATGCAATAATTCCAGCATGCTTCGTACTGTATCTAAAGTGGCGCAATTGCGTAAGGCCTCTGCTTCATCGAGTAAAGAAAACTGGTTTAAATGAAATAGTTCCTCATCATTATCGGGTAAGTCATGGCGGGTGATAGCCGCATTAGGTGAGGGTTTTTCCAGAGGCGAGGGAATAAATGAGTGAATTACTTCAGCGGCATTGTTTTGCGTCAGTGGCTTGGTTAATACGGCATCCATTCCCGATTCGATGCACCGCTGCTTACTTTCATCTGCACCATGAGCTGTAAGGGCAATAATTGGGATGTGATGCTCTGAGTTGATTTGACTACGAATGTATTGGGTGACTTCATACCCGTCCATGCCTTCGCCTAACCCGATGTCCATGAAAATTAAATCATACTCCGTTTCTTTGCACAGGGCTATGGCATCAAGGCCATTGGCTGCAATGTCCACCTGACAATTCAACGAACTAAGAAGGCTTTTCGCCACCGTCTGTGCGATGAAATTGTCTTCGACAACCAGGATTTTATGTTTTATGGCAGCCTCTGGGGACGGTGTGCTGAGCTCGCTTGGTACAGGGATGGGGGTAAGTAGGGGTTTTGGAGGGATTAGACGAGCTCGCTCCACGCCTGACTCATCATCAAGCAATGGTTCTTGCAATGGTATTAAACAGGTAAATACGGAACCTTTGCGTGGCTCACTCTCCACATAAATTTCACCCTCCAACTCTTCGATGAATTGTTTGACCACGTAGAGCCCAAGCCCAGCACCTTTGTAAATTCCTTGATATGAAGGGGTGAGTCGCTTAAATTGCAGGTATATTTCTTGTTGTTTGTCCTGTGGAATCCCAATGCCTGAATCCGTCACGTTAATACGCAGTACTAAATGACGATGCTCTTTTTTGGCGAGCTCTACATGAAGGGTCACAAACCCTTCTTCTGTAAAATTGAGGGCATTGCCGATGAGTTCTAAGACAATACGATGGACTCTAATTTTATCGCCAATAACGTAGCGAGGGACTTTTTTATCCATTGAGAGTGAGAGCTTAAGTTTTCTCTCGCACGCCTTGGCCTCATAAAGCGAAATAACCTGTTCTAAGGTGTCGATGAGATCGAATTTGCGTTTCAGTCTAGGAATTTCTCCAGAGCCAATCTTGACCGCATCGAGAACCTCATCCATGAGATGCAATAAGGCGTGGCTGGAAGCTACTAAGTTATCCGCGTACTCTTTAATGCGTGGCTCATTGGATTCTGATTTTAAAATCTCAGAAAATCCCACAATTCCTGACAGCGGGGTACGGATGTCATGGCGCATGTTGGCAAGAAATTCGGTTTTCGCACGATTTGCTGCAAGCGCTTTATCTTTTTCTTGGATTAACTGCTTTTGTTTCTTTTTAAGCATCAACTCGGCTTTCTTGCGTTCGGTGATGTCGATGGATATGCCAATGATACCCAATATGTTTTTGTTTTTATCATACAAAATTGTTTTTTTTGTATGGAATACCCTTTTTGAAGAGGCGGTTAACGGGGATTCCTCACCCTCAAAAAGGCCATTTTTTAATACGCTGCGGTCGATTGCCTCTAATTTATCTGCGATTTTCCACCAGGGCATTTCGCGGTCTGTTTTCCCGATAATCTCTTCTCGATGTTTAAAGCCGCTCATCTGCACCATATAGTGGTTGCAACCTAAATATCGCCCACGGAGGTCTTTCCAAAAGATGCTCGCATCAATGGTATCAATAATTAAGTACAGTGCGTCATTATTTAAACTCATCGTTAAACAGCACTCCTTCCGTTCGCGCGTTTTGTTTATGAACTGATAATTCAATAAATCCTTGGTTTGAGGCGATTAATTCACTTCCCATAGAATCAGTATAGAGATAATTTATGAATTCTGGAGTCTGGTGATAGGTAAATAAGGAAGAGTTAACACCAAGAATTGATGGCGTATCCATGAACAGGGGCATTTCATCTAAAATGTAGTGCACGGCAATATTTTCATTGGCTTGATGAAGGTCTTTAATGCTTTGGCCATTTAAAACCCAGCCGGTGCATTGATCGCATTCATCGCGAAAGGCTGAATGGGTGTGATACAGCGTATAGCAATGCTCTTTGAGCTCAAGGTATCTGGGATTTTTTTCTAAAACACTCATATCAATAATTATCTGAGCGGCATCTGCTCCTGAGATGTGATGGTGAGCTAACGCACGTGCCACCTTGTTTTTCAAATAAGCGGCTTGTCTTTTGGTTTTTTGGCGTGCTCGTGCTTCGTCATAGCCTAATGCGAGAAATGTATAGACGGGCAATGTATCAGGAATAAAAATATGAAATGAAGAAAAGGTCGCCTTCGCCCATTCAATCCAAAGACCGATTGCTTCTTCGGAGAAGTAACTATTAAAAGGACTGATTCCTAGGAGAGCATGTTCTTTTTGAGAATACAACTGATTGCTTGCCTCTGACACAGGCTGGGTATTCATACGCACAGTTCTGTATTCCATTCAGACCTCTTAGTAACTTAAAGGAAGATAATTATATTAAAATTGCGCTTGTTGGTCAAATTGATCTCTACTTTGTAAAAAATAGGATGCGTTTGAATCCCAAGTGTTTAGGTTCCCCGAATCTGAGGTTTAGATACAATCCCTTTACGGAAATCATTTAAAAGCGAGCTCAAATCATGGATCTCACCAACATAGAATTGAAGGTAAGCAGTGATGAAAAATCCAGCGCTCTGAGCGGCCTTTGTTTCGGGTTGCTTGTTTCCATTGAGGTGAAGTAGGAACAATTAATTTACTTTTTTTAATACACAGGGTCCATGAGATGAATTAGGAGGCTCTGGAAGTGTGAGCGTGTTTTCTTCTTTAGCCAGAATACCATGAAAGGAGGTTCTGATTAGGCTGCTGTTTTCTTCGGATGTACCTTGTTGAGCTATGGATTCATAGTTAAATTGAATCGCATTGCTGTCAAGGACGAGAACTCGTTGAATTGTTGTCTCTCTTTTGTTGAACGTGTTACTGGGTTGAGAAGATAATTGATTCAAATTCAGTACTATGATTTCCTTTTTGTGGTGATTAAACATTAGAATTATTTGTTTCGGATTTTGCGTTATTGTAAGCTGAATTTTTTTGCTGGTTTCTCCTTCGTTGTCCCTAGTACATGAACCCACCCATTCACCGGGGAAATCATTAAGTTCAACAGGATGTTCTTCTGATGCGAACGCTTGATGAATTTGGTATTTTTTATGAATAGGTAGTGCAAAAGTAGTTGATTCCATCATTAATGCGATGATTAAAAATGCTAATTCTTTCATAGATTCTCCATATAATTTGATAGGCTGTTTTGAGCTGGGAGGGGTTTTCCTAAACTTAAAACTCATCTCCGGTGCTGGAAATGCGGGTGAGCGATATCACTTCCCCTGCATTGTGGCAATTTTTTAGGTGTTGATTTAAGGAAAATGCGAGCCAGTCTATACTTTAAATAAGATTATTCGTAGAGAGCGAATGTTCATTAACCATGAAACTTTGTACATCACGAAAATGTCCTATATTTTAGAAAGGAGGATATTGCTAGAATTATTATTTGAGCCAAAAAACAAAGCACATCCCAATATCCAAAAAATTAGTATTACTATCTCGAATACACAAAACGCGATGGAACGTTTCATTTAACAGTTTCTCTTTATTATGATGCTAAATATCGGTAAAGCGTTGGTTTAGAAATTTTTAAAACTTTGCAATTTTCATCTATTGATAATGGCCTTTTTTATCAGAATGCCGGTCGGAGGTATAAATTGGTAATTTGTGTGCCGAAACCCCTTGCACTGATTTTCACTCAATACCAATTGACGTCTTCTGGAGGAATTAATTTAACCCCCCTTTACTTGCCTGTATTATTCAGCGTAACAATTGTGTCTGCGCGCAGACATATTGTAGGGGAAACGAAGTGGATAGAGAACTCTCTAGCATAAATGAAGAACAGTTGTATTCTGTCCCCTAAAAAATTTCCTCCAATAATCAACAAGAAATAAAAAATTCTTTCTTGCAATGTGTGTGGTAAAAACAGATAGTTGTACTTGACCCATTTAGGAAGCCATTTAAAATAAGCCACAAAATTTATCGCGAGACTTTTAATGGAATTAATATATGGTCACGTCAGAAAAAAAATGCCAATTTAACCTATTAAATATGTATTCTTGGTCTCTTCTTTTAGCATTCATTTGTGCAACATTCGCCATGTACAATACCAGTAATACTTCCCTCCAAGGTTTTTTTGAAACGCTTCCTCTAATTGTTTTTGCAGTTTACTTCTGTGAAAAATTTTCTCCACTTGTCAAAAAACCTGGCTGCAGTTTAGGAAAAGTAGAATTATTTAAACGAAATTTGTTTCTATTAAGTTTTAGTTTCTTATTTGGCTCTCTTCTTTCATTAATTTTTTCATACAACAATTGTGATGCTAAAGGATGGTGGTCCTTAATAATTAGCATCATTACTTTCTACGGTTTATTTTTTTCTATATTTTTCTCAGCAATAGCCCTTTTAATTGAAAACCATAAAACATATATAATGGCTTTTTCATTTATAGTAGTAATTCTGGTCTCTATTGAACCATTTTTTCCTCATCGTATGTTCATCCCGTTATTAGGAAATATTGATACTCTTTATGTAACAACTTGTTCATTACTAATCTTTCATTGTTTATTTGTTATCACTCACAAAATAATTGGATTTTTCCAAGGCAAAAGAAATAATGTATCCAAATAGTTAGTTAACCGGGCTGAGATCTCATTTATTAATGAGCAATTTGGAATTTACGGCTGAGATCTATACAAAAATTGCTTTTTTGTACAGTTTTTCTTTTTTGCAACGCAGCCTGAAATTCTATATAATGCTCAACAATTACCTGCATAATACGCGTCCACGCCGTATTTATATAGTGCTATTCGTCTTTAAAAAGATGGAAAATCCCTCTACATATGACGCATTTTATTTTAATAAATACCAGGAGTGTTTTATGAGAAAGCCAGAATATTTAATCAGATTTAAAGCGCCATATAATACCCTGGTGGGATGCATTTATGTGGATTCAGATGATGGGGTACAGGACACCTTTCGTGTACAGGTAAAAACAACAGAGTCTCCTGATTGGAAGGTGATTCCCGTGGAGGAATTTCACCATTTCAAAGATGGTGTTACAACAACAATCAATCTACAGTCTAACGAGGCTGGTGTGAGGTTTGTTCGTGTGCGGTCATCTCTCTCTGGAAGCAGTAATCCTGTGATTAGTTTTAAGGATTGGGGAATGGAGGTGGAGTGCCTGGAGATTGGTAGTATTAAATTTGATGATATGGGTAATCCTCTTCTTAATCCAGACTCTGGTTTTTTGAAGGCACCTAGTTCGCCATCTTGGTGGAGAGATTCATTATTTTCTGTGCCGCCTGCACCACCTGTACCAACACCAGTGGTTACTCAACTACTTGATTTTTTCGAAAGTTTTGTTCCGTCAAGGTCATGTAACGAACCTGGGTGTAAATAAAAAGGAGGCCGTTGGCCGCTTTCTTTTTTAAAACCCTAATTAGTGCTACGCTAGCTTCTTCAATAAATTCTAATATTAGAGATATCGAAATTAATTTCATTAAATTGGTTTGCGTATAGAGGTAGATTTGCTTCTTTAGAAATTTCCTGCAATAACTTGAAATTTTCAGTTGATACTCTCGCACCTAGATAAATCCCTTTAATAAAATTTTTAGGAAATTTGAGAATCAATCCTGTACTTCTCAATGTACTTATTTTCTGTGAGTCTATTGCAATTCGCTATTCTTGCTCATACTGACAGTCTTGCGATTTTGTAGATAGCATATATTCAAAAGCCTGCGCGGCACTATTCAAATTATCTATAACTGGATAAGCTAATTTATTTTCTAACGTTTCAGGAACATAATTTACGGGTAAAAATTTATACAGACTTCTACCCATTCCTCAAGTTGTTGAGAATTGGATAAAAAATCAAACTCAATGAAGTATCCTTTATGATTATCAGCATAATGTGCCAGCATAAGAAGATGATTCTTTTTTTCTGATAAGCAGGTTATAAAAAATCTATTTTTAAACTTTTCTTTTAGTTGATTTACAAAAAATTTTTGGGAATCAATACTATTCTCGATACTATCTGCAATTAATGAAGTAGGAAGGGGATGAGTTGTAGTAGTAGATAACATTTCTTTCAGGTAAGGGAGAAAACCAGCATTCAAAAGGAGCATTATACTCTTTTGGAGAATTAAAAAATAATTCATTCCTAATTAGTAATTGCCTTAATCTACTTTTATTGGTTCTTCCATTTGAATGAAATCTTCTACATTGATAAAGTAACGGAATCTGCTCACTCATTTATACTCCTATGGATATCAATGACGAGGTCTTTAAGTATTTATATAAAGTTGGCTTCGAAATATTCATTAATTCACAGATTTGTTTAATACTATGTTTTTTTCCTTCGTATAAATGAATAGCTAGTTTCGTTTTATCTATGGATAGTTTTTTTGGCCTACCTCCATTCCTTCCTCTGGCTCGAGCTGCTGAATTTTACTTCCTGTCCTTTTTGCGATCATTTAAGGCATATACCTAAGGCAAAACAATGCCCAAATTGCTTTCAATATGAGGTTTTATCAAATTTTATTTGTCATACAGTCTGAATTTTCAGCAAGTTCCTCTTTTTCTACATCAGGGTAATATGTATTAAGGACTTTAAGTTTATGAAAGTAAGGATTAAATGGGGCAATGTAGAATTGTTCTTTTTTCTTATAATCAACAAAATGATATGCTTTTAGGCGAAGAGGCAATTCACTTGCCATATAAACATCACCACTCCATGCATCAGCAATTAATGCATTTTCTCCCCAAGTGCTCGGATCATTTATATCACTTCCAGGAATACGATCAATTACATTAAACACATGATCACCATTTGTAATATGAATAACTTCACAGGATGAGTTAAATCGTTTTCTTTTTAAACTTACATAAACAATGGTCGCTAATTCACCACAATTTGCAACCTCTCTTTGTTGTGCGTAGTCGGCTATTATTTCTGAAGTATCTCTAAAGGAGAATAAGCTAGAAAATAAAGCTCTTCGGCGCATAGAAATAATCGCTGCAGTAACCTCTTTCATCTCATCTTGCTTCGTTTTTGAATAGGGTAAATTAACCGCATGATGACTCGATGATTTTTTAATAACCCCACGTGTTTCATTAATGACATCTACAGCCATTTTGAAATTATATTTAAAACGCTCGTTTTGAATATGTGAGTAACGCTCAGAAAATAATGCATTGGGGTCTATTAACTGTGTTAATTCCGAAGTTGGTTTACTTCGTGTCAGTGTGAACATCATACTAGCTAATTTATCGAATTCTTCCTGGTCTTTGTTGGCTAGTGTTTTATTTTGGTTAAGTAAACGAATAGGAGGATTTCCTGAATGATTGGATTGTGTCGTCAGCGGGAGTATTTCTTCACCCATTATAGTTAATAATTCAACGATTCCTTCGTATGTATTGTATTGTGCAGCAAGATGCAGCGAATTATTGCCTCTACACGTAGTCGTCTTGAGCAACTCGTTAAACTCTTCTTCAGCTTGGTTTTGAGCATAATCTTCAGCGAGCATGCGAATTTCATCAGCGCTACCTGAAGCCATAGTGGAGTAAGAAATAGGGCCTTTTTTTCCTACTGGAACCGATTCAACAGGAGAATCGGTGTCGGCTTTTTTACTAAAAAAAGTTACGCTAGCTCCAGTTAGAGCTGTTACTGAAAACAAAGCCGCGGTATGCTTGGCTGCCGAGAGAGCTTTATCTTTTAATGAGCGTTTAAATATTGTTTCAGCTTTTTTCCACATAGCAAGAACCATTGATTGGTATTTGTACATATTGTACAGTAGAATGCTTACCAAATTCTTAAGATGTTCTCTATTGCAATTAAAATGAGTCGATACCTCCGGTCCATGCTTCATTTATCCATAAAATTGCAGAAATCGCATGGCTGATATTGTGAATTACCTGAAATTTGAAGCACGTAGTTAGGTAACAGGATCCCATTACTGAGATCTTGTTACCTATCTTGAAGTAAAACCGTGTTTCCGAATTGTTTTTCTGGGATAAAAATAAATCTTTTAAGGGAAGTATATTTTTCCATTGCTCATACCGTAAATGATTGTCAGCTCTTAACAATTGATATGCATGTTGATGTTGTAAGAACTCTGCCAATATACTTATACCGTCTTTACCGAATCGTTTAAAACGCTCATCAAATGAAGTTTTGGGTCATAAGTTGCTGCGCCTTCCTTTTCTGCATTTTCAATACATTTAGGCGTAAATTCAATTAGGATTTTAAGCACGCCACAGACAATATCGACTTTGTCTTTATATTTATGATAGACGGCTGTTCCCGCAGGATCAGGTTCATAGTCGCATGAAGATAACCAATTTAGTTTCGTGACTGGTTTAACCGAGGAAATAAAAAGCGATCCGCGTGTTGCTCGTTGCTAATTTCAAAATTGCGATAAACCAATTCTTGTTCTGCAGATCATGCCAAAAAACACACTGTCTATTGTAAAAACTTAAAAAAAATTCCTCGGCTCCTTCGAGTGGGTATATTTTTTGGGGATGTATTTCTTCATTAAATCCAGTTTTCATTTGCAGTAAAAGCTATGGTTAGCCAACGTCTTGGGGAGTCTTCTCCAAGAGCCAATGCGATTTCATTACGAATTTCATCCAAGGTTTCAATGCTTGGAATTGGAAAATTCATGGGTAGTACTATATGTATTTCAATAAACTGTGCACGTCCTATTTTTGCAACGTAGCTTGTATAGGTTTTGAAATTACGCTGTTTTAAAAGCTGCTCTAAAAAGTTTCTTATTTTTTCATCAAGCTCCAAGGGAGCCATGCGAAATATGTCTCGCAGTGCATCTCGGATAGTGGCCATAGGCACAAAAATCAAACAAGCAGTAAGAGTCGCCAAAATAAGGGGATCGATGTAAGGGGTAAAATATCCGTAGACCCCACCATGTAACAACGCGGCGAGACCAAACGCCAATAGGAGAGATGCGGAGATCAATCCAGACATTAGCCAACTTTGAATGTCTAATCGTAAGAATTCGGACTTGATTTTTCGGTTTATTTTAATCAAGTAAAAATACATACCCGTGGATAAAAAAAAGACCAACAGAGCAAACACAAAGGCCCAATCAAAATTCAACTCATGCCCACCAGACATTATACTGCCTATGGCATTTATCATCGCATAAGCACAAAGAAGTATTAGAATACTACCATTCAAAACAAGAACCATAGGTTCAATATGCCAATAACCGTATTGAAATCTTCGGTCCCCTGTTCTTGTTAAAAGACGGGCAACAAAAAAGGCCAAGATTGACATAACGGTATCAACCATATTAAACATACCATCAAAGACAATAGCCAATGAACCTGATAATAGCCCAAATAAAATACCTACCACCGCTAAGGTAAAGGTAACAGCTATTGATATTTTAAGTGCGCGCCGTTCATGACGCCCCTCGTATATTTGCATTTTAGTGATATCCTGATGTTAAATAAATCTTATCTTTGTATATTATTGCTTCAAAAGCTCTGGGTAAATCTATAAGCTTGTATTCGTAGGATCCTTTACTTCGCTGGGTTTAGACAAATCAGTGGATTTTAAGCACATTAACGTTGTTTTCGTTTGATTCTGCACTTTGATGGGAATAATGGAGCAATACATTTTTGCTGCAAACTCAGAATCAATTCATCACTAGGAAACAAAATGTGTTCTAGTTAATCGAACTCCTGTCTTATACATTAGACTAATTTTCGATAAAATGATTACTAGCCTCATTATACCATTGTTTTCTCAATGATGGGATATTGCACGCATCAGTAATCCGTTTTTTGTTTCAGTAGGATTTTTACATCAGTGCAACATTAACCCGGTTGATGCTATGCATGTCTCCAGATACGGCTGTAATCTTCAGATCGCTGGTATTGTTATAAACAATATCCAGAACATGATGGCTTTCATGTTCATTTGCTGAGTTTTTTATTAATGGTCTTGAAATTTGAAGAGGGTTAATGCGCTCATTTAAATAGTAATTAAAAATTCTTAATCATTTTCTAAGCATAATCTTCTGTTGATATAAAATTTACCCCATACAAGTCCCAATACAGCAGCAGTAAAGGAACCAATCAATACCCCCAGTTTTGCTGCATTGAGTAAATGCTCATTATTGAAAGCTAACATTGCAATAAAAATGGACATTGTAAACCCGATACCAGCCAGAAGACCTACCAATGCTAAACCTTGCCAATTTACACCTGCGGGTAGTTGACACCATTTTATTCGCACAGACAACCAGCTTATACTTAAGATACCAAGGGGCTTTCCGACCACCAAAGCTACAGCAACACCAATGAGAATTTGCAGCTCATGATTACCAGCGAACGTGCTCTTGCTTATGCTTACCCCAGCATTTGCCAAAGCAAATAATGGCATAACCCCGTAAGCTACCCATGGATGTAATGCTTTTTGCACTCGAACAACTGGAGGTAACAATTCCCTATGCGCAAGCTGAATTTTTCGAAGCGACCGTTCTAACTTATGTTCATCTTCCATGTGTGGATCTCGGCCAGTAAGTTCATTGACCATGCGTGATAACATATCTAAAGGACGCTCCCTCATGCGAACGGAAACTACTGGAGTCATTAGACCCAGCACCACTCCTGCCAAAGTTGGATGGGCACCAGTCATTAGGAGCCCGACCCAGATAATGGCCCCCGGAATAACATAGCTAAAAGCAGAACCAATCCCGATGCGCTGAAAGCCCAGCACTAACATAATACCCACACCTGCAATCAGGAAGCCCCCGAAATTAAGACCACCCGAATAGAACAGCGCAATAATAAGCACTGCAATAATGTCGTCAATGATAGCTAGAGTCAGCAAGAATATCCGAATATTTCCCGGGATAGATCGTCCAAGCAGTGCAAGTACACCTACAGCGAATGCAATATCAGTAGCTGTAGGTATCGCCCATCCATTTTGATGAAGCGGTAAGGAATTGAATCCAAGAAAAATTAATGCAGGAACAACAACACCACCAACTGCAGCAATCATTGGAAGTAGTGCCTGCCTTATGTCACTTAATGAACCCTCAAAGATTTCACGACGAATTTCCATACCAACAACGAGAAAGAAAAAAGTCATCAGAGCATCATTAATCCAAAAATGTAACGACCTGGAAAACTCATAGTTCCCTAATCTAATAGAAAAAGGTGTGTGCCAGACATTATTATAGCTCTCTGCTAAAGGTAAATTAGCCCATATTAAGGCTATCGCTGCCGCAACGAGGAGAACAATACCGCTAACGGCCTCTATATGAAGAAAGCGTTCTATTGAAGCAAAAGCTCTTTCTGCGAGCATTTGAGCACGTGGTAAATCATGCTGTGTAGGATGTCTGTTCATAATTTCATTAAATCCTGTGAACCTTTTGTTAAAAATTTCTGAAGCCTTAACCTTAGAGTTTGTCTCTATTGAAAGCAAGAAAATACTTCACCATTTACTTCGTGCTTTGTATAGTATGCTAATTTTATTCAATCATAATTATATAATTTTTAATTCTTTTTCATAAAATCCACCGTAACTACCTTATCTTCTAAAGAGGGCTGACTCAACATAGCCTTTCTACATATGGGTTATAGCGGGCATGCAGATAAACAGGCGCTATAGAATTAATCCTCTCAGCGTTTAATTCGCTGCATTTTTTCAAGTTCTGAAATACGTGGTTCGTTACTGCTGTTTAGAATTTGAAGCTTAGCAACTGCGTTATCTAATTTCTCAAGTATATTTGTTTCTTTTCGGGATAGGAGTCCGATAAATTAGTTCAAATTTCTTAACTTTCCTATTTTGGAAAATAGATATTTCCTAATTAGAAATTTAAACCTAAAACGAGACTAAATTTACATTTTATTAAATATTATCAATGCCTTACATGGGAAATAATTTCATTTCTCTCCTTTATGTATATTATTCGAGAGTTGAGCCAATTTAGTTTAACATGGATAATTATCACTCTTTAAGTAGAAAAATAGACTATCTAAATCTTATAAGGATTAAATATGAAAGAACTTTCTCCCGAATCATTGGTACATCTGGTTTATCAACTAGCTAAGAGCAAGGATGAACTTGAGTTAGCTCATCTGGAAAGCGAAGGTTTTTCTCTGGGGGCCTTTTACTGTGCATATAATGCGGTGATGTTACTAGCCAAGGAAAACAACATCGAAGCAGTTGAGTTTTTGTTAACACGGTTTAACCTAAGCGTAAATTACGCTGTACAGGGATATGCAATGGGAGGTCATGTCCGTATGGTTAACCAACTGATTGCGCAAGGAGCTAGTAAAAATCACGCTGCAAAAGGCTTTGCGATAGGGGGGTACGTCGACGAGGTTAATCAATTAATTGCACAAGGTGTGAACAAAGATTATGCCGCAGAAGGCTTTGGCATAGGCGGTCATGTTGATGAAGCCAAACAGCTCATCGCGCAAGGAGCTAGTCGAGATAAAACTACCATGGGGTTTGCGATAGGTGGGCATGAGCAGGTGGTCAACCAACTGATTGCGGAGGGAGCGAATAAAAATTACGCCATAGAAGGCTATGCGATAAGTGGACGTGTGCACGAGGTCAAAGAACTGAGCACGGAAATCGGTGATGAAAATGATGCGCTAGCAGGATTTGCAATGGGAGGACATGTGCATGAAGTTAACCAACTGATGGGTAAAGAAAGGCCCATAGAATGTGCTCTCATCGGCTATGCGGAAGGCGGACACATCCTTCAAGTCAAGCAACTTATACTCCAAGCGAGCCTCCCCATGAGTAAAAACGATCTGGTTATTAGTTATGCACAAGGAGGGCATGTTAAGCCAGTCAACGAACTCATCGCCCAAGGAGCAAGCCCAGAGTGTGCTCTATCGGGTTATGCGAAGAGAGGATACCTGAAAGAGGTCAATGAGCTCTTGTCTCAAAAAGGGGCTGCCCATTATGCAGATTGGGCTGCATCGAGCTATGGACTAGGAGGGTATATTAATGAAGCAAATCTGTTACCTCTGATGAGTTTTACCCATGCTCAAGAACTAAGAAAGTGTATTGCAGAAAAATATATTATGGGTTTATTGAATTTAAGGCAATCTACTCACAGTGAAAAAGAAAGAAAGCAAATTATAGGAGAGTATATGCTTCAGCACCTCCCTGAACTAATGAAGAGGGCAGAAAAGCTAAATCAACTGATGAGAGAAAATAACCTCAATTTGGAACAAGCAAAAGGCTATATATCAACAGCCGCAAATGTCTGGGCCTTTCAAGGGCAGCAATTAGTTAGAGAAGGAAAAATTCCAGTAGATATATACTTTCACATTTTTTCTTTTATTAATGGATGCTCTGATAATGACAATATCAAAATTATTGATGCAGCTAATCAGAAACTGAGAGATAACGTGGTTAGTGCTTCGAGAACAGGATGGTTTTCTTGGTTTAAAACTCAAGATTCTTTGGAAAAATTAGAAGTAGAAGCAGAAGAAAGATACCAAAATAGAATGAAACCCTTTTCTGAGTAGATGCTTTTAAATTTCTTCGCTGGTCTGTGTAAATTGAGCGAATTACAAGGCCAGCGTATACCTTGAAGAATTAAATTAGGATCCATTGCAAAACGAAAAGTGAGCCTTAAAATCTGCGCCCTGCTCAATAAGGCGAGTAATAAAAGTGCGTCGTCCCGAAGGTGAACTTGCACCAACAAGCCCTGATTTATCGTACATCCCTCGAAACCATTTTTGCAGCGTGTTTTCTGTGAATCGACTTTTTCGTTGTGTTTGAAATAGCGATTTATTCAGTGGTATCCCTTTACTGTATTTAAATGAGCTTGCAGGATTTCTCGTTATGGCCCTTTGGTCATGGTGCGCTTTAAACTGATTTCATCAAGTAACTGGTATTGAGAATTGGCCTCATCGCCAATAGTAAGCGAAGCCATTTCTTTTGCACGCAATCCCAATCCAAAGGAACAATAAATCATTGCCATATTTGAGGATCTGTAATTTTAAAACATCCTTGAAAAATAAAGGGAGTATCCCAAACCGCAACTAGCACAAGGGTTTCAACATTAATTCCTGCAAATTTTTGCTTATCTGACATGATGTCTCAGTTCCTAATTTAATTTAGCAGAGGGGTAGGGGCTTGAATCTTGAATTGTAACCACAAATTCTATTTCCTAACATCTTGTCCTCTTCAACTCTTAAAATATAAAATTTATTTTACGCGTTCTCTAATGGAAGAAAAAAGAGTAAAACATTAATAGCGTGGATACAGTCATTAAAATCAAAGTAAGCCATCCTAATGCATTGGCGAGTATTTTATTTTTAAATTTACCCATAATTTTCTCATTATTGGAAATAAGAATAATTAAATAAATAAGGGGCAATGCCACAATACAGTTCAATACCGCGGCGATAATCAATCCGCTTATTAGGTCAATATGCAAAATATTTAACAGGAAGCCTACAAAGAAGGAGAGAATAATAATTCCATAGAAACTTTTGGCTTCATCACATGGATAAAACAGCCCATTTTTACAGCGAAATATGGTCGCAATAGCATAAGAGGAGGAGGTCGCTAATATAGGAATACTCATCAATCCAAGACCAATAATTCCGATAGAAAAAATAAGTTTAGCGATATATCCCGCATGAGGAAATCCCTTGACTATGGGTTCTAATGCTTTGGCAGCATCCGCAGCAGTAGCAATATTTTGAATTCCATGAGTATGTAAAGTAATACCAATTACAGCAATAATAGACCAGGTGCATATTTGAGAAAATAACATACCAATGAAATTATCTTTACGTAGCAAAGATAATTTCGTTATCGTCATGCGGGTAAATTTATGAGCTCTTTTGTTCTTATGATTTTCCTCTGCTTCTTGAGCGGCTTGCCAAAAAAACATATACGGAGAAATGGAGGTTCCAAATAGGGCTGTGAGCATAAAAAAATATTCTTTAGAGAAGGTAATATGAGGAATAAAGGTGCGTTTTAAAAGCTCTAACCAAGGTGTATCTACAATAAAAAGGGAGATAGGATAAATTAAAATAAATAAACACAACCATTTTAGTATCTTCACGTATTTATCATAGGGGAAATAAATAATAGAAAAAAGTGTTAGCACGCTAAACAATGCTAATCCAATGAATTCATTTATAGGTAAAAGAAGTTTTAATGCGGCACTCATCGCACCCAAATCAGCGCCTAAATTAATGGTATTGGTGATAAATAAACTGATAACGAGAGGAAATAATATTTTGTTTCCATACTGTTTTTTAATTACTCCAGCAAGCCCTTTGCTATTAACGGCACCAATTCGCGCGCACATTTCCTGAATTGCGGTCATTAGAGGAAGCATAAGTAAAACAGACCATAATTGTCCAAAACCAAATTTAGCGCCTGATTGAGCGCATGTGGCGATTCCAGAAGGATCATTATCTGAAATACCTGTTATTAATCCAGGGCCTAAATTACGAAACAGTTTAACTTTTTTCATTTTATTTCCCTTTAATATTCAGATTGAGCTTTTAGGAATCCGTTTTCTAATCTGCTCAGAATAAGCTAAAAATAAAATAGTTCTGGCCAGGTATAATCTTACATTGCTAGACCCTGACTTAGTACTTTCCATAATCAAGTTCTTTTAATTTTGTTGAATCTGTTTATAAGTCCTTCCCAAGGATTCTAAATCTCGTTCGCCATGGTTTTGGCGTAAGAATAAGTTAAGCTCCTCATAACGTTGATGAATTAATGCATCACAGGCTAAAGGAAAGGGACCATAGGTGCGGGCAAAACGAGTTAAAATATTGGTACACAGTTGTTCTATTATATGTCGTGTCCTTAATGCTAATTGGTGGAGCTGCATGAAGTTTAATCCCTCCATTATTTCTTTTCCTGAACTTTCTAAAACACAACGAATCGTCCAAATATTGGATTCCATTGCAGCAATATGAGCTAGTGTATGAGCATCTTGTCGAGAATTGTTTAGACTATACTCAACAAGCCCCGCAGCACCTCCACCCCAACATGCAGCTGGACCTAAAGCTCCTTGCCAAAATCCATCGCGTGCAAGATACCATCCTTTATTTTTAATAAAGCTTTTATCCTCCACTGGAAAATTGGTAAACGTCAGGGTGGCGGTATTAGTGTCTCTAAACGCAGAAGTAATCCAGGAGTCATTGTTTATCTCAATATGTTCTTTGGATGAAGGCTGAGTTAAATCCACGTCAAGGAGCCATCCTTCAGAAGTAATTAATGCCCGGTCTACAATTCCTGCGCCACTACAAAACATTTTAGTTCCGTTAAGAACCCATAGAGTGTTTTTCTTATTGAGAGTTAACAGATTGTGAGGTATTTCGGATGCCCATACGGCATATAAGGCATTTTTTTTGATCGGATGATTGGCCTCATGTAAGATTGCTAGTGCATCCCAATGAGCTTCTGCAAGCTTTGCTAAAGATAATCCCATATGGCCTACATTAAATAAATGTAATAAACGCTCTATAGGATTGATTTTTTTAGGTAGGAGGTCGGTTTGTTGTACTAGTTTACGTACTTCACTCTCTAAATTGTCCATAGTTTCGTCCATTGAATGAGGTTAGTTTTTCCGCAAATCCATGAGGGGCACGTCCTTGTTTGCGACCACTTGTAATTACAAAACAATCAGCATGTGATTTTAAATTCAAGCTTAAGGTTTTCATTCTATTCCAGAGATCATGATCTTCCGCTGTAACCAGCGGTTTCCAGCCGCCCGTTCTTAGGTAAACATCGGCGCGTATACCCAGATTGGCACCATGAATATGAGGGTGGGAATCATCTTCATAAATTATGTATTGATTTTGAAATAATTCTGGAACTTGGGATTCATGTTCGGAATAGGAGTCTACTTTGACAATCCCTGCAAGGGCATGAGTTCCTTGATTTGCCCATAGGATGTGATTGGCGAGCCAATTTTTGGGGACTTCGCAATCAGCATCCGTATTGGCCAACCAACAGGCCTCTAATGAGCCTTGATAACGATTAAGAGCTTCTTCTGTAGCATATCGTCTGGCAAAGCCTACATTACCTTCGCTAATTTCTAAAACAATTCCCTGCGGGCCAATAATATTTTGGGCTATTTTAAACGTATTATCGCTCGAGGAATCAACGCAACAAATTATATCTGTGTGAATTGATTTAGGGAGTAATTGGGTCGCGTTAATAATGGAATAAAGGCATCGGGGTAGAAGTTTTTCTTCATTTTTAGCTGGAATGAGAATGCAAATATGTTTAATCATTATTTTTTTCCCAATAGTCTAAGCGAAAATCCTTGGTACGCACGCTTCGTTTTAATTGAAAAACGTTTAAGGAACAAATTATAGAATGCACTTCATCTGCACTGAGTATGTGATCTGATGACGTTCCTAACCAATGAGAAGCGAGAAGATGAAATGAGGAGGTTTTACTGATAAGAATTTTTTTAATAATATTCTCCCATTCCTCTGGGTAAAAATAATACCCAATCTCACTTAAAATAAATAAATCCGTATTGGGGTTAGCCACATAATTGCTTAGGGAATCACATTGGATTTTAACATTGGCTAATGCATGGCATCTTTTTTGGGCTATTGTGGCGGCAGTATGGGAGATATCAATCGCCTCAACAAATTGAGCTATCTGAGCTAGTTTTTCTGTTAAAATACCTATAGAACATCCCGCTTCAAAAATATAATGAGGGCGTTGATTACGAACAATGTCGCAAATTTTCTCATACCGATTTAATTCGTAAGCGTTTGAAGCAAATCGCCATGGGTCTGGATTATTTTGATACATCATTTCGAAAAATTCAGCGTTAATATTCATAAGGAAAATACACCTCGAAAGGGCGTTGAGCCGGGATTAATAGATGAGGAGGTAAAATCGCTCTACCAGACTCTTCCGCATACTGAGAGGCATAACAACTTAATGCATTTTGTTTTAAATAAAATGATTCATCGCTTAATAAATAGGTTTGGAGGGCAAATTTCTCTAAATCTTTAACCGATGAATAATGCCAAGTCCAAAAAAAATAAAAACTTAACTGTGCCTTTTTTTGCTGGGCAATCTTTAAAGCCACACGACCTACGGCTTCATGATCCGAATGATAGTCGCCTAGCCATGGAGACAGTATGTGATCTTTTTTATGAATTAATGGTAAAAGTAAATGCTCTAACTCTTCTTCAGCAAGTGTGACCGAGCTGTCCTTTAATTTCAGGCGTATAATGTTTTTTTTACTCACCCCTAAGAGTTGCAGGGCTTGTTCCTGTTCCTGCTGTCTTATGGTGCGTATATTGGGGTTTTGCGGACAAGAATTTTCCCCATCAGTAATAGCAATAATTGATACGTCGATATTTTTTTTGCGTAAATCCGCAATTAAGCCTCCTGCCCCTAATGTTTCATCATCAGGGTGAGGTGTTAAAAGAATTGTTCTTCGTTGGGGGCCATCCCACTGGGGTTTTTGTTCCAAAAACTCAAGCCATTCTTTCTCTACAGTGATCATATATAATTCCTTTTGAGTAGAAATACTACTTCCTATGAGAATTACGTTCTTTATTTTCTCACTAATCAAATGCACGTACTTGAAGATATTTCTTGGTAGAAAATGGTAATTTTTTTATTTAGTAACACAGGAAATAACTTACCTTTAATTAAAATTTTTAAATTATTTGTTCTCTGGTTTATTAATTTAACGCTACATCCTGTTTGAAATAATTCAATTTCATATAAATTTTGATGATAAACCAGCTTGAACGTTAACCGTTTGATCCAAGAAGGAAGTTGAGGATTTAAACTGAAATAATGAGGATAGAAATTAACTCCGCTGATATTCTTTGTTAATAAAGAAATGGTGCCTGCCATTACCCCGAGATGAATTCCTTCTTCGGTAGTACCTCCTTGAGTATCCTCAATGTCGCTGTTTAAAGCTTCTTGGTATAGTTTTTTGGCTAAAGACATGTTTTTATCTATAAGAATGGAGGCGAGGGTCATTTTACTTAAGGTGGAACCATGAGAGGTTCGTGATAAATAATAATCGATGGTACGACGGGTAGTCTCATCCGAATACTCGTATCCTAATTGATGAAACAGGCGTATTAGTTCTTTTTCCTCCAAAAGATAATAGAGCATCAGGGTATCGGGTTGCTTGGCGATTTGATATTCGTTAGAATTTTTATCTTCTGCTTTAAGAATTCTGTCTAATCGCTCACACAGCGCGTATTTTTTTTGATAGGTGGCCCAATCAAAGGGTTTGAGATGTTCATAGCCTTCGAATTGACTTAAAACATTCTCATGAAACGGAATAAACATATTTTTTATAATGTTTTTCCATCGGTTCGTCTCTGATTCTTTAATACCTAAAAGAGCAACCAAATAGTGATATTGGTTTTGAGTTAAGATATTTTTTAGTTCAAGAGCCTTTTCTAATACCCAGACAGCCATGATGTTGGTATAGGTGTTATTTTTTAATCCGATTTCATTAGGATCCATTCCTTGCTCATGATATTCATCTGGCCCCATCACCCCATGAATTTCGAATTTATTCCGTGAAGGGTTATAAATCGTCATACTATTAATAAACTTGGCTATTTCAAGAATGATTTCCGCGCCATATTCGTGTAAAAATTCTTCGTCATTTGTTATTACATAGTAATTCCAAATGTTATAGGCAATCGCCATATTTACATGCCTTTGGCGAGAGCTTTGATCTGGTCCCCATTTTCCTGATTTAGGATTTAAATGAACTTTCTGTGTTTCTTCCTCACCATTACTAGCGCTTTGCCAAGGAAACATCGCTCCTTGAAAACCATTTTCATGGGCTAATAGTCGTGCAGAATTTAAACGGTGATAACGGTACATCAGTAGGGAGCGAGCAATTTCTGGAAAATTGAAAAAAAAGAAGGGTAAAATAAAGAGTTCATCCCAAAATACATGGCCTCGATAGGCTTCACCATGCAATCCTCGAGCAGGTGCTCCACAATCGACATGAATGCTGTGCTTTGATAAAGATTGCAGGGTATGAAAAATATGAAAGCGAATCAATTGTTGTATTTGGGGCGCTCCTTCAATTTTCACATCCGCTCTATCCCATAATGAAGACCAGGCAAGCATATGCTGTTTTAGGAGCTGCTTATAATTGCTATTACAAGTAAGTAGCTTGATTGCATCGTATAAATTTTCCGAAATGCCACAATCTTTTGAGTGGAAAATACTTATTAATTTGTAAACAGTTATTTTTTGATATGGCTCTAAAATCAGTTCAAATTCTACATGAATATTATGTGTTTCTTCTTTTATTTGCGTGGAGCAATTCAGTAATTGGTGGTTCTTATATATTTTGGTTGTTATGGCTTCTGAAATTTCAAGATGCGATTGCAGCATCCTTGCTTGAAGGTAAAGATATTTTTCTTCGCTAATCCCCTTATTGGTTATTTCAAGGTGTTGAGAATTTAATTCCTGGTAGCGAGGAACACCATTATTTATTACTTCACCATAAAGAGAGGAGCGAATGGTTATTTTTCCAGACCAGTTTTCAGAGGTGATACTGTAGCGAATACCTCCTAAATGGGGATTATGTTGACTTAAAAAACGTAAACTATTGATGACAAATATACGTCCTTTCATGTCACGTATTCGGTATGAGCGCTTTAGAAGTCCTTTTTTGAGGTGGAGCATCTCCTTAAAAGATAACAGAGTAACATCCGCTATTTCGAACCAATCCTCTTCCTCCACCTTAAATGTTAGGGGTAGCCAATTAGGACAATTAACTAAATCTTCATTAATTAAATTTTGATTAGCGATTTGGCTTATATTTCGATTGTATCCCCCGGCTAAATAAGTTCCCGCATAATGAATGGGGTTTTTACTATCTTCAAATGTTCCTCGGGTAGCCACATAGCCATTCCCTAAAGTAAAAAGAGTTTCCTTCAAGCGAATGGAAGAATCATTAAAACTTCTATAGCTTATTATCCATGGATTCATATTAAATTTCCTTTAAGAAAGATAGTTGGGTTAGAAACCTTTGTACTTCTAAAGGTGAATTTAAAAAATAATTTGCTTTAGTATCTGAGGGATTTTGTTCTACTTTAATAGTGATCCCTTTCGTTTGAAAAACTTCAAATGCATCCTCATCAGACACATCATCACCAATATATATGGGGATTAAATGAGGATTATTTAATTTAAACTTTTCTAAAATAGCATTAGATGCAATGCCTTTATTCCATAATATATTGGGTCTGATTTCATATACTTTTTTGCCGTAATGCTTTTTTAATCGGGGGTAATTTGCTAAAGCCGCATCAATTTGCTTTTCGATTAATTTCACGTTTTCGTTATCTACTAAACGATAATGCACAGAGAGTGAGAAGGTCTTATTTTCAATAAGACAGCCAGAAATTTGTTTAAGTTTTTGGGATAGACAGTCGTAGAGTTCACCGATTTCTTCTTTAAACTCGGCGCCCATTTGATAATAAGATTGAGGCCCGATGAATTCAAGACCATGATTTCCTGAATAAAAAAGGGTAGAAATCTTAATATGCCCTTTTAAATCATTAAGCTCCCGGCCGCTTATTATCACGGTTAGATATTCTTGGGAAAGGCTATTGAGGCAATCGTGCATGGAGGGAGATAAAATCGCCTGTTCAGGTCTCTCTACAATGGGCGTAAGGGTGCCGTCATAATCTAAGAAAATGATAAATTGATAACAATGTTTCATCAGGCGGTGAATAGAAGGTAGAGCGGTTAATCCGTACATTGGCTGTTTGTGGCGGATTTCAATATTAAAAAGTTGTTGTGCTTTGGATAGGTCAGGAAGAATGTAATCCGGTTTTAACTCAAGAAATTGAGGATATAGTTTCTTGTTTCTATCGAGTGCGATAACTTTTCCAAACTGCCCATTTTTAGCAGCTTTTACTCCAGATAGTGCATCTTCAATAACTAAACATTCTTGAGGTGGCAATTTTAATCGCTTTGCCGCTTCAAGAAAAATATCAGGCTCTGGTTTTCCTGCAATATTTAATTGTTCCGAAATAATTCCATCTACATATACAGGAAAGAGGTGCTCAATGTTGGCACTTTGCAAAATAGGAACACAGTTTTTGCTGGAAGATATTAGAGCAATTTGATACTTATGGAGCAAAAGAAACTCAATAAATTGTAGGGTATCAGAAAAATAATCTACCGGTTGTTTTTTTAATAATTTTTGAAAATATTTATTTTTTTTATCAGACAATTGTCTGATCCATTTTGCTTGATGGTTATACGATGTAATTTTGCGAGAAGTTAAGAAATTAGAAAGACCTTCATTTCGAGGCATACCATCTAAGTAATAAAAATAATCTTCCTCGGTAAATAGTTTATTTTCGGTAGGATTTAGTTCGAGTAAAAACTCATCTAATGTGGTTTTCCAAGCTTCAAAATGAAGAGTAGCTGTCTGCGTAACCACTCCATCCATGTCAAATATTATCCCTTTAATATTATTCATTTGCACTCCTTGCAAAAAAATGTCCATTAAAAAGACAGGTTATCCATTGAGAATAGCTGTTTTAATTTATATTGCAAAAATTTAATTGGCCAATGTGTCTTTAATTAAGCCAATAAAGTGCTGGAAGTCTATAATTACAAACTAAAAGATAATTTTATAACTTATAAGGAAAAACTTTGGATGGAGGTGAATTTTATCTATGAACATTTGCGAATATTTAAAAATAGTTTCTTAGGGATCCTACCTATTTTGATCGATGTGCTTATCAATTAAGCACAAATCAATATTTCATACTATAGTTTATGAGGACGTTTACCGAGTAGTTAAGGATGTAAATATTACAAGGAGATTTTAATGAAAAAAACTATTCTAGGTGCGCTATTTACATTATTTATTTCTTCTGCTTTTGCCGAAAATATAATTAATACCCAAACCAATACATGGAAAAGTATTCCTATAACCGTAGATGAGGACAGTAAAACATACACCACACAAAAAGGATATTTAATGCCTGAGGGTAATTACTATTATACGTTTTCTGGCTACCGTTGTCTTATGAATAAGGTGGAAGGAGGTGGTGACGAGCCTTTAGTATTAAAGCCAGTCAATACGGGTGACAAGGAAATTTATTGCTATAAAGAGAATTAATGCAGCTTCTGAATGACAGGTTCTTAAGAGCTTGTCATTCAAGATTTAAGAACAATCCATTATTCAATTACCCTATGTTTTTATTAGATATTTTCCTGACGTATAGTTGAACTAATCTATTTTTTAAGCGAAAAAGGTTTCGAATCAGTGAAGTATTTGGTCTATACTTAGCCATTGTGGGCATAAAAAAGGAAGGATAACTCAATTAATTAATCAAGGAGCAAACCATGAACGAACACAAAGACATGCATATTACCACAGAAGTATTTAACACTCCTGAAGCAGCCGAAAAGGCATATCAAGAAGCCATTGATGCTGGATATTCACCTCAAGACATAACGGTTATGATGTCAGAAGATTCCAGAAAAAAATATTACAATTCGGTTTTAGTGAAAGAAGGCTCTAAGGCATCTGAAGGATTGGCTGTTGGTGGAACAACAGGCGCCGCTTTAGGTGGAATTGTAGGAGCATTAGCTGCTCTCGGGACAAGTCTTCTTATTCCGGGCTTAGGATTGGTCGTAGCTGGTCCCATTGCTGCTGGACTCGCTGGGGCTGGAGCAGGGGGGATTACTGGGGGGTTAGTCGGTTCTCTTATTGGTTGGGGAATCTCGGAAGATAAGGCCAAGGTGATTGAAACAGAAATCCAATCGGGTGGGATTGCTTTAGGGGTTAATGAAACGTTACCCGAGAGTAATTTGACCTCAAAATGGGAAAAATATCGCAATTATTAATTAATGGAATTGCCAGTTTCTGATTGTTAGAAACTGGCACATAAGCATCATGAATTATCGACGAGGTTAAAAACATAAATCTTACAAGGCAAGGAGGCTCATATCATGACCCATAAGCCAACCCCCCCATTTCCTCCACAACATATTACCCCCCCTGGAATTGAAGCTAAAATGGATCCTAAGCCACACTATCAGTCTGATTCTTATAAACCCGCTGGAAAATTAAAAAATAAGGTAGCATTGATAACAGGCGGTGATTCCGGGATAGGTCGTGCAGTTGCTTTACTCTATGCGCGTGAAGGGAGGAAATCTAACTTACGTTTTCGGCTATTACTAGGAAAGCTCTTTTAGCGAAATGTTAAATTCGGGATCAACTAACAAGCCAGTATTGCGTGGGATTGCTATCCATTTCATGTCCTTGGAAGATAGTTTTTCGGAGGTGATAATCACATGCTTTGTAATCGGATCTTCAAAGAAATACATGGTTTCAGGCTTAGCTTGAGCTGAGGTGCAATAACGAAAAGCAACAGTGTATTTTCCATTAGTAATGCAAATATTAAAATAGCACACTCCATTTTTATAATGCTCATTCACTAAGTTATTAATGATATGTAATGCCTCTAATAAGGTTGCTTGGATGTCATTTGCATTTCTAATTTTCATTTTTTTTGCCAATTGCAAAAATAAAGCAAAAATTAACTCCGAGTCGGTGGTTCCTTTTATCCAATTATAAATATCATCATCTAATAAATTTTGAATGTCGCGTCTTACCTTTTTAAAATAGGGAATCCATCCATTATGCATAAACAACCAATTTTTATAGATAAATGGATGGCAATTAAATTGAGAAATACCACCTGTACTTGCAGCTCTTATGTGTCCAAAGAAAAGAGATGCTCGTGTATTTTTTGCAAGATATTTTAAATTTTGATCGTTCCATGCAGGAAATAATGAGGTAAATAGGGCTGGCGTTTTATTATAGGAAGTATACCACCCCAAACCAAATCCATCTCCATTAGTTACCGTCCTTGATTCTCTGGAAATAAGGCTTTGCTTCACAAGAGAATTGCTCGGCTTAATTAAAAGCTCGGATAATAAGATGTCTTTTTCTCCAATATAGGCTACGAATCGGCACATACGCTTCTCGCTTCTATTTTGTGATACATCAAAAAACCTAGCATTCTTATATTATAGCCTAGATAGAAATGTTGGCTTTTTGATTTTTTGTTCATTTATTCTTCTACACTTTAATGAAGCTTAAAGAAAACGCAATTGATAAAAGAGTGGGGCATTACAAGCAAAGTAAATCAATACAGAATCCCACTCAGGCAATGTTTGCTTTTTCCTATTTACAAAAATGACGTAACTTGAGATAAGGATATAGTATGAAAGAATTACTCTTTAAAGAGTCCTCAAATTTCTCAATTGGCATGGAACTGGAGTTTCAAATTATTAATCCGGAATCATTGTCCTTAATTTCGCGTGCCAGTGAAGTTTTGGAAAACATTCAGGGAAGCCCGTATCAACAACAAATCAAGCCTGAACTTACTCAAAGTATGATTGAGATTAATTCTTCCATTCATTATAACGTCGCTGACTTACATCGAGAGTTTCAAAAATTATATGGTTTTTTATTGGCGCAAGCTTCAGCGTTAGACATTTCTTTCTGTGGAGGAGGGGTACATCCTTTTCACCAGTGGAATATGCAAGAGCTCTATGTTAAAAATAAAAAAATTGCTTCCTTTGGTAGAAAATATAAATTTCTAGCGCAACAAGCGACTGTATTTGGTCAACATGTTCATATAGGCTGTAATAATGCGGAGCATGCACTGTATTTAATACATGCACTTTCACGTTTTGTACCTCATTTTATTGCAATTGCAGCCTCATCACCTTTTTATCAAGGAGTTGATACTGGATTTGTTTCGGCACGATCAACTCTTTTTAAGGCTTTTCCCTTTAGTGGAGTCATTCCTTTTTTTAAAAGCTGGTCGGATTTTTCTAACTATTTTTATAAAATGCGTGATTTAGGGGTCGTAAACGAGTTGGGAGATTTTTTATGGGACATTAGACCTCAGCCCTCTTTTGGCACAGTAGAAGTTAGGGTTTGTGATACCCCTTTAACATTAAATACCGCAATTTTAATCGCTGCGTATGTGCAAACCTTAGCTTTCTATCTCTTAGAAGAAAAGCCTATAGAAATTTGTCCCACTTTATATTCTTTTTATGATTATAATTACTTTCAGGCCAGCAGATATGGATTTAATGGAGATATTATTGATGTTGCTAATGAAAAACATCATTTAATTGATCAAGACATACTGGATACCGTAAAAAGAATAAAAAAATATGCTTCTAAACTACAAACAGAGAAATTTCTTCTTTTGCTAGAGGAGACTATAAAAAATAAAAAAAATGATGCTGAAGAATTGAGAACTATTTATAATGAAAAGAGTTCTTTGCAGGAAGTTGTATGGAATCAATGCCAATTATGGGCAAAAAGCGTCCATTAATTCCTTAATCATATCTCAGTTTTTTCTAGTTCGTGCCAAATTTTATGGAGTTCCCTACCTGGTTTTTGTTTTGCTCCATTATTTAGTGATGCGGTCTAATGGATCTGTACATCCCAGTTAAGAGATAATGCTCCATACCATTTCCCAGTAGAGTTTATTAGTGTTGCGGTGTGGAGTTGTCATAGATTTAATAACAGTTACCGAGATGTTGCAGATAGCTTATTATCTCGTGGCATTGAAGTCAGTTATGGGAGGCGACAGGGCGTTTTCATGATTAAAAAATAAAACACCACAGATTGCATTCTTATTTAGGATATTTAAGCCCAAATCAATTTGAAAAACAGAATGATTTTTTAATGAGAGTTGCTTAACTGGGGTGTAACATTTTGGTTGACCACATCTGTCCTATAAAATTACTTCATGTTGTTTTAAATGGAATGTTCTGTTTAGACTGCGGCACTCAGGTTAAAAATCCCACCTAGGAGTAATCATTGAATAGTTTCCATAATCACTATATAGTTTCATTATGAAACTGATTGAGGTGATTTATGAATTTAGAGGAAATTGATGAGTTAAGATTTTATTCACGAGAGCTTATACGTGAATTTGGATTTTTAAATGAATCCACAAAAAATGAAAATTTAAATTTTGCTCAAATTCATTTATTGTTGGAATGTGATCGCCATGGGTCTATTGATCAGCAGTTTTTAGCGAAAAATTTAAGAATTAATAAGTCGTACGTAAGCCGGCTAGTTAAGTCTTTAGTCGCTCTTGGATATGTTGATTTTTATGAAGCGGAGCATGATAAAAGAAATAAACCCATCTATCTGACTAGCCTTGGATTGGAGAAGGTGTGCGAGATTAATACCAATGCCAGAAGTCAGGTTTTATCCGCATTGAACTATGTAGCACCAGAGGAGCAAATGAAAATAATTGAGGGATTACAGCTTTACAGTCGCGCCTTAAAAAAATCACGTGATTTTCAAGGAATAACCATACGTCGTGTTGAGCCGCAAGATAACGAGCAATTGTGTATTTTAATAAAATCAGTATTAAGTGAATTTGGCGCGAATAAACCTGGCTTTGCCTACATGGATGAAGAAACAAGCTCAATGTATGAGTTTTATCAAGAAAAAGGTAGGTCATACTACATTGTCCAAAAAGATAATAAGGTTATTGGTGGAGTAGGATTTGCTCCTTTACTTGGTGCAAGTCCTGACATTTGTGAATTAAGAAAAATGTATTTAGATAAAGAGGCTAGGGGATTGGGACTTGGTAATGAGCTATTAAATCTGGCTATTAATGAGGCGAAATCACTGTATAAAACGATGTACCTAGAAACCTTATCTCATATGACACAAGCCATATCATTGTATTGTAAGGTCGGATTTAATTACCTGTCACAACCTATGGGGGATACAGGCCATTACAGTTGTGACACATGGATGATGAAGAAGATTTCATAAAGAAAATGTGAGAGTATTTTAAATTAATGGAGTGTGACTCCATTGATTTAAAAGTATTTCTAAGGAGAGAAAAGATGAGTTCAAGGAGAACTAAGGGATTCAGATTATTCTATATAATTAGTTTGTTACTATTCAATACGAGTTACGCAGAGGGCTATCCTTTTCAAATTGGTGCTGGGATTTATGATATTACCGGTGCTGCTGCAGAAATTAATATGATGGGTTATGCGGCCCCGTTGCAATTCACTAAGGGGATTCATTCTCGTTTATGGTCGCGTGCTTTTATTATTGCTTCGCCTACTAATGATCAACGAGTAGTTTTCGTTAGTGCAGATCTTGGCATGGCCTTTCAGTCGGTTAAACAGGGTGTTGTTAAAAAACTAAAAGAGCATTTTGGTACGCTTTATAATGATAAAAACTTAATGATCAGTGCCACGCATACCCATGCGGGTTCTGGCGGTTATGCTTTTGAAACCTTATATAATTTTACTGCACGTGGTTTTTATAAAGATAATTATGATGTTGTGGTAAACGGCATTACCCAATCGATTATTCGCGCTCATAATAATTTGGAACCCGGTACGATTTATATTGAGGAATCAGAACTAACGAATACTACTAAAAACCGTTCAATTAAAGCCTATTTAAAAAATCCTGAAGAAGAGCGGGCTCTTTATGAACATAATACGGATAAATCGTTTACTTTGTTGAAGTTAGTTAATGATCAGGGCGAGCCAATTGGTATGATTAATTGGCATGCAGTCCATGGTGTATCAATGAGTAAGGGAAATACACTGATTAGTGGCGATAATAAAGGCTATGCTTCGTACCTCTTTGAACAAGAGATGCATAGCAATTATCTTGAAAACAAAACTTTTGTTGCGGCCTTTGCTCAGGCGAATGAAGGGGATGCTAGCCCTAATATTTTTGATACGGTTGCTGATGGTAATTGTGGTGAAATGACCTGTGTTGATATTCAACATACCTATGTTATTGGTAAACGCCAATATAAAAAGGCTAAAGAGCTATTTACTCATGCCAATGAACCTATTGGTGAGGGTTTGGACTATCGCCATCAATACTTAGATATGGAACATACGAATGTACGTAGCGAGTTTACGGGGAGTCAAGAAGAATCCACTTGCACTGCTGCTTTGGGTTATTCTTTTGGTGCCGGAACTTCGGATGGTGTAGGGTTGGATTTTTTATTCAGCCAAGGCCAATTGGAAGCTGATTCTTTTGTGAATTTTTTACGTAATATTATTGCTACTCCTACTCAAGAAATGGCTCAATGTCAGCATCCTAAGCCAATTTTATTGGCCGTTGGACTGAATCAACCCGCTTGGGTTCCTCACAATATGCCTATTCAGCTATTTAAAATTGGTCATTTGGTGATCGCGGGTGTTCCAGGTGAGTTTACCACCATGTCAGGCCGTAGGCTGAAAAAATTATTAAAAGATACTTTTCAAGAACAGGTTTCACATGTGGTTATTGCTGGACTTAGTAATTCTTACGCGGGTTATGTCACTACGCCAGAGGAATATAGTCAGCAAAATTATGAAGGTGGTTTTACTGTTTTTGGAAAATGGACTTTACCTGCTTATTTGCAGGGTTTTAAAGGCTTAGCCCTCGATATGATGAATCAACGGGAAACGGACACAGGCCCTATACCGGAAGATTTAAGTTCTAATACAGGAAGTTTGATTTTTCCTGTTTTGTTTGATGATAAATGGCCGCTGATTCCATTTGGTAGTGTGCATGAACAACCTCAAGAAGAATATCAACCAGGCGATATTGTCCATGTTTCTTTTTGGGCAGGGCATCCACGAAATAATTTAGAAACGATGAAAGGCTTCTTGGAGGTGCAACATTTACTTCCTAACGGTGAATGGGAAACTATTGCCCATGATTGGGATTTTAATACGGTTTATCGCTGGGAGCGCATTGGTATAGCCTATGCCTATGGACATGTCTATTGGAAAATCGCTAAGAATATTCCCGCAGGTACTTACCGTATTTACCATTCAGGGCATTATAAATTTGGTTGGGATCAACAGATTTATTCTTATGAAGGGGTATCTGATACGTTTAAAGTGAGTTAAGCCGCAAGAAAAGCCTGTAGGTTGGTGCTGAGCATCGTTTCGTTGCAGCCAACACCAGCCTACATCTCCCTAAAAACTCTTAACTACGTCATCCTATTAATATTCAAATGAAATCTCATTTTCTTTAATTGGTTCTATAATTATCCATAATGGAAAATCATTATGGATAATGGCTTATGGGTGGTCAATTATTTTTTAAAGATAAAGTATGGAGTCCTCTCTCGAAAAAGGTTGTAGAGAATACGGGGAGTGAGTTAGAGGCGGGTACCACACAAGCCGTATCTTCAGCCGCTTCCGGCACCTCTGGGGTTGAAGAGTCTAATGTATCTCAATCTGTACCTGAAGTTTCATCGCCACGTTATTCTGAGGCTAAAGAAGCTGACAACGTAGTAGCTACAAATTTCTCTCCTCTTCAATCTCTTGCTCGGCTAGATGACATGTCTCTAGATAGTGTTTTTGCAACGCCACCGCAACCCGCTGTAGTACTCCCTCCGATTCCTGATACTCCGCTTGCTGCGACATATGCACAGGAACCTCCTCAGATTGATGGATGGCATTTTTTAGGAGAAGGTACATTTAATAGGGTATATCTAAGTGACGAGGGTAACGAGGTCTTAAAAATACAAAAAATTATGAACCAAACAGATGCTCCAGAACGTTCTGTAAGATTGTGGAATGCGCTTAACCCAGATTTGCCTCCGGCAAGACTGTTAGATACTGCTCAGGGAATAGCATGGGTTTGTCCTTTTATAGCAGGTGAGCAAGCATCTGACAGGGATATGGTAGAGGCTCTAGTCGATATTTATAACAAGACTGGAAGAATAGTTGCTGACGCAACAGCACCAACAAATTTCATCAGAACTCCTGACGGTCAAGTGGTATGCATTGATGTGGGAATGGCGATGCAATTAGAACAACGACAGGAGAAACAATTTTCACAACGTGTGCGCCGCCATAGCGTGACAAGTCTTGATAGTTGGCGTTCTTTAAAAACTGACTATGATCCCTTTTTTAAAATGCGGTCGGAAATTTATCCTGAAACAGTAAAAATGGTTAAAGCTTTAGTGCTCATTAAGGACAATCGTCCGGATATGGTTGATGTTGATTTTTTAAAAACTAGCCCCGACCTGGTAGAGAAATTGGCACAAGCTTATGATCGCCAACATTCCCTGGATGATGCCTTAGGTCACTTGGATGATGTGTTTGGATTTGATGTTTTCATCGAGTTACCTCAACCAACGAGTACTTTGACCATTACCCCATCAGCAGATGTACCGCCAACTACACCTCACTCTGTTTCTGCAGTGGTAGAGCAGGATACTTCTCAATCATGTAAGCAGTTCAAAACCAGGTTTATTAGTGCCATAGAACATGACTCAATGCCTGATTCTACTGATGAAATGGATATTAGAATGAAACTAGGCTAGGTTATTTCTTGGTTTAATCATGTCAAAATTTAATATTTCCTTAACACTCTGTATATATAATACCCCATCTAGTCAAATAGGGTGGGTGCCAAATGAAATTCCAATCTTCAGAACTTGAAAGCCGTTATAATAAATATTGGGACGATAATGTGGTGAATTTAGATGGGATTATTCGTTCTGTTTCTTTAGGATTTAACTTTTTGAATGGTACTAAGAATGTGGGTGAACTAATTAGCGAATATCGTCACCGCATTCTGAATGTGTTTTCCAATTTGGAGCGTCGGATGGATGCATTTGAAGACAAAGAGTATATACAGGATTATCTGAAAAATACTCTAAGTCAGGGCGTGGAAGATTTATCGTTTTATCAAAAGATATTTCCTGAGTACGCTGCATTTTGTGAGCAATATATAAGTGAATTAAATTCCAAAATGCCAAACGTCAACAATGAGCGTAGCTTCAGCCTAACTGCAAGTGGAATGGCTTGATATTGCTCTAAGTAAATATAGGTCTGATGTCGCCGTAGACGTACCAAGGTTTTCATTTTTGAGTAGAATGAGTTTATTGCTTTGGGGTCGGGGGATATGTTTTCTCCTGGCTAGAAGTTGCTTTCGTTGTTTTATGAGATAAAAATAAGTGTGAGAATGTTTTACTAAGAAAAGATTTTTCTTTATGAACTTTATCTTCTTGGTGATCCTTAGTAGTAGCCTGGTTACTTAGGAAACTAGCAGTCTTCATGACCTTATCTAAATGTAGCCTGGATGCAGAGAAGAGTAATCCAGGAGGTCATGAGCGCCGCGAATTCTCAGGAAAGTGAGTTTTTATGTCTATTTCAATCCAAAACTCAACGTGCGCATTGAAATGGAGCTGTTTTGTATTCCTTCATATATAAATGAAATCTCATCCTCATCATCGGCCGCCCCTAGTGTATAAAGCAAAGGATAATAATGATCTGGGGTCGGCACACTTAATTTCCCAGCTTCGGTATTGGCATATTGTGTTGTTAAGGCGTGAATGTTTCGGGCAATGAGCATTTCTTTTATCCAGGCATCAAATTGAATTGCCCATGGATAGGGTTTTGGAGCCTTCCCCCACGCGATTAGCGGTAAGTTATGTACGACATTACCGCTACCTACAATAAGTATTCCTTGGTCACGAAGCGATTGTAATTGCTGACCAATGCGATAATGATACTCCCCAGACTGCTCCAAGTAGATACTCAATTGCACGACAGGAATATTTGCTTTGGGATATAAATGACGCAACACGGACCATGTTCCATGATCTAATCCCCATGTTTCATTATCTGGGTGCACAGTAGGTGTTTTTATTGTGGATTTCACTAAATCAGCAATTTCAGGAGAGCCTGGTGCTGGATATTCAACATCGAAAAGTGCTTTTGGAAATCCATAAAAATCATGAATTGTTTTTGGCTGGGGCATATGAGTTACCCAAGTGCCCTCAGTTAACCAATGGGCTGAAATACAAAGAATCGCTTTTGGTGTTGGGATTTTTTTCCCTAATGCGTGTAGGCATTCGGTAAATTCATTTATTTCAATGGCATTCATCGGAGAGCCATGACCAATAAATAACACAGGCATGCGCTTAGCACGCTGAGGCTTATGGTGCGTCATTGCCAATCTCCTTGTTAACGAGTTATTGAAATTTAGCATTTCAAATGAATAGTGTAATACTAGCCTGAATATAAAGAGATAACAGAAAATTACAGTAATTTCTTGTAAATACTTAAAAGATATACTCGCTATCATCTTTTTTAAGATTACCCCATCCCAATTGCTAATTAGTTCTGCATTGTTTTTCCAATAATAGCTACCTACGACTGTAAATTTTTTATTGGGTATAAACAGCCAATTTTCTTTTTTATCTACAGGAGAGGTCGATTGTAAATAAAGATCAAGGGATTAATCTTTTCTGCTCAGAGTGTATCCCGTTTGGAATTAACTCTCAAAAGGCCGCGCGCCTCAAAATCTATATACAGAGACGCTGGGCATTATGTCGTGGTTAGCTGGGGCCACGGCGATCGCATTTTATTGCGTCTTATTTGTTGGTTTTTCAATAGCCTTATCAGTTTCTTCAGGTAAGACATTGGTGGGGGTTGTTTTTGTTCCTTTAAAAAAAACAAATTGATTTTCACTGCTGGCAGGAAGAGGCTCCATGTTTAAGTCTAAATTGGCTAAAGTTATCGTCATAAAATCCAACCCAATATTAGTCAGAATAGAACCCACATTGTAGTGCTCAAACGTGCTTTTGTGTTCTCTAATCAGTTGCTGAGCCTCTCTAATTTGTGTGGATAAATCCTGGTTCCTCTTTTGAGAGGCTATTTCAGATAATTTATCAATTTTACTATGTAAATCCCGGGCTAGAGCATCTATTTTTAGTTTTAGCTCAGAATTTAAACCAACCTGGTTTTGAGGCAAAGAGAGTTGCATCGCTTGTATTTTGATTTTAACCAAATCATTTTGAATAAATACGGTGTTTTTATCTAATAGTTCTGTGGGGCGAGTGGACTGAAAATTTAGTTCAGGAGTGATTGGTGCAAGGGTTACTTGACTAAATAAAGCAATAGCCTGTTCAATTGTAAATCGTGCATCTACATCAGCCTGTAGCATTCCTTTTAGCATTGAGCGAATGATTTCTTTGTTATCAGCATCGATATTCCCTAACCCGGAAAATAATGAGTTTAAATTTACATGCAGAGAATTTTGGCTGCAACGTCTCACATCTTCAGTATAGCTCGCTGTGTCAACACGCCAGATAAGAGCTAAAACTCTGCCTAAAGAAAAAACATCAATTTTAACGGTTTGTTTGCCCTTAAAAAATATTTCTGGAGGAGCATAAGCTGCTGTCCCACAGCTTTTTCCATCAAGTGCATCAACCTTTACACTTAAGCCAAAATCAAAAAAGCTCACGAGCCCAGAGTCTAAATCTACTAAAATATTCTCGTTTTTTACATCGCGATGAATAATTCCCTTGTCTGTTACTTGTTCTTTTAATGCATTTAACAATGCTCGAGTCAGTTCAGCCCTTTGTTTTAAAGTTAAGAAATGGATACCATCAAGATCTTCAACGATAATGGTAAATAATTCTTGGCCTTTGAGCTTTTTCATTACTGTATAGCTAGTTGATCCCTCGATTGTAGGGTGTTTTATCCCTAAATGGCTTGCCTCTAGAGACAAACTATATTCTTGGAAGACGACATCAATAGGGTTTTGAGCATAGTGTCGTTGAATTTTCACGGCACGCGTTTTGTTATTTAGACCCAGAGGTTTAAACTGAACTTCATCAGAGCTAACAGCTAAAGTGCCTTCTATTTCATAAACCTCACCAAATTTACCTGTTCCAAGAAGGCGATCGCTAATAAACTCATACCGATATCCGCCTTTTCCCTCTTTACGTTGGCGTTTTACCACATCAGAAGTAAATTGAAATTGAGTACCATCTTCGAATGTGTAATGTTGTCCTGCATTCCACACATTAATATTTTTTGCTTGTGAATTAAAAAATGTGGCGAGTTTTTTTGAGTAATCTGGATGGATATTTGCTGGATTAATCGTGATCATTGAGGCTCTTATTTTCTATCATTATGAGCACATTATAGTCATGTTTTGTTAACAAAAGCTTAAGGACTTGGCTAAACGCAGCGCTCTGTTTTTTACTTTTTTCGATTTGCTTGAGCAAAGGTGGCGTTAGAACACCCTTGCAAAAATAAGTCTTTAAATTAATTAATATATTTTAATTTAATAATATAGTTAAATGGGATATCACGCGTTAATCTTAAGTATGAGGGATAGGTTAAGATAGGATATGAGGTATCTCAATTTAGCTATTTGTTTACTAATCAGTTCCATGAGCCCCATAGCTTTGGCTGCCAAGGTTTTTACATTTAAAGAAGCCTTAGCAATGGCGTACCGGAATAATCCCGAATTGCAAGCGGAACTAGATAAAGCTCAAGCCATGCGCGGATATTTTATTCAAAGCGGCCTTTACCCCAATCCGCAACTGACTTTAACAGCAGAAAACTTTGGTGGCTCAGGTAGCTATTCTAGTTATGAAGCGGCAGAAACGACTGCCTCTGTAACTCAGCCTATTCCTTTAGGCAAGCGTCTCTCCTATTTGAAAAAAGCAAGTTATGCTGATTATTTAGCTGCATTAGGTCAAATTAATGTACAAAAAGCAACAATTTATATGGCAGTTGGCGTCGCGTATGTCGATGCTTTATATGCAGGACAATGGCATCTGGTTACCAAAAAACTTATTTCACTGAATAAAAATATTGTCCGCTCGATTGAACGACGCGTGAAAGCGGGCGCAGGGTCTGAGTTGGATTTAAGATTGGCCCAAGGGCGATTAGGCGAGGCGCGGATTCAAGAAAAAAAAGCAGCGCGGGATGCTTTATCCCAACGGGCTAAACTAGCTCGTTTATTAGGTAAGGGCTTAAGAGTTGATTTGCCCTTAGTCGATAAAGGATTGCCGGATGTTACCTTAAATTGGGCCGAGCTTTTAAAAAAATTGCCGCAAAGCCCTCAACTGATACAAATGCAACAACAATTAAAAGCGAAACGAGCGACTATTACCGCGGTCAAAAAATCGGTCTGGCCTGATTTAAACATTCAGGTCGGTGGGCGCCATTTTTCGGATGATGGCAGTAATGCGGCAGTGATGTCGGCTTATGCCCAGGTCCCTGTTTTTGATCGCAACCAGGGAAAAATCATGACCGCAGAGGCACAATTGACGCAAACGATGCATCAATATCAGGGAGTAAGGCTTGATGTTCGGCAAACGGTATATAATGTATTTTTGCAAGCTCAGCAAAGCCGTTATGAAGCTGGTTTAGTAACCAGTTCTTTATTACCACTTGCGCGAAAATCAATAAAATTGGCGCAAGATGGCTATCAAATGGGACGATATACTTACATTGAATTATCGCTTGCGTTGAATACGTTGTATGAAGAAGAACGACATTATCAACAAGCCCATGCTGATAATCATAAAACATTAATTCAATTGACAGGGCTTTTAGGTCTTCATCCTACTAAGGAGAGTAAATGAATTGGTTCGTGTCACTAATTTCCTTTCTGCAAATCGCCATATTCTTATTAGGAATGAGCTCTTTAGGTGTCTGTGCAGAAACCACTCATGGCCTGGAAGATGGTCATCATGAAGAAGCCATAGAAAGAGGTCCCCTGGGAGGGAGGTTGTTTAAAGAGGGTGATTTGGCTTTGGAGCTTTTAATTTTTGAGCGGGGAATGCCACCTCATTTTAGAGCGTACTTTTACAAAAATGGCGAAACGATTTTGCCCCCTGAGTCGGATTTAAGCATCCAACTTACTCGATTTAGTGGGAAAAAAGAGCAAATTAATTTTATTTCAATAGGCGATTTTTTACAAAGTAAGCAAGTCATTGAAGAGCCGCATTCTTTTGAGGTAACCATTCGATTCAATTATTCTGGAAAACAGTTAAATTGGCACTATGCGACTTATGAAGGACGAGTAAAAATTGTTCCGTCCATGCTTAAGGCTGCAGGAATACAAACCGCGGTTGCCCAACAGCAAGTGATAAGAACTCAATTAAATGTAGTAGGTAAAATTGCCACCAATCGTGACACCACCGCCCCAATTTATGCTCGTTACTCAGGGATAATTAAATCAATGACTAAAAATCTTGGGGATGAGGTTACTAAAGGTGATTTATTAGCAATAGTTGAAAGTAATGAGAGTTTACAAAGCTATGAAATAAAAGCACCGATAACGGGAACGATTGTGCAAAAACATGCAACGAATGGAGAGTTTGCACAAAATACGAAACCTATTTATCAAATAGCGAATCTTGGCAATGTTTGGGCTGACTTTACCTTATATCGTAAGGAAGCTTCCTTAGTGAAGCCAGGTATGGCGGTGATTGTAACCGGTGATGAAGGAAAACCTAAATCGATAAGCGTTATTTCCTACATCTCTCCATTAGGTATTGAGGACAGTCAAACCACACTGGCACGTACTGTTCTTAATAATGAAAATCGCTTATGGCTTCCTGGTATGTATGTCAATGGCGCGATTGTCATTAGGGAAAAAACAGTCCCCGTTGCAGTGCCGGTATCCGCTCTTCAGCAAATGGGCAAACAGGATGTGGTTTATGTGCAGCAAGGCGATTATTTTGAAGCAACTCCAGTGCTTCTCGGTGAAAAAGACAATGAATGGGCTGAAGTTATTTCAGGATTAGATGCAGGCCAGCATTATGTAAGTAAAAACAGTTTTTACATTAAGGCAGAAATAGGTAAGGAAGGGGCAAGCCATGAGGACTAGAAAATCATGATGCTTGAAAAAATTATTCAATTTTCTTTACGGAATCGTTGGTTTGTTCTTTTGTTTACGCTCATTATAGCTGCGTTGGGTGTTTATAATTTTCAGCGTCTTCCAATTGATGCAGTACCCGACATTACTAATGTCCAAGTACAAATTAATACTGAGGCATCAGGCTATTCGCCTTTTGAGGTGGAGCAACGCATTACCTTTCCTGTTGAATTGGCCATGAGCGGATTGCCTAATCTTGATTACACACGCTCTTTATCTCGTTATGGCTTATCTCAAGTGACTGTTGCTTTTAAGGATGGAACGAATATTTATTTTGCCCGACAACTGATTAATGAACGTTTACAAGCAGTGAAAGATAAATTACCACCAGAAGCAGAAACCACACTAGGCCCTATCTCAACAGGGTTAGGTGAGATTTTTATGTATACGGTGACTAATAAAGCGAATGTTCCTAAAGATAAACGTCATAACCCTACGGAGCTGCGTACGATTCAAGATTGGATCATTAAACCGCAATTACGCAACGTAGAAGGAGTAGCTGAAGTGAATACGGTGGGTGGGTATGAGAAGCAATTTCATATTACTCCAGATCCGGCTAAATTGGTGCGTTATGGCTTGAGTTTAAATAATCTGGTTGAGGCTTTGCAACGTAATAATGCGAACATTGGGGCAGGTTATATCGAACGTAATGGCGAGCAAAATCTTATTCGCGTTCCAGGTCAAGTGCAGAATATCCCCGATATAGAAAATATTGTGGTAGCAAACTTTAATGGAACCCCTGTGCGTATCCGTGAGGTGGCTGAGGTGGTGCTTGGAAAGGAATTGCGTACTGGGGCTGCAACAGAGAATGGCGAAGAAGTGGTTTTAGGAACAGTGTTTATGTTGATGGGTGAAAACAGTCGCACTGTGTCACAACGCGTAGCTGCCAAAATGAAAGAAATTAATAAGTCACTGCCCGCAGGAGTCGAAGCAGTTACAGTATACAACCGAACAACGCTCGTTAACGCCACGATTAATACGGTAAAGAATAATTTACTCGAAGGGGCACTGCTAGTCTGCATTATTTTATTCCTATTTTTAGGTAATATTCGTGCAGCGCTTATTACGGCGATGGTGATTCCTTTATCCATGCTCCTGACTATTACGGGCATGGTGACTAACAAGATTAGCGCAAATTTAATGAGTTTAGGAGCGCTGGATTTTGGTTTAATTGTTGATGGTGCAGTTATCATTGTTGAAAATTGCATCAAGCATTTAGGGGAGCAGCAGCATACTTTAGGACGAATCTTAAATCTTGAGGAGCGCTTAAAGATAATATCTCAGGCGACCACTGAAGTAATTCGTCCCAGTATTTTTGGGGTATCAATTATAACTGTTGTTTATTTGCCTATTTTAACGTTAACCGGTGTTGAAGGAAAAATGTTTTTGCCGATGGCAGAAACAGTCATCATTGCGCTCTTGGCATCGATGCTCTTCGCCTTAACGTTTGTACCGGCTGCCGTCGCTATTTTTTTGCGAGGGCGGGTACAAGAAAAAGAAAATCGGCTGGTTTATTTTCTTTCTCTGGGTTATGCGAAGGTATTAAGGCAATGCTTTCATGCTCGGAAAACTGTGCTTGGAGCCGCGCTCGCTTTGATTTTTATTAGTCTTATTCTGGCTTTTTATTTAGGAGGGGAGTTTATTCCGAGTCTGGATGAGGGAGACATTGCTATGCATGCCATGCGTATTCCAGGTACTAGTTTGACGCAGGCTATTTCCATGCAAGATTTAGTCGAGAAGCGTGTAAGACAATTCCCTGAGGTACAGAGTGTGTTTGCCAAACTTGGGACAGCAGAAGTTGCGACCGATCCTATGCCACCTAATGTGGCGGATACCTTTATCATACTTAAACCACGCGAAGAATGGCCTAATCCTAAGAAAACGAAACAGGAATTAGTTGAGGAAATTGAGCAAGCGGTGCAAGAAATCCCCGGAAATAACTATGAGTTTACCCAACCTATTCAAATGCGTTTTAATGAATTGATTTCAGGGGTACGTAGTGATGTGGCGGTAAAGGTATTTGGGGATGATATGAGTGTCTTACTCAAAACGGCTGATGCAATAAGTACGGAACTTAAAAAAATACCTGGTGCTTCGGATGTGAAAGTAGAACAGGTTAGTGGATTGCCGCTTTTAACGATAGACATCGATCGTAATGCTCTAGCGCGCTACGGGTTGCAAGTAGGTAGTATTCAAGATGCCTTGTTAATCGCTTTAGGTGGCAAAAAGGGTGGGGAATTGTTTGAGGGAGATAAACGATTCGATTTGATCGTACGTTTACCTGAGGCATTACGTTCAAGTCCTAGCGTATTAAGACAAGTGTTTATTCCCTTACCTCTTGGAAAAGATGGGCATCGCCATTTTATTCCATTGAGTGAAGTGGCCAAAATGGTACGCAGTGAAAGCCCTAACCAAATCAGCCGTGAAAGTGGCAAACGACGTGTCGTGGTGACCGCGAATGTGAGAAATCGGGATTTACGCTCTTTTGTTAGCGAAGCGAAAGAACGTATTGAACAAACGGTCAAAATACCTAGTGGTTATTGGACACGATGGGGCGGTCAATTTGAACAACTGCAATCCGCTTCAAAGCGTCTACAAATTGTCGTGCCTATAACGTTATTGGGAATTTTCTTACTTTTATTTATGAGCTTTGGAAATATAAGTAATGCCTTTTTAGTATTTTCTGGCATTCCTTTGGCCTTAACTGGAGGCGTTTTTGCCCTTTGGCTGCGAGGCCTTCCCTTATCGATTTCAGCAGGTGTTGGTTTTATCGCTTTATCAGGGATCGCTGTTTTAAATGGCTTGGTAATGATTACGTTCATCAATAAACTAAGAGAACAAAAAAAATTATATTTAAAAGATGCTGTGTTACAAGGCTCGCTAGCCCGTCTTCGCCCCGTATTAATGACAGCTCTTGTTGCATCATTAGGATTTGTACCTATGGCATTAGCTACAGGTACTGGCTCCGAAGTGCAAAGACCTCTTGCTACGGTAGTAATTGGCGGTATTATCTCATCTACTTTTTTGACTTTGTTGGTATTACCGGGCTTGTATTTTATGTTGCATGAGCGGCACCAAAAAAATCGTCTTAAGAAAAAAGCTCAGAAAACTTAAGCATGAAAGGGATTGGTGCGCTCATTATCGGTCTTACTTGCTATCCATTATTTTGCCTGGGACTATCACTAATCTCTATGACATCAGTAGTTTTATTTCCATCACCAGCTTTTCTTAAATGATGAAATAATGTAGTTCGTCCTAGATGCATACTCAGGCTTTTTCTTGGTGATTTCTCTTCTTTTTGGGGTTGGATTTTAAGTGAATTTTGATATAAAAACTCTTCATTTGGGGCTGTGTAGTTTTCTAAAAATAAGGGTAAAGTGGTGCTGTGAGTTGCTTGCTCAAAATTAACTTGTACTTTAATTTCCATGAGCTTTTTCAGAACAACTCCTACCATTTCAGCACGAACCAACTCATTGTCATTGCCACTATTAGCAAAAGTGGTTTCGGTAAGGATATAACCTAAAAAGGGCAAGGTTGTGCGGTAAGCATTATAAATATCACGCATAAATTTAAAGTTTTTTTTGTTCGAAACAGCGTGGTTCACTTCATCAATAATACTTTGTTCGGTTGATGACATGGTGTTAAATACATTTGTTAATCTTGAGATTCCGATACTATTAAATACACTAGACAGCATCATTAAATGGTTTAAGTCAAGATAGTGCTCAGAATCTAATGGGCACAGGTGTTGAGCTAATTCAATGAGAAATTGCAAAGCATTTTGAATATTCTCAGCTGATTGAGTGAGAACTTTTTCACTAAAATAAGCACTTAGCTTATTAAACTGTTTAGTAAGCTCCGTAATGTGGGGCGCACTTTGCTGACGTTTCTCTTTAAGCCAGCCTTCATCCCTAAATTCAACAACTGATACACGCTGGTAAAATGCCATTGTTAAGCTCCTTAACTCATGTGCAATTAGTTTAACGTGCTCTATGCGCTTTTTGGGAGGAAGTGCTAATGCTTGATTTATCAAATCATCAAATGAATTATTGGTTGCAACCAGTTTCTGATAACTAAGTTGCTGTCTGATGATATAAAAATTATGAAGTACAGGTTGACTGGATATCATTGAGCTTAGCTGAAATGCTTTTTCCAGGTATTCATTAAATTGTTTCCCCATTTCTCCTAAATTTGATGTTGGATTCATATTACGAGAACTCAGAAAACGCAAATGCATGCCTAATAGAGGAGGAAGAGCAATGTGCTCAATAACATGGTAAAACAATAATTGTATTATTAAAAAGTTGGCGATTGATTTTTGAGCTAAGTCACAATCAGAGTATATAATTCTTAAGCCAATAAGTATCTCCATCAGTGAATAGGAGTTGAGAAGGCCTAAAATACGACGCGATAAAATGCCAAAGTCGAATTCTCGGGTTGAATTTGGCATTTCCTGCCCAGCCGTTAATAACCATAGTTTTTGTAGTAGTATTATATTTTGGTGTTTTTCAGTACTGATATTCAGCTCTCCCAGAGGAGGGGTTTCCACCAATAGCTGATTATTGACAAGGGAGTAAGCAAATAATTTAAGTAGGCTATTAAACTCATGTTGAATAAGTGAGTAGCGCTTATGGGCTATGGGATATAAAAAATTTATCGCTTTGGAAAGGATCAATCTTACTTGTTGAGCATCTAAATCAGCTTTATCAAAATCAATAATATTTTCTACGGAATGATGAAGACAGAATTGATTAAACTGTTCCTGTAATTTAATGGCTCTGGAAGTATGGCTATCTATTTTATAGGCGATAATCAAATCTTGTACCAAGTAAATCAATTGATCTGTAGTAACAATCTGATTATCGTGAGAGTTTTTGCCTGAATTCTCTTCGATGGTATCAGCAATGACTGCTCTTGGGGTAGAGGGGCATGGTTTCGAATTACTTGAGGAGGATGAGGCATTATCTATATGACTTCTGGAAGATAATAATGGGAACTCCTTCCATAACATTTCTTTTGTGCTTGAATTGGGGCTACGATAACGCAAATCCAACTGCTCGAGTGAGGCTAACTCGATGCAAAATAAAGCTTGATTTAGTTCTTTATTATCTACTGCAAGCCTCATAGGGGATTCGCCTTTCAGGTTTGGCAATGAGCGGTTAACCAGAGGACTTTTTACCAACATTTGTACAGCCCATGATTGATTGTGTAAAACTGCGGTATGTATCGGTGTATTTCCTGAATTATCTGCTTTATTTAATAGCTCGGGAAAATATCCCATCAATAACGCCAAGATGCGTATACATGAAGCATCGCATTTTGCGGCATAGTGTAAGACGGTATGACCACTACGATCACAATGACTCGCCTTGGATCGCCAAGTCTCATTTTCTAGTAGTTTTTCAATGACGTAAAATTTACTTTTTCTCATTAAAAAATGAAATACATTTTGGTCTAATAAGTAAGTAATATCTAATAATGAAGAGTCTTGGTTAAACCATTTAATCAAGGTTTTTGCGATGTTTTTTTCATTGTCATTAGAGGTTATTAGGTTTTTTATGGCCTGCTCATTCATAAATCAATTCCTTTTTTGAATGCTTGCTTGAATCTTTATTCGTTTTATTAAAATTTGATATTAATAAAACTGATATTGCGTGAATATTATTATGCAGTATTTGAAATGGAAAAATAATAAGCAAAGTGAAAATAGATAAACTTAAATGTATTTGTAGATCATAATAAGCTTAATATGATTTAAATTTACTCTATTTTTTGGTCGATAAGACAAATCATCAGGGAATGGTTTTAATCTCAATCTTGCATAATTTAGTAATTCACTAATTATTTATTATGAATTGCTTGACTCCGTACTATAGTCCGTACTCTATATTTCTATTTAGTGACTATTCATCATCGGAGCATATATGAGGTTTTTATTTACTCTTTTGTTAGGTTTCGTTCTGAATAATGCTTTTTCTGACACGAATACCCATGAGCATACTACGAAGCATGAGCTACCGAGCCAAAATACTCTCCAAGTAGTGATGGAGCGCGCGCCAGGTAGAGTTATTCGTAATACGACAAATACACTTCGCTTTCAGCTTCTTAAAGATAATAAGCCTCTTACCTTAAACGACCTTAAAACAGTACATACAGAAAAGGTTCATTTGATGGTTATCGACCCTACATTGACTGATTATCATCATATTCATCCGGTGATGGATAATAAGAACAAGGACTTTGTTTTCAAATTTACCCCAAAGAAAAATGGTTCTTATCGAATATGGGTTGATATCACCCCAGTTGCCACAGACAAACAAGTGTTTCTAAATACCGATATTGGTTCTTTTTCACAAAAATCGTTAATTAATAAGGAGATTAAATTAAATTCCAACGTAAATCCTTATCAGTTTCACTTGAAACTCGATGGCCAGCCTCAGGTCGGTAAAGCGGTGATGGCAACGATTACTGTTACAAAAGATGGACAACCTTTCCGGCAGCTGGAACCGGTTATGGGAGCATTTGCTCATCTTATGGGGTTTAATGCAGATTATTCTTCCATTCTTCATATTCACCCTATGGGGAAAGAGCCGAGCAAAGATACAGAGCGCGGCGGTTCACAATTAATGTTCCATATAGAACCTCAAAAAGCAGGCTTCGTTAAATTATTTGCACAATTTCGAATTAATGGAAAGGACGTTTATGTACCCTTCGGTCTTGTAATTAGACAATAGCGCTTTTCTAAAATCAAATTCAGCAAGCGTATTCCTTAAGCATAGGAAGACGAGTGAAATATTAATATTCATAATTATCAATAAGATAATAAAAAAAACACTAAGAATCTATTATAATCTAATAGATTAATTCTTTCTTAAGGAAAATAAGCTAAAATTTATAACATATTGGCTTTAATAAGTAGCTCAAGTATGAAATTTTGTAGAAAATTTATTAATGGTATTAATTCTATTAATTTTGTTGGGCCCTCATCTGAGACTCTTAAAAAATCATTGATTGTATTTGCTTACCAAGAGCTAAAAAGAGAACATGAGCAACTGTTGAAGCAGTTATCAGAACTACCAGAGAGTATTCTTGATAATGTTGTGGCGAATGAACAATTAGAAGAATACAAAAAAAAACAGAGAGAATTTTTAGAACAAATAGCGAACAGGATCCATGCTATTTCGGATGAATATAGCCACTCTCTTGATCTTAGCGTGGAACCCGTTATTGATGATTTACCTGCATTTATTAAATCACTTGCTCAAAATTTCCGTGATATAAAACACTTAGCTTATACGCTTTCTGATGCACCACCTACTATTAAAAAACTACAAACTCAATTATATATTGAGGTGTTATCTAAGTTGGATCAGGAAGAGCAGGAGGTTCAATTACAAACCCTATCATTGTCTAATATTCAAGACATGATCACACAGGCTATTAGCCTTTATGAACGTAACCCCAATGATGTTTTATTGCGTAATCAATGCCAACGAATTGTTCATATGGGTTTTTATGAAATCATAAGACGTGATTGCAGTAATGTATCTTTAGTGAGCGAATCTAATAAATATATTGAATATCAACAGGTTATAAGTTTATTGCATTCTAAATTAATCAATGTAAATCAATCAACGGTAATCGATAACTTAAGTCAATATAAAGCTTCTAATGGGAAATCTATTGGTGATTTGTTGGTGGAGGCTGAAAAAAAATTACAAATAGGCACAGCAGGGGATTGGACCAGTGATGAGCGAATCAATGCTTTTAAAGCAAGAAAAGAATTGTTTCATGCATTAAGATTTGGCCAGGAAGATCGCAGAGAATATGCAAAAAAGACACAAGCTAATCTGACACGTGATTTATTTTGGGCTAGAAACATCAGGGATATGGAGTTATTTACTAAAAGCAAGGTCACTGATGACGTCTTTGCGAGCCTCGCACAAAAACGATATTTACAACAGGATCTGGTTTTTAAAGTAAAAAAAGAACCGAAAGCTTATAAACCTGGGCAGGATCCGAAGTTCATAAAGTTACAGGATATTCTAGCGGAAGTTTATGAGCAAGCTAAAGAAAAAGGGCTTAAAAAAGGGGGCAATACCGATAAGTTCAATGCAACTGAGCCTGAAATTGAACAGCATATAAAAAGTACTTTTAAAGCACAGAGCATAAGCCCTATCATCAAATTGCTAGCTAATGGAGTAATAGAGGTCAATTTTTCTTACTTTAATTGTGATGATACGTTTGCTAAAAAGCTGATTGATATTATTGGAAAGAATGGGGGTTTTAGGCGAGTTCTTGAGAAGGCGTTAATGGATATATTTCTCAAGGAGTCAGCTGTTACCGATAAAGTTCAGGGAGTTACCCTAAGAGGTAGCTCACTTGCAGCTATAGAACAACAAATTGTCAGGATGGCACGATCTGGGGCGCTTTCCGAAGAGCAAACACAGGCATTCCTGGGACAATTGAATGCAGTACAACGTCAGATTAATACAACTCAGGTATCAGAGATTGGCCGTTTAAACCTAGATAACAGTGATGAATTATTATTACGTAAGTTACTGGAATTGTATTCTATATATGGTTCTAAACAAGTTAAAGATGCGTTTAATGCACCTACTCCAGATATTCAATCTCAAGTTTCATTAACCCTGGAAATTGCATTTCAACATATTCAGGCAGGTCGTTTTAAGCAAGCTTTAGAATTACCTGGGCTCGATGGGCATTTGAGCAACGCTTATCAAAAATTATCTCAATTAAATCCCTCAGAAGCTGCTGAATCAGTTAAACCAATTATTGAAAAATCAATTGTAATTTCTTCATCCGCACAAGAAAGACAAGGTCTGTCAGATGAGTTAGAGGATGCTTTTAAATCAGGGAGTGATGTCGCTAAAAAAGTTGAAGCCATATTTCTTAAAGAATATCGCTCTATGCTACCCACTTTGAATTTAAAAACAGCCCAAGAAATTATGCGCATGGAAGAGCAAATCAAGAGCATGGCAGAAGAAATGTCTCGATTGTATGAGCGGACTGAAAAAGGTGAACCTTCCATAACTGGTGCAGAGCAAGATGCATATTTTTCTATTTTAAAAGAAATCGCGATTGCCATAAAACCTATTGATATTGGTGGTGTTCAATTTAAGGTGAAACACTCCGTTACCGGTCAGCATACAGTAGAGGTTTCGGATGAAAAAGGACAGCATGTTGCCTCAGTTTCCGTTGATATTGGGGGAATAAAACTTCCTTATTCGTTGGTGAAGCCCGCTGGAGGCGATTTTATTTTTTCCTATGGAGGTAGCCGCGGGATTATTGCACCCTTTGCCGAATTAGACGAAGCCTATGGTGGGGATAAGCCGAAAGGACGTTTATTTACTCATAGCAAACTGTTAGGGGTTGGCCAATATGGCTCAGTTAAAGAGGTTGAAAGTTTATTATCCGGTTTAAACCAAATCATTAAAAAAGGGTATGTACCTGATAGTGATGCGGTTCCGACTTTTCAAGACACTAGCCGCGATGATTTAAGAACACGACCTATTACAGCACGTGATGATCCTTTATACCGAATTGAAAGCGATATTTTGCAGAATTATTCTAGAGCAGCTCAGGAAAAGTATGGACTGACTTCTGGGGGCACTCAGTATTGGATAGAAAATGATAAGGCGAGAACTACTGGGAAACTGTTTTCCAAGACAGGCACACCTCGCCAATATCAAATTTTGACTGAGCGGGCCAAAGGGGAGACCTATGCTGATACGGCTAACAAAAAATTAAATTTATATACCAAGGCTGATATTGCTTATCATGCTCCTATAAAACGAGGGCACTCAAGTGTACAAGAAGCAATCGGTTCTCTAAAAGAAAGCCTTGAGCTATCACAAGAAATTGTCAGCGAAGCTCAACGATTTGCAGAATTGGGTTTTTCACATAATGACATTAAGCCAGAGAATTTCCTTTATAAAAAGAATCCTGATGGTAGTTATCAAGTAAAATACATTGACTGGGCAACAGGGGGATTTGAACGAACTATTGAAGGACAAAAATCAAAATCGGTTGCAGAGGTTTTTGCGGAGGTATTCGGTGCTGATTTGCCAAACGGTACTAATCCCGAAGGGAATAGATGCGTTGACGCTAGTGGTCGCTACGTAGAGAAAAGTGATGAGGGTTTTCGCTATGGTGTGGATCCAACGCTACAGATCTTACATGGCGCACGTAATGGAACACTACCTTATATCAGTCCTACAGTGTTGGGGCATGACAGAAGTGCATTACCCGCGGCAGATAGCATACCTAAGCCTGAATTAAATACCGTGTTAAAAAATAGCCAACCGGATATGGATGATTGGGCTTTAACGACCATGATTTTTGGTGTTTGTAATCGTCAAGCTTATTTTACTTTAGTGAAAGGGCGTGCTGTTACCGACTATGTTGTTCCCGGTATTTTAGATGTGGATGGTAAAAAACCATTAGGATTGAAGATTGTTGATGTAGCTAGATTCAATCAATATTTTGCTTGTGGCCTGGAGGTAACCCAAGAAAGCGATGTATACAGTAAAAAAGATGCGGTGATGTTCATTCCTTCCAACCAGCGGGAAGGGGAACCACTCCATTTATATCGTCGTTTACAAATGATCCAGGATTCATTACGAGAATCTTTGCGCGTTCAAGAGGAAATATTAGAAGATAATCCTGAGCAGAAAATTCTCAATGATATTGATACCATTTTAACGCGAGTTCGTACCGTAGTGGGTAGTGGAGAGGGATTTAACAAAATTCAGCTCAAAGAAATTATAGCCGCTTCACAGCAATGCATTAAACGCTACGAAAATCTTCATAATCTTGGGTATAAACAGTCACTTGTACACGCTGAGACATTACAAGCCGTTTTTAATGAGCACGATCAATCTAACTTAAGAGCCGATGACCTATTAGTTGAGGTGGGCGAATTAAAACGAATGGATATTTTATGTACCTATCCAAAGACGAAAGAGCAGATAGAAAAAGCAATCTCTATTTTAGATCAAGCAATCGATGAACATCAGTTTAATGATAAGTTTATCGGGGAGCATGCTCCATTCCGATCGTTGTTGGTGGAATCCATTGCTACAGGTCAAAATCAAATTCTAAATTCATTATTAGGCAAAATAGCCCAACCTAATCCTGTATTTATTGCTCAAGTTAGATCCAGTGGTTTACTGCATTATGCTGCAGAACAGGGTATGACTGATGTTTTTTCTCATGTAATTAACGCGTTAACTAGAGCGGGTGTCACTTCGGAAGAACTATTCGAATTAATGATGACTGAGTATGGTCCGACGAAACAAATTAAAACAGCACCTTATGTTAAATGGTCGACAAATTGTTTTCATATAGCCATTCGTAATAACAATAAGGAGCAATTAGCGGCCATTCTAAATTTGTTACCTAAAGGCCATGCTCATGATGAATTCATTAATCAAGCACTCCACCTTTGTGCTGTCTTAGGCAATAAATCTTTATTTAATCAAATCCTTACTAAGTACAATGCACTAAATCCTGGAGTTGAAGATTTAATTAGTCCAGAAAAAGTTCTTGGAATGCTCTTCCCGCCAGATAGTATCTCTCCATATCATTTATTTTTAACCGATGAAAATACATTAGAGGCAATTCCTTTTGCTCAACTTAAAACGAAGGCGGATGTTGCGCAAACATTCTTATTAACACCACCAACTGCAACAAATACTTATCCTCTTTTGATTGCTGCAAAGAATGGCAATTATTCTGGGGTAAAAAATCTCATCGAATTAGCTGAAGATATTTCTCTTTCTAAGGTGGGTTTTACCCAACTGTTTACTCAACGGGATGAAGAAGGCAAGAACTTATTTAATTACATCTTAGAACAAGGTCAGTATACCGTTCTGACAGCAATGTTGGCTCATATTAAAGTGAAATGCCAAGATCCAGAGAAGGTTTTGGTTCACTTGCTAAGTAACCCACATCCAGTTAATCCACTAAGAAATTTTTTAAATTCTGAAAAGAATGAAGTGAATCAATTTAAGATATTAAATCAATTATTTGATGAAATTTCCCCAGATTTTAGAACCCAAGAATTACAGGAATATCGCATTGTCGCATTATTAGTTAATGAAGCTTGGTTGATTGAAAAAGCAAGTAATCCTAATAGTCATGAGGCATTACGTGACTTGTTACATAATGATAGGTTATCAACGGAATTGAAACAGGGGTTGTTTAAAAAACTGGTTGATGGCGCGTCGGAAGAGACGGCAAACAAATTTTATAACAAATTACTAAAGGAAATAACTCCTCGTGAAGAATTAGATGCTCAAGTTGTTGCACTAAATTTACCCGTTAAAATCTTACAAGAGGTAGCACGTCAAAGTAACGATTTGAATTCATTAATTGCCACTTTAGTACTGGATCAAGAATTACTCAATAGATTAAGCGAGCAAGTACACAGTTTAACTCAAGAGCAAGAAAGGTTAGGTGAGTTATTACGTGGTGAGCAAGACATTGTCAGCCAAACCAAGGAAATGCTAAGTAGCCAAGCCAAGCGACTGGAGTCCGCAGAAGACACGGTACGGCAGTTACGTGCAGAGGCGGATACGAACGCAATTGCTCATGCTCGTAGAGTAGAGGAGCTGCAATTAGCGATTTCCAAAAATGATGAGCAATCAGAGGACGCAGCTAGGGTCTTGCGCGAAACTCAAGAGCGACATCAAGTGGATTTGGAACAACTTGAGCAACGCCTGCGCTTAGCTGAAAGCTCTCGTAAACAGGTTGTCGGCGATCTGACTCGTGTGCAAGAGCAATTAGAGGAGCAGGTGGCGACTGTGCGACGCTTAGAAAATCAGGCGGTGGAATTAACCAGTCAGAATCAATCCTTGCGATTGGAATTGCAATCCGCCCAACAAAGCACCGAAGCAGTTGGCGGGGAGTTGACCTTGCAGCAAAAGGCCGTTGAGACTGCTCAGTTGGCCGCACAATCAACCTTAAATGACTTAAAAGCCTTGCAAGAAGAGCATGCACGTTTGACTAAGAAAGCGTTACATTTGGAAGAATTCAATCGTGAGCTGTTGGTGAAAGTGGCGTCTTTAGAGTCACGTGTTTTGGAGTTAAGTCAAGAACAATTGCGCTTGCAAAAGTTATTGCATAATGAGCAAGATGCTGTAACTCAAATCAAAGAGCAGCTAAGCAGCCAAGCTCAGCAACTGGACTCTGCAGCAGAGCGGGTACGACAGTTACAGGATGAGGCAGAGGCAACCACACTGGCCCATGCTCATAGAGTCGAGGAGTTGCAATCAGCGATTGCTAAGAATGATGATCAATCCGAGGAAGCCACGCGCACCCTGCATGGCGTTCAAGAGCAGCATAAAGAAGTCTTGACGCAACTCGAGCAACGCTTGCGCTTGGCTGAGCGCAGCCGTGAACAGGTTACAAGCGCCTTGGCTCAAGTGCAAGAGCAATTAGAGGAGCAGGTCTCGGCTGTGCGCCGCTTAGAAGGTGAGGCGGAAGAATTAACGCATCAGAACCAAGCCTTGCACTTGGAATTACAGGCTTCACGTGACACTACGGAAGAGGTACGTCAGGATTTAGGCGAGAAGTTGGCTCAGCAACAAAAAGCTGCTGAGAGTGCTCAGTTGGCCGTCCAATCGACGTTAGAAGATTTAGATTCTTTACACGAAGCGCATGCGCGCTTGACCGATAAAGCCCAGCAGCTGGAAGAAGATAACCGTAAGCTCTCGTCTCAGGTGGTTTCTTTAGAATCTCGAGTACAGGAGTTAAGTGAAGAGCAGATTCGTTTGCAGGACTTATTGCGTGCTGAGCAGAATACGGTGAGGCAAACCAAAGACCTGTTAAGCCTCCAGGCCCAGCAACTGGACTCTGCAGAAGAGCGGGTACGACAGTTACGGGATGAGGCTGAGGCAACTACACTGGCTCATGCGCATAGAGTCGAGGAGCTGCAATCAGCGATTGCTAAGAATGATGATCAATCCGAGGAAGCCACGCGCACCCTGTATGGCATTCAAGAGCAGCATAAAGAAGTCTTGACGCAACTCGAGCAACGCTTGCGCTTGGCTGAGCGCAGCCGTGAACAGGTTACAAGCGCCTTGGCTCAAGTGCAAGAGCAATTAGAGGAGCAGGTCTCGGCTGTGCGCCGCTTAGAAGGTGAGGCGGAAGAATTAACGCATCAGAACCAAGCCTTGCACTTGGAATTACAGGCTTCACGTGACACTACGGAAGAGGTACGTCAGGATTTAGGCGAGAAGTTGGCTCAGCAACAAAAAGCTGCTGAGAGTGCTCAGTTGGCCGTCCAATCGACGTTAGAAGATTTAGATTCTTTACACGAAGCGCATGCGCGCTTGACCGATAAAGCCCAGCAGCTGGAAGAAGATAACCGTAAGCTCTCGTCTCAGGTGGTTTCTTTAGAATCTCGAGTACAGGAGTTAAGTGAAGAGCAGATTCGTTTGCAGGACTTATTGCGTGCTGAGCAGAATACGGTGAGGCAAACCAAAGACCTGTTAAGCCTCCAGGCCCAGCAACTGGACTCTGCAGAAGAGCGGGTACGACAGTTACGGGATGAGGCTGAGGCAACTACACTGGCTCATGCGCATAGAGTCGAGGAGCTGCAATCAGCGATTGCTAAGAATGATGATCAATCCGAGGAAGCCACGCGCACCCTGTATGGCATTCAAGAGCAGCATAAAGAAGTCTTGACGCAACTCGAGCAACGCTTGCGCTTGGCTGAGCGCAGCCGTGAACAGGTTACAAGCGCCTTGGCTCAAGTGCAAGAGCAATTAGAGGAGCAGGTCTCGGCTGTGCGCCGCTTAGAAGGTGAGGCGGAAGAATTAACGCATCAGAACCAAGCCTTGCACTTGGAATTACAGGCTTCACGTGACACTACGGAAGAGGTACGTCAGGATTTAGGCGAGAAGTTGGCTCAGCAACAAAAAGCTGCTGAGAACGCTCAGTTGGCCGTCCAATCGACGTTAGAAGATTTAGATTCTTTACACGAAGCGCATGCGCGTTTGCTAGATAAAGCGCGACAGCTGGAGGAGCGTAATCGTGAGTTGTCGGCGAAAGTCACACAACTTGAAGAGACTACATCCAGAGTTCAAGCAGAGGCGCATCTGAAGCGATTGGAAATTGTACGTTTGACTGGTCTTCTGAATACGGTGTCTGAACAGAAAGCGATTCTTTCTTTGAGAGCGGCGATCGAACTTAGTAATGATCCTGTTTGGTTAGGCATCGTTGCTGCGGCTAACAGGAAAGAGCAGTTGCTCAATGCTGGCTTAAATCCTGTAGATGTCAATGCTTTGGGAGATAATCCCGCAGTATTTACTGAAATTAATGAGGCAGGAATAAAACGTCTGACGGCATTAGAAAAAAATGCAATTACTGTTTTAAAAGAACAAGTTAGAGTTGGCGATGAAGCTTTATTACTCAAAGTGAAATTAGTAACGTGCAATAACGACTTGGAAGGAGCTGGTTTAAATAAGAAACAACTCGCTTTTCTAAAAAATGAGGGCGTTTATACGCAGCTAATTAAAATCGCTGTTTCGAGATTGGATAAGAATCAAAAGGCAATTATTGCTATTAAAGCGATAATCGAGAAAAGTATCGATGTAGAATTTTTGAAAACCTTAAGTAAAGCCACAAAAAATGAGCATTTAACAATAGGATTGTCACGTCAAGATGTGAAAGACTTAGTTAATCCGGATGTCTATAGAAAATTTGTCGATTTGGCAAATGAACGTTTACAAAGATTGGAAGCGTCTCAAAGTAAAATTAGGTCAATTATACCTAGAAAGGCTAATTTGTTAATTGAGGCGGAAGGCTTTTTAGGATTTAAAGATGATAAAGTCAAAAGAGATAAATTAGATGAAGGACTACCTAAATGTGAGAGTAATTATGAGTCAGAGACTGAAGTTGGATCAGCGGTAAAGGGAACTTTAGGTATATATAAAGGAGCACGAGTAGAAAATGAGGAAGTAGCTCGTTCGCAAAAAATATTTAAAAACAAGGGGCAGGATAAGGTAACAGGAGTCGGTCTTTTAGTCCAAGATAGTACAGGGCGAGTTGTTGATAAATCTTATGGGAAATTTGATTTACAGCAGAAAACAGATATTGCGCTTAGGCAAGCACAAATGTTTCTTCTTAACTATAGCGCAGAGAAGCAGTGGAGAAAGAATGAAATTTACATCTGGGGTCCTGTAGTGGAAAGTAGTAAAGTATTTGCTGCCTTATTATTTCTTAAACATAATGACCCATCACTTGCAGATGTTGCCATAAGATCTTCAATTAGTGGTTTTGCAGGTCCTCAATATAATTGGTATACACGTAACAAAATTAGTGAACAAAACTTTATAAAAAAACATTTGGATGTAGATTTTCTAATGCAACAAGGAAAGCTAGTATCGGAACAAAATGCTCATACAAGAAAAGTGTTGTACTCAACTGAAAAAGGAAAACATGTAAAAACGAGTGTACCACCTTTAAAAAATTTGTATGAGGGTGATGAGCTCAGTGCTGAGGGAAATATCAAAAAAGCTCCTTCTCAAGAATCATTGACTATGTTTGATCAACAACGTAAAGCCAAAGTGAAAGTTAATATTCTTTTAAATGTTTTCGAAGAGGATATTAGTGATATCGAAAATGATAAGGCATTCAGAGTTGCGACCTTATTACATAAGAAATTGAACAAACTTAAAGAAGAGGCGTTTAAAGAGCCCATTGATTTTGATGCGTTGAAACAGTTTTATGAACAATCTAAAGTGTCTATTGAGCAAGCAATGCCGCTCTTGGAGGAAAGTTTAGGGAAAGGCTATTTGGATAATCTTTCGAAAGAAATCAGTGATGTCCTGGAAAAAACAATGCCCTTGGCAGGTTCACAAGGTATTGGTGCTGATAAACGAGCTTCTCCAATTAGAAGAGATCAACAGCAAACAGATGAAAATGTACCTGGGAGCGGTTTAATTTAAAGCAATAGGGGCTTATAAACAGCCCCTGTATATAAAAGGTCAGGCGCTTAGTAATTTTGAATTTCAATGTTAAGCATGCGACATGCATTTAGGATTTCTTCAACGCACAATTCATTATCATTAGTGTAATAAACAAAGTCTCTATTGATGTTACTACTGGCAGAGTTTAGTGAACAGCCATAAATGGAAGTAACGGCACTATATCTCCCATCAGAAAGGCTAGCTCTGGTAATTCTGCCATAATCCGTGAATAGCAAACAGGACATTTCTTGGTTAGCAGAGAAAATTGAATTCAAATAAAATGCATTAAAACACGGACAGGCAAACACAAGGTTACTCGCTGATAAAGTAAGAGCCATTAATAACCTTAAAAATGTATTTTTTAGCGTGCGTATCATTGCTAGCACCCAAATTAAATCCATTTATTAAATTATAGAACATCAAAGTCTACAGGCAGTTAACCTCTTCAACGCAAATGTTAATAGTGTTTCTAGTCCATTATCTAAACCATTGTTCGTTTTTGCAATGGAGTTTAAATACGCATTATTTCCAATCGTTCTCTAAAGAGATGATAGTAAAAAGTTCTCTTCCTCTTCTGTCCATGGCGTTTCTTCGACACTATTAGTGCTAAAAAAACTGGCAGACCATCGAAATGGCGAGGTAACCAAATTGACTGCTCTATCTGTTCCATGCTTAAGTAGTTCGGAAGTTATTAGAGCGACGCCTAATGAAAAGAGGCCTATAATAGATGCTGTTAATAAATAAATAGGAACAGTTTCATTAAAAACTTCAGTAAATAACAACCAAGAAAGGCTCAAATCAAGAACACCTGTAGTAACAGCAGGCATGGCAATGGCAAGTGTAGCATACAAAATGATTAGGGCCAGGAGTGGATAAACTACTATTTCCAAAAATAAGCCCCAAAATAATCCGCTCTCCCATAATGAAAAAATGAAATTGTAGTTAACCTCGTCCATTGCGGGATGATTATTAGTAGGCTGGTCATTAATGGCTATCCTCATTTTATTGGCCATGGCCGATATATGAGCTAAATCTCTTGCCGAAAACGGACTATTCGTGAAAGGGTTTAGTAATGATTTGCTGGCCCTTGCTTCCCCTGTACGATAAGGACGTTGATTATGCCATTGAATTAATTGAGTAAGGGAAAATTGATGCCCAGTAGAAACAAAGATACGATCGTCAGGTTTTATATCCTCCATATCTAATTGCGTTACGGGTTCCTCAGTGTTCAGTGGGTAAAATTCCGCAAGAATTAATAATGTGTCATAGGCTACATCGGCAAGATTTTGCTTACTGCTGCTTTGGTTTTCCGCAGCGGTTAACGATAATAATTTTCTTCTTAGCTTTGCAATTAAATCATCCCCTGCTTTTTGGGCTGCCACTTGCTGGAGGGCAGCAATAATTGGTTTAATTTCAGGTGTAGTTGATCGGGCGCTAAGTCTCTTAATTATTAATGAAATATCAGACATTTTTTGCTCCAGCAAGGAAGGAGATAAATTTTTAAGGTCATATTTTGGACGGATTATATATGTTTTGCTCAAAAAAATCAAACAAAAAAGCTAAAAGGAGCAATAGTTTATATTTAAGGGCAATGTGCTAAATTACTGTAATTAATCCCAATAAGGGCTACTCTAAATTAGCTTTAAAAAATCAAAGGGAATGCTCTAGCGATGGATTGCAAATCCTAATACAAATCGATAATATGATCCTACAAAAAATAACAATAAATGAATGGACATGAAACTCGCACTTTTTACTACGGCCTTACTAACAGCTGCATCAGCCTCTGCTACAACTCCGGTTAATAACTGGTATACGAGTGCTTTTGGTGGTTATACTCATTTATCTTCAAATGTAAGAACACATTATTATGGTTTCTTGCTTTCCGATGTGCATTATCGTTACGGCTATGACGTAGGTGGTAGCGTTGGATACCAAAGTTATCCTATCCGTTATGAGTTTCAATATACGTACTTATATGCTGACACCAATCAATATAGTTCGAATTATATAAAACGATTAAAGATTGATGGTGGTACTAAAGCTAATATTCTCATGGCAAATCTTTATTATGATTTTCCTGCGTTCACGGGTAACCTTTCTCCCTTTGTTGGGGTAGGTATAGGTTATGCTCTCATGCATGCTACTCTAAATAGTACAAGCCGTTTCCACCGTCCTCATTTTAACAGAGATCAAAATTCCTTCACTTACCAAGGTCTTGCTGGGTTGACTTATAACTTCAGGAAAAATTTTGCGGTGAATGCACTCTATCGTTATACCGCAACAGGCAATAACAGTTATTGGGGCAAACCTCTTCAGGCACAAATGGGTAATTTGGAGCTAGTCTATCGTTTTGATTTTGCCAGCTCTAGTTATAAATAGTGACTTATTATCCTTATGAGACAAATGATTCCATTTTTAAATAAAGTTCAATTAAGTAAAGAGTTTTTCTCCAGTCCACCAGATTCCCGGACTACTTTTTCTGCAGGAAAAATGGCTGTTCATTGTGAGGCAAATTCTTTTTCTATAAAGTCTTTGTCTACTTTAAAAGAATTACTGGCCAAAGAAGAAGAGACTGTTTTTCGTTTTTTAGTTGATACAGATGGTAAATTGTGGTTTGCTTTTGAAACTCGTCCTCATAATAATGCACCGAAACATTTTCAAATGACTGGTTCCCCTCTAGATGCTGCATGTTGCCTGACCGCAGGCAACATAAAATTTGGTAATAAAACAGGGGCGGTTTTAAGAAATATTAGCCATCGTAGTGGGGATTTTCGTCCCTCATTTCTTTCACTGCGTTGGGTATTGGCAATACTTCTTATTAATGAGGAACTACTTCCCTTTAAGCTACCTAGGTTTCTTGTTATCAAAGAAATGAAGAATGAAAAAATATATAAACATATATGGCGTCTAAAAAAAATCAGACAATGGGTAAATAGTTTTTGTCATGATGAAGCGTTGATAAGTCAATTGCGTCAGGATAACCTACCTAGCAAAACAGTGCATTATGAAGCAACAAGGCACTACGTTGAAGAAAACCAAGCTTTGCTGGTAGGGTAAAAAGAAAAGTGGTTTTCAGTTAAATAGGAATTCGAGTTTTATAACGCGCAATGATTATTTCTTCGTTAGGATTGAATCGAATCAGTAACGACTACAGTTTATTACAAACTCGATTTAATATTCCCAGAAAATTAGTACACACCTTTTTCGGTTTGCAATCGCCTCTGCCCGGTGACTACTCAATTTTTCAACAAAGGATGGCTTAAGTGATTGATATCCTACTGGTCTTACTTGCATTTGTATTGGTTTTATTAAATGCTTTTTTTGTGGCTGCTGAATTTGGCATGGTGAAACTCCGTGCAACTCGAGTGGAGGCAATCAAGTCTAGTTATGGCTTTAGAGGTAACATTTTATTTCATGTGCATCAACATCTTGATGCGTATTTATCAGCATGCCAGCTGGGTATCACCTTCGCATCCCTTGGGTTGGGTTGGATTGGGGAACCTGCTTTTGCTCATTTAATGGAGCCACTTCTAATTCTTGTTGGTGTTAACTCCCCACAACTCATCACAGTTATTGCTTTTTTTGCCGCTTTTTCATTTATCTCATTCCTTCATATCGTTGTTGGGGAGTTGATGCCCAAATCACTCGCTATTCGTCAGTCAGAACGAGTTTCTATATGGACTGCATTACCCTTATATGGCTTTTATTGGCTTATGTACCCGGCGATATGGATACTCAACACCTGCTCGAATTTCCTGTTAAAAATTTTTAACTTAGATGCGGTTCACCATGGTGAACATTTTTACTCGACAGAAGAAATTAAATTGCTTTTAAATGCTAGCCATCTTCATGGGGAGTTGACCGAGGAAGAGGTGGACATCATCGAGCATACTTTAGATTTAGCTGAGCTGAAAGTCACTGAAGTAATGCGTTTTAGTGAAGAAATGGTCATGATTAATTTAAATCAACCAATTAATCAGATGATGGATGTCATTATGGAGCATCGTTATAGCCGATATCCTGTCTATGATCCTGAGCAAAAAGACATTATTGGGATTATTCATGTAAAAGATATCTTACCGGCTATTTATCAGAAATCTGAAATAGACGATTTAAGACCATTTATTAGACCCATTCTAAAAATCTCTCGTCGATTACCTGCATTAGATTTATTGCGTCAATTTCGCGAAGGAATGCCCCATTTTGCTCTTGTTTATCGGGGTAAGAACACCATTTTGGGGTTTGTTACTTTAGATAATTTACTGCAAGTGCTCATTGGCCGTATAAAAGACGAATTCCATCGTACCAAAGTAGATTGGGTATTAAACAAGGATGGAAGTATCACCGCCTCAGGAAATTGCTCCATATATTCTTTGGAACAAGCCATTGAGCGCGACATCGACGTAGAAGATGATATTGATATTTTAACTGGATTGTTTTTACAACGTTTAGGCTATATACCCAAAGAGGGAGAACGTATTGATTTTCCTGAATTTGATGCAGACATAGAAAAGATCAAGGCTGGTAAAATACTAAAAGTAAGAATATACCCCAAAAAAATATCAGACTAGCCCTTAAAGTTAAGGATTTAAAAAATGATAAAAGGCTTGCTATCTTCTGAAGTAGAAGAACGAATAAAACAGGGTAAACAGAACGTAGCGACAGCGACAAAAACTAAAAAAATTGCGGAAATATTCATTGAGAATATTTTTTCAGTTTTCAATTTAGTTATCTTTGCAATTATTATTTTTCTAACCGTATTCTTCTTTATAGAACATGACGAGCGATTATTTTTTGATATTATTGGCGTCTCTTTTATTGTCATCATTAATACATTCATCGCTATCTTTGAAGAAATTAAAGCGAAAAGAGCTTTAGATAAAGTTAATTTATTATTGACTCGTGAAGTAACAGTTATCAGGGATGGAACAGAGCAATCCATTGAACAATCCGAAGTAGTTATTGATGATATTATTCTATTAGAGCGTGGTGACTCCGTGGTTGTTGATGGGGTCATAGTAGAATCTACGAAATTAGAAATCGATGAGTCTTTGTTAACCGGAGAATCCACTCCGATTAATAAAAATGTAAACGATGAATTAATGTCCGGAAGTCATTGCCTTTCTGGTAGAGGTGTTTACAAAGCATTAAAGGTTGGCGATGAGTGCCACGCACAGGAAATTACGAAACTTGCCAAAAAATTCAAACTGAATATTTCTCCTTTGCAAAAGCGATTAAACTTTATTGTAAAAATTTTATTTGCAGTGGCCTTAGTTTTAATCGCTCTTGAAATGGCATTTGGGCAAGCCGAATCAAATAGGGTAGAACTGATTAGAAAAATGGCCACGGTTATGCTGGCCTTGGTTCCTCAAGGGCTCATTTTGATGGCTTCCGTTACCTTTGCGCTGGGAATTTACCGAATAAGTAAAATGGGCGCGATTATACAAAAGCTTAATGCCATTGAAGCTTTTTCTAATACTAAAATTGTTTGTACTGATAAAACAGGTACACTCACTCAAAACAAACTGTCAGTACATAAAATCACACCGCTAAGCACGGATTACTCAATGGAGGAGATAAAGCAAATTCTTGGCACCTACGCACGTTTTTCATTAGATAAAAATGCGACGTTGAGAACACTGGAACCATTTAATGCATCCAATGCCATTATTACCGGAGAGATCCCGTTTACTTCTGAAAATAAATTCAGTCTATTGCAGTTAATCGTCCACGATGACAAGTTACATTTATTAAACAATAAAAAAGTAACTTTTGTTCTGGGTGGTTATGATGTGTTATTAGATAAAATTGATGATGCAGAAAAAAATCAGATTGATGAACTCTATCAAAAAGGAAAATTGAAGGTTTTTCGAAACCTGATATTTGGTATCGAAAAATCCAACTTCTCTCCGGAGTCTCTTGCAGAAAATACTAACTGCATGGAAATTGAACCGATTTGTATTATCTCGATTATGGATCAGGTAAGAGAAGATGTAATGGACGCAATCAATCTGTTCCAAAGAAAAAACATACAAGTTAAGATATTGTCAGGTGACAATGCGTCATCAATACAGGCCGTTGCCCATGAAATTGGTTGGAAAATCCAGGATAGTGATTTGATATCTGGCAATGAAATTGATGCGGTGAATGATGAACAGTTATTAACAATAATTAAAGACAAAAAAATATTTTCTCGTCTGAAACCCCAGCATAAACTAAGAATTGTTAAGCTTCTTAGGGAAAACAAAATTTACACCGCGATGATCGGCGATGGTGTTAACGATCTGCCTGCAATCAAAGAAGCAGATATAGGGATTGCTATGGAAGAAGGGAGTAGCATCACCAAAGAAGTGGCGGACATCGTTTTGTTAAAAAACAAATTCACTCTTCTACCTAAAATTTTTGATGAAGGTAATAAGATCGTTAATACGATTAATGACGTCGCCAAACTCTTTCTGACCAAGACATTTTTAGTGATTTTTACTACCCTTATGTCATTTTTTGCTTTTTATGACTTCCCGCTGACACCGCGTCGGGTTGCCTTAATTAATATTTTTTCCATCGGTTTGCCCTCATTTATCATTGCTCTAAAAAACTCCAATATTAACAAATTAAAAAATTTTACAACGGAATTATTTTCCTTTGTCATGATTTCCGCATTGTTAATCGCGATAGCTTCTTATGTAGGTCAGTGCATAACAGAACAGTATGCAGGGCACACCGCGGAAGATTTACAAATGGTCATGCTTTCGATCATGGTGATAGTAACCACGACCAATTTTCTGGCGGTTACTATTCACAAAAAAGAAAAGAATTTACGGTTATATTTCTTATATGCTTTTGGACTCATAGCCTTATATTCGTCATTGGCTCTTAGCAAGAGTGATTTTATTTTGGTTAAATGGGCAAAAATATTTTATGAAATATCTTATCTTGATCGAAAATATTGGCTGCTTACTTTTTTAATCAGCTTTGTTTTCTCAATAGCGATTATTCTGTCTCAATTGCTTCGGAAAAAAATATTGAAATCAATAACTCGATGAGAGAAACACGTGCTTGAATAAGATAAACAAGGAAATAGCATGACGTTATTTCCTTGTGTTGTACATGAAAAGGTATTCTGAGAACTAGTGTAAAAAGCCTACCTAGGCATTCGAATCTAAAAACTCTTCCAGAACTGATAGTGGCTTATTTCCTAGCAAATTATTTTTCATATTATTTTTAAAGGTGACAGGAACACCTTTAATGGCAGTGCCACAAACATTTTCAAATTTATCATTGACCATCTGATAGAAAATCCAATCTCTGTATTTTTCTTGATTTGATACACGCTCGTAAACTGGTAAGAAAGCCTTGCAGTGTGAACACCAGGATGCATGAACTAATAGGACCGTTTTCGGCATTGCTAAAGCTGCGCAATCGTTGCTGGTGAATGGTTTTAGCGTTGCAAAAGACAGGGCAGGTACCAGCGTTACTAGCGTTATAACTAAGTATTTTATTATATTATTCATTTATTTCGATTCAGGATTGGCTTGATGCGAAATGATAAATTATCTCTCAATTCAAATCAATTGGGGGTTTATGTAGACCTCCGTCCGGGATCTTTGTAGCCCCTACAGAGACACTGTAATTAACTGAATCAATAGGTTCTTTGCCTATAATAGGCGATCCTTGACAATATTAATCCAAATCTAAAGGGTTGGCTTTGGTATAACATATTAAAAAACATAGTATACCTACGGTTTAGAGCGAACAATCTGGTCGGAATTTGCTCATCACCCTTTTTTACAAAGATCCCGGCCGGAGGTCATTCAAAGTTAAATTAATAGTATGGACCCAGCAACTTTAAATAGGCTTCGTAATGAGCCAGAATGAATGTGTAATCAAGTCATTCAAAGGTGGAGGATCCATGACTAAAGAGCTTAAAACATTAGGTATCGATTTAGCAAAGAATATATTCCAACTGCATGGAACTAATGATGAGGGGAAGCAGGTATTAAGTAAACGCCTGGGCAGAGAGCAATTCATTGAGTTTATGAGTAATTGTACGCCGTGCCTGGTTGGTATTGAGGCCTGTACAGGCTCCCACTATTGGGCTAGAACCCTTCAATCCCTAGGGCATGAAGTTAAAATCATAGCGCCACAATTCGTAAAGCCTTATGTAATGGCGAATAAGAATGATAAAAATGATGCTCGCGGGATAGCAGAAGCTGTTACACGTCCAGAAATGAAGTTTGTTGCAGTAAAAACGGCTGCTCAACAAGACGTATTGATGGTGCATCGGATAAGAGAGCTGTTAGTGAAGCAACGAACTGCTCAGGCTAATCAGATAAGAGGTTTATTGAATGAGTACGGAATTATTCTTCCACAAGGTATTCGTCAAATTCGCCAACTGATAGAGCGTTTGGATGAGAATCAAGCTCATTTAAGCAGTATGGCATACGCCTTATTTGTCCGACTTTATGAGCAATTTAAAGCAATCGATAATGAAGTGGGCTTTTACGACCAGGAAATCAAAGCGCAAGCCATGAACAATCCCTTATGTTGTGAGGTGATGAACATCGAAGGCATTGGTCCCATGACTGCCTCAGCCCTAGTGGCCAGTATTGGCGACCCGAATGTATTTAAAAATGGCCGTGAAGTCTCTGCATGGCTTGGGCTCACTCCAAAACAAAACTCCAGTGGTCATAAAATACGATTAGGCGGTATCAGTAAACGAGGAGACCGTTACCTCAGGACATTACTCATCCATGGGGCACGTACTGTGACGCGCTACTGTGATAATAAAACCGATACGAAGAGTCAATGGGTTGCTCGTAAAAAATTGCAGCATGGGGCCAATAAAGCTGCGGTCGCTTTAGCCAATAAAAATGCCCGAATCATCTGGGCTATCATGGCAACCGGTGCCTGTTATCAGCCTGAACTGGCGTGTGCTGCATAAAATGAAACAAAAATAAAAACTGTGTTACTACCGTCTGGAGTATGCTTAACGTAAAACAATAAGTGATAGCAAAACAGGTAAGACCTGCTCTTTCAAAACCTAACAGCGTCATGGGTTCTAGAAACCGGTAAGTTGATGAGGAGAAAGAGCGCAGAGACTATCAGGGCTCAAGTGCTGACTAGGCACTGAACAAGAAGCCGTATACATGGCTGCATCTCTATCTCGTTTTCTAACATGTTATTCAATTACCTCTTGCATCCAGGGCTGGGTCCATACATGACGCTGCCGCTGGTAGTTCCCGAGGCGCTCATGCCGGAGCATTGTTTTATAGCCTCATTGCAACAGCGAAAGCTAATGGTCTTAATCCCTTTAATTATCTGAAAACTCTTTTTGAAAACATACGATCTTGCACAGCAGTAGAGAATTATAAGGCTCTATTGCCGTTTAACCTAAATGCAAACCGTATTTAGCCGAACGTATATCCCGTGTACACATTACAGGATTAATTCACTTTGATAATGACGCCATTTAAATGTGGCAGGTTTGATTGAGCGCATTTGAGATCTCAGTCAATAGTTTTAGCTTGAAGTATGAACTACTGTTCGTTTTTGCAACAAAGCCTTATAATTGCCCAATTCCGATTGTAGTGCGATCGACTTTTCCTTATTACAACTATTTTGGAGAAAATTTGGGCATTTTTTATAAAGTAACTGCACCAAATGGTAAGCAAAGTCATTTATTTGGCACCATGCATGTGAACGATGAGGATATTGTTTCGTTACCTATTGAAATTAAAAGAGTTTTTATGCATGCAAAAACTTGTATTTTTGAAGCACCTTTGCAGAATGAGGAGAAGGATTTAGAAATCTTAGCATCTTTAATTTTATCTTACAGCATGAAAAACGACACACATGAACACACTAATCTAATAGCTCTTATGATGGCTGAAAGCTATTTAAGCGTCTTTACCGCATTCGAAAATTTTGATCAACATGAGATTAAATCTTTAGCTAAACGTGTATCTCCAATTCTGTTGTCGCAGCTACTGTTGCTCCCGCTTCAATTATCAGACCCTTCTCGTTTAATTAATGGTTTAGATAGACAAATGATCAATGAAGTTGATTCCAATAAACAAAACCTAGTGTTTTTGGAGACACTCGAGGATCAAATGAAAGGATTGATGGGTTATCAATTCAGCTGGGATGAGCAGCTTGATTATTTCAATTTTATCTTCAGTTATATTGATGCTGGAAAGTACATCAAAACAGTAGATGATACTAAAAAAGAATATTTAAGTGACAATCAAGATGTTGGTATTGATATAAGCGACTCACTATGTGAGCATGATACAGTAAGGCGTTATTATTATTCACTAATAGACCAGAGAGATAGCATTATGGTGCAAGATATGAAGACTTACCTGGATCAAGGGCATGCATTTGTTGCTGTAGGTGCGGCTCATTTAAAAGGCATCATAAAGGAACTTTGTACTGATAATTATCAAGTAGAACGTGTTGAATTAGGTGCAAGAATACATCCTATTAATTGCTCAAAAAAAGCAGTACCTGGATTTTATTTTTTTAATCAACCTAAAGCTGAGGCAGTTAATATGATAAATACGGATTGCAGTATACGTTTTCAATAACTCAGCTAATCCTCCATAAGCCGTCCATGGCGCAGAGCTAAAGTGCTCTTCTTTTTTATCAGGGATGATTTTGTTCACCGCTTCGCTTACAAATGCATTATTCTTTAGGGGTTTTATCCAGATAGCACTGCGTTTCTGTGTAACGCGATTTCTTCATTTTTATTCTCCTCTAGATAGTTTAACTGGAGAAATCTACTCGGAAGTACAACTATGTTAAGGGGGGGTACATAAGTAATAGAAGTCAAATAGTTATTACGACTCAGATCAATAGATCTATTAATTTCACAACAGCGAATCCATTTCACCAGGCCAATTAGTAGAGAAACACTTTATCAATACATTAGACAGTATGAGAATGTTGATGGAGGCAATATAATTAGATAGGTTTGACGAAATCACCTAATCTTTTTAGGAAGGAGGCTTTTTTATTCTGATCTATAGGGTTATTAATTTTAAAAGAATCACAAATCATTGAGTCCTTAACAGTTATGGTTCTTTATATGTGATATGTGTTTAATTTTTAAAAATTGGAAATGTAGAGCCGCCTCGATAATTTTGAAGTCTGTTTGAAACATTGCCTTAGTATATATAATACCAACTTCAACGATATATTGCGTACTCTACTTCAACACTTACCTCGCGATAAAACGACCACTCTTGGATCTGTGCTAAATTCCAGCATCCTCTCTTCCTATATCACTATCGAGATGGAGGGTATTCAAAAATGTTTGCAAAATTTCGCTCCTATTTTTAATTACTCTCAGAGTAAAAGAGAATATTTAAATTATAGATATGATTTTTTTAATAGGCAAATAGGATTTAAAACTATCTTCATTTTTAATTTCTTCAGTAACTATATGTGCAACAGGGGCGGTGATTCCACCTATGTTCTCCTTGTAGTGCCCCCCAAATAAACCGGTCCACCTAGTTTTAAATTAACGACTAGGAATAGGACTAGTAATATGACTATAACAACAATAGAATGTAACGAAATAATTCACTCCAGTGGTAAGCGCAAACGTTGGACAGCTTACGAAAAACAACAAATAGTTCATGAAACCTACCAAACAGGCGTAACGGTATCCTTTATTGCTCGCAAACACGGCATTCCTCCCAGTCAACTATTTTACTGGCGGAAAATAATGGAGAATGGTGCATTGACCAGCGTTAAAACAGAAGAAGTCATCCCTGAAAGCGAAGCCAAGGCGTTGAAAAAACGCATTAAGCAACTTGAGCAAATTCTTGGACAAAAGACATTGGAAAATGAGATTCTGCGTGAAGCAGTTAAGCTGGGTCGAGAAAAAAAACTGATCTCGCGACAACCCTTGTACGGGATAAGCGATTTCGAATGAGAGCAGTTGCTAGGGCACTGCAGGTTTCTCGCTCCCACTTAATGCAGAGGTTGAAAAATATGGAACACTCCAGAAAACAAACGGTTAAAATACGTGACCAGGAACTACTGCCTTACATTCGTGAAATAACGGATAAACGTAGTAGCTATGGCTATCGCAGGGTTACAACGCTTCTTAATCACGAGTTAAAAAAGAGAGGTCTTACCTGCGTAAATCATAAACGTGTATATCGTATTATGAAGCAAAATCAATTATTACTGCCGGCGTATGGTAAAAAGCAAACACGAGTACATGATGGGAAAGTAATTACATTGCATAGCAATACTCGTTGGTGTTCAGATTGTTTTACCATGCAGTGCGCTAACGGTGATAGAGTTCATGTCGCTTTTGCAATGGATACTTGTGACAGAGAAGTATTAGGTTATATCGCCTCAACAGTGGGCATTGATGGACAAGCAATCAGGGACTTATTGCTAGAAAGTGTAGAATACCGATTTGGTGCAGCAGAGCACATGCCAAAACAGATACAATGGTTAACTGACAATGGCCCTTGTTATGTGGCCAGGGACACTGTTTCTTTTGCAAGAAACCTGGGTTTTGATGTGAGGACCACACCAGCATATAGCCCTGAAAGCAACAGTATGGCAGAAGCGTTTGTTAAAACATTTAAACGAGATTATGTCGCTTTTTTTGATCTTGATGATGCGCAAACTGTTATGAAAAAGCTTCCTGAATGGTTTGATGATTACAATGACGTTGCCCCTCATAAAGGCTTAAAAATGATGGCTCCCAGAGAATATATTAGGAGCTTATTAGCGGTGAGTTAGGTGGTTCGGTTTTATAGGGGCAACTCCACTCCTGATTAAAATTACTAATTCAACATGTGAATTTGTTATTAATAAGGCTTTTAATATATGGCGTTGTAAAAAAAGTTTGTATTTCAAGTGTAAACTTGAACTGACTTTCCGAAAATTTGAGTATCATTTCACAAAATGAGCTAATTAAGAATAAATGTCTATCTATCACATATAAGACCTCTGGCCGGGATCTTTGTAGCCCCTACAGAGACACTGTAATTAACTGAATCAATAGGTTCTTTGCCTATAATAGGCGATCCTTGACAATATTAATCCAAATCGAAAGGGTTGGCTTTGGTATAACATATTAAAAAACATAGTATATCTACAAATCAGCAAAAATCTCTTTAAATGATTCTTTATCCATATAAATTTCAAAGAGTGCGTCAAAATCAGCAGGGGTAGCAAGGCGAAAAATAAACTCTTTATTCATGTTTTTGTCCATTCCACCTGTAAAATCTAGCCCATCATTTTATCTTTGACAGATCAGAGATAAATGCGAAGTATTAACCTCTAAATTACTCATATTAATTTTAAGTAAAGCCAGTAAGACCACAAAAATCATTGTAAATACAGTAATTAGAGCCATGGAAGCATAAATTTCTAAATGAGTAGCAGCACCAAAAGGGTCAACTAATTGCGTTAAACCTTGTATGCCATAAATAGCGACTGCTTCCCTCCAAAAATTTTTAGAAGATAAAACAAGGGGCTTACTCATAGCCCTGACATCATGTTTTGCAATATAAATAGCGAAAATTTGATAGATAATATAGACCACGAAAAACCAGCCAAAATAATTTTGTAAGGGAACACCAAAATACAATCCGCCATCCTTCCACACCCATAATGAATAGACTGTTGAAGCAAGTGGATCCATGCAGACATCCCACATCACCATGATTAAGGCAGCAGTCAATGGCACAATGAATAGCCGCTTCCCAGTGAGTTGGCTCGCGTATTGGCCTAGAAGTATATGGGCCAAAATCCACGAGGCGTAACCCGTTCCAAAATAAGCGAACATAATAATAAGTGGTACATCAAATAGCCTTGGACCGGCTAATTTATCATAATAATAATACCCAAAAGGGAATCCGGTCTGAATGCTTATGGCTTCAAAAAAATGACTGATGAGCCAAGTTATTATAAAAAATATAATTACATTTTTTATTCCATATCGCTGCGCACCGTGGAGACATGCGGAAGTAAAAATAGCTAAGATAAGAATAATAGGTAAAAAAAGTTCGGCGACGGGACCATGCCACACAGCAGAAAAAAGTGTTGCCAGCAGGTAAATAGTAATCACCATCCATCTGATAATACCCGTTTGAGTGTCCGGCCCTTTATGGTTAGTCATTTTTAGAAGAATAAAGAAAAGTTAGATTACCTTGATATAAGACTAACTTGTTTTGAATAATAATCAATGGGGTCAGCTAGACTTATAATCTTCTGAGCCCCATTGATTGCTCAGCCATTAAAAGGCTTTTCCGACTAGCGGTTGAGTATAAACCCCACTATTATATTCTTGCCAAGTTTCAGCAGGTTTAATAGGGCATTTTTTGGAAACCATGTGCCAACCAGGTGTTTGTTTATAACATGCGGCTTGGATTGGCCCAACAACTAGAACCATACTGCTAGCAACTATTAATCCAGCTGCTAATGATTTGATTTTCATTTACATCTCCTTATGCGTTGCATTGTATAGAACTATAATAATACAATATGAGTATAGATTGCCCATAAAGGTATGCAAATTTGTTACAATTTATTGAATAAAATCAATGAGGCAGATATTTACATTAGGAGATTAAGTTTGGGGAATTTTCATTAATAGATTATTCCTTTGGCTCCGAGGATAAATATTCCCCAAACACCAATCAAAACATGAGATGCAGAGACACTTATAAGCGAAGCTTGTTTGTAAAATAACCATCCCCAAAATAATCCAGGTATAAATGTCAGTGACGCAAACATTAAACTCAAATGCGAATGTACGGACGAAAAAATAAGATTAGATAAAATAATTGCATTCCAAATGCGGAATGTTTCATTGCCTGGCAAAAAGGAGAAGAACGTCGATTGTAAAGCACAGCGTGCGATTAATTCTTGAATAGGTACAAGGAGTGCATAAAAAAATACAACAACCAAATAAAGGGTGGCACTAAATTTACCGTTCACCAGCCCTTCATCAAACCCTGAAAATAGCGCGACATGATTCGGATTAGCTCCCCAATATACCAAATAGGCTTTAGCAAGTAGAAATAAAAGCATCACCGGAATCGAATACTTCACCGCTTCTAAGGTTTTTTGTGGCCAATCATCAAAAGTAATACCAAAATGTTTTAATGGTAATCCGGTGAGTCGCATTGCTCCAAGAATTCCTAGAGCGAAAAAGACAATTAAACCGACTGAGAGAAAAGTAGTATTGTTTATTAGATTTTTTTCTATACCAATCAAAGTAGTAAGCGATAATGTATATAAGCTGATTAGCCAAAACATGGCAATCATAAATACTCCGAGTACATTGCGCGCTTGGGCTTGCTCTAAGCTTTCTTCCATCTTTTTTATGGTGATTTGATTGGTGTCTCGTAATTTTTGAGACAATATTTTGGCCATGTTTTTAGTTAACAATAAGCGTATTCGTGGATGAGCATTAATGGCGTCTAAATTAAAGCTTAATACTGCTAAATCCGATTTCGCTCTAATAGAGGCTGAGCGCGGTTTATTCTCAACAAGAGCCATATCCCCGATCACATCATCTTTTTTCAAGGTAGCTAAAACATGGGAATGCTTTTCATTGTGCTTCGTTTTCTTATTCACAAAAACTTCTGCCTCACCTTCAAGAATAATATAAAAGGAATCAGACTGATCATGTTCCTGAAAAAGAACATCTCCTTTACCGAAAAATAATTGAACCCCTAATACTTCATAAAAATCAGATAATTCTTTTGCAGTGAATTCTTCGGTAAGTATTTTATGCGGGTTGGTATTTAGTTGATAATTATAAGAAGGGGAATTGAACGAAAAATTAGAGTTAGGACTAAATTCTTTAATAATACATGAAGAACGGCTTACAATACTCACAGTAACCTCGCATACATCCTGGCTATATTGAGCATAGTAAGAGTTATTGCAATTTGCAATCACATGATTATGCTAATTAGAAGGCAGAGTGAGAGGACTAAAACGATATTTTCAGTCTATTATTTAAATAATAGTTCACGATTGGAAGCATGATAATTAAGGACGAGTATGAATATTCCAGCCTTAAGTGCCTTTGCATTATTCATGGTAACTGCGGTGACCTTTGCAGATAACAATTCTTACAATGGTCCCAATAATCCAATTATTCCCGCTGATAATGATGAAATCAGATTGACTCTTGCTCAGTGTATCGAAGACACCAACGAAGTGATGACCGATAATGAACATCATGATTTGGCTAAGGATTTATGTAAATTACGGGCACAACATCGAGCTGCGCGCCAACAAGTATTGAAAGGAATGGCTGAATTAGTCGATCAATATAAAGGGGTGACTAACCATCAGCACGATCAGAATCTGGTTCAGACAATTTCATTGATTCAGAATGGGATAAAAATATGTCTCGATACCATTGCTACTCAGGAAGTTTATCACAATATAGGTTGCGCTGTTCAACCTGAAGCGGATGCTATTCTTTGTGACAATCAGGCCGCGGCCATTATCAACAGAATTTTAGGGAAAGAATAAAGTTAACTTAAGCAGCTTTTTGCCCTCATAATGAATCCTTGATTATGATTTTTCGTATGTGTTTAATTCCGGAAAATCATAATCCTGCCAACCTGGAATATCTGCTACTTTAAAACAGAGCTTACCAGAATTTTGGGTAGTCTTTTCAAGTGGGGTTTCAGGAGTCAAAATAAGGGAGCCAAAAGGATAAGTCGCATCAATACCTACCGAAGAGGCGAGACGAGAATCTAAAGGAATGTCATCTAAAATAGAGGGATCTAAGGGGCCTGCCGGTAAACTTTCTACAATCATAATGTCTTTATGAGGTTGCATTCGAAAAGAAGTAGCCCATGTCACCTGATCGGCATCTTGGATATTAATATCCGGGTTTACCGCGATAACCATTTTAGGGCGCAGATTACTTGCCATAGCAGCAAGAATAGCTTGGCGCGCCTCTCCATCAAATCGAGGTTCAATCGCGATGACAATATAAAACGAAACACCTCCCGATGCAGGAATTGCTACATTGGATATGGTCGGAAAGGATTTATTCATGCTCTTAAAGAACGAGGCTTCAAAAGGGATTTGTTTTAAAAAATGATTCTCAGTTGGTGGAACACCCGTTAATAAGGCTTGGAAATAAGCATTTGTGCGGTGTGTAATGGCCTTAACTCGTGCAGTAGGTTTCATAGAGCCTGGTGTGTAATAGCCGGTGTATTCACCTAAAGGTCCTTCAAATACTAATTCATCCAAGTCTATTTCAAGCTCAAAGACCACTTCCGCATAAGCAGGAACTTCAACATCAATGGTTTTACATGGGGTTAAAACAACAGCCTCTCCTCGCAGTCCACCTGCTACAGCAAAATCATTAGTGTCATCTTGAAGTTGGAATTGACAGGTATAAGCGATAACCGGGTCAACTCCAATCACTAAAGCAATCGGGTATTTCTTATGTCCTAGTTTCCGTGCTTTTTCCAGATTTTTTCCTAGCCGATGATTGGGTTGGGCCAAGAACGACATGGTATTTTTTGAAATAATTTGAAAACGATAATTTCCGATGTCTGCGATGCCGGTTTCTGGATCTTTGCTTACGGCTATTCCGGCGGTTATATATTGCCCCCCATCGCTAGGACTGTATTTAGGAATTGGAAATTGAGATAAATCAATTTCATTATCCGATATAATCTGTTCATGGGTTACCGCGGTGTTGGTAAGAACCGGGTCAATAGGATTATCTAATCCGTGTAGGATTTTTTTAAATATAGAGGCTTCATTGGTCTGAAAAGCAATCAAGGTTTTCTTTCTAGAATTATATAATCCACCTATGAGTGGAAAATCAGTACCGTTATTATTAAATTGAATCGCAGGGCCACTGATCGAGGCACTTTTTTGCAAAGCCTTACCTACATCTGCAGACAAATCGATGGAGCGATTAACTTCAATAAGTTCACCGCTTTTTCGAAGTGCTTCAATGAATTCCCGAAAATCCTTAAAGGGCATGCTGATTATCCATAGGAAATTTTATATAAAATATAGAGTTGTTTTGCCTAAATTTCCATAAACCCTTGTTAATCCACTTAATATAAGCCTGAATATGGAATTAGTGGTTTTCCATGGTCAGTTAAGGCGATTTCTCAGTGAGGTGTAGGTTGAGTCTATGGTCCAGGTTTCTGATGCGGCTCGATGCGTGGGCCTAACCTACTTTATATAAATATAATCATTAAGTTAAGGGTCGTTGGATACCCAAAGGGCCTTGTTTTCCTGTTGGTTTTCAGAGCCAATGTATACTATACATATACTAGTGCTTCTTGAGCATTGAAAAAGTATGTTTTCAAGGAAAAATGATGATTGCTCCAGATATACCAGAAAATGAAGCGGCACGTTTAGCAACACTTTATAAATTACAAATTCTAGATACCGAGCGAGAAGAGCGTTTTGATCGGTTAACTCGAATCGCATGCAAACTCTTTGGTGTTCCTATTGCTGTAATCTCCTTTTTAGAGGCTGAACGCCAATGGATGAAGTCCACCCAAGGATTTGATATTAAAGAGGCTGCGAGAAAAACTTCATTTTGTGGGCATGCTATTCTTTCAGATGAAATTATGGTTGTGGAGGATGCTACGAAAGACATACGTTTTTATGATAATCCTTTCGTTTTGGGAAAACCTAATTTCAGATTTTATTTAGGCTGTCCTTTGAAAATAAAGACATATAATGTAGGTGTGATTTGTTTAATTGATGACAAACCTAGGTCAATCAATGATGTGGATCAAAATGTTGTCCACGATCTTGCTGACATGGTGGTAATGGAATTGGAATCATTGCATTTGGCCATCACCGATGAATTAAGCGGTTTATCCAATCGGCGCGGTTTTTTAAAACTCGCCGATTATTTGTTTCAAAAATATCAACGCGAAAATAAAATTTTTACATTGTTGTTTTTTGATTTAGATAAATTTAAACTGATTAATGATCAGTTTGGGCATGCAGAAGGGGATAAGGTATTGAAAGTTTTCGCTAATCTTCTTCTCAAAACCTTTCAATGTCATGATGTGATTGCACGTTTAGGTGGTGATGAGTTTTGTGTATTGTGCTCTGGGCTCAATCAAAGCGATGTATCCGGGATTATTCAACATTTGAGAGATTCATTAAAATCAGTAGAAACGAAGGGTTATGTAATTGAGTTTAGTGTTGGCAGTATTGAATATAATCAAAAAGAGCATAAGACATTAGAACGTATGCTTACTCTTGCTGATGCAAAAATGTATGATGATAAAAAAAGTAAAGGCTAGAAGCAAAATCTGATCAAAACCACGTGACAGCGCTCAATTAAAGCATGCCTCATCATTACAAGAACCTAGATTGAAGCACGGAACCCTAGCTTGTTTCACTTTTTTTTGTGATGCAGCATTAGGTCGCTGGGGAAGGGAACGTATTGTTAATCCAGAAATCTTTTTGAGAATAGGACGTTCGTTGTTGTTCTTCTTTTGCCATAAATCCTACTTCATCGATACTGGTCTGACACAGCCATGTAGTCATCTGCGCAGGTGTTTTGCTTTGAAAAGACTTGGGAGTAAATAGCGCTATATTTTTGCCCTTCTCCTTATCTCTTGCGGAAATATATTGAAATATTTCTATACCAGATTCACGCATAGTAGAGCCTAGCTGCTGTGTTTCTATATAAGACGTAGGGGAGGTCAAAATTACTTCATATTGTGAAAAAGGGTCTTGATCTAAAAAAATACTATTACTGCTTCGCACTTTGACGGTAAAGGATGTATATTGATTTGATATTGGTTGTTCGTACGGTGTTTCTGGACCAAGCATGTATACAAATCGATAATATGCTGTTTCTGATAAAGCTGTATTTACATTTAATGAGCCATAGAAAATTCCTTGTTCAAAGGTTCTTCCAAATCTAGAGCCGTACCTCAATGGTGGGTAACGAAATGGTGTTGTCAGTAAATAATGTAGGGTGCTTGTATCACTAGGCAACGGGTTTTTAGTTGACTCCAATAATTCCTCTAATACACCTTGCTCATAGACATTGTTTACTAACCCCAAAGTTGCTATTTGCTCCTGGGATTCTACTAATCGGTAAATTTTTGCCATCAATGGCTTGATATGGTTTTTTCCGTCAGATTCGAGCCAAATATCAACCATTAAATCTTTCCTCGAATCGCATCTAAATAATTCACAACCCGAGATAATCCCAAAACACTTTTCATTGCTTCCAAAGGGATTCCCTGAATATGCCGATTATTGGTTCTTAACCAATGCTTCATTGCATCAACATTGCCGCCATTTAATGCAAACAAAGAACGATAAATTCTTATTAGCAATAAGGAGCATTCTCCTTCCTTGCTTTTAACATCGATTTTCTTATTGCTTAATGAACGCGACAAGGTGTTGCGATGAACCCCGATAATTTCACTTAGATCATTATTTGAAATATCTAAGATATCTTTTAAATTATGCAAAGCTATTGCTAAGACCTCGCTTTCACTTGGTTTGGATTCAATATTCATAAAAAGCTCCACATGCACTATATGTTATATATTAGCATAAAATGCACTTTTTAGTGCATTTATTTTGGGGTTATCAATAAAAAGAATCCAGTGATATGAATCAGGTTCTCACTCTACTTTTTTGCCAGTTGGCTTTGCACTGATTTTTGCTGGGCTGAGATTATTGGTAAGACGAGAAACCGTTCTATCTACTCGTCGTTGCAGCATGATTTCCACCATTACGGTTTCATTCGGATGAAGAATTTTGTTCATGTCCCTAAGTGAGGAATGAAAATCCAGGATTCGATAATAGGCAAGAGCTTGAGTACTTTCCTCAGGATGAGCTTTGATACGAAACCCTAGATTGCCTTGCATTACAGGCGTATTTAACCCGTTTTCCATGACGTCGTAGTCCAGAAAATAAGTGAGTTTTCCGCGATCAAGTTGATTTTGCTGGCGATCTACGAAAAAACCTGCAGGAAGCGCATATTCACTATACTTTGGGCCTGCGGTTAGATAAAGATCATAATCGTCAAGATGATTGCCCCGATCGTCAATCAGCCGGAATACAATCATCGAATAGCGATTGGTAATGAATTTGCGCTTAGAGAGAGGTGTTTTTACAAATTCTGTGCGCTCATTGCTTTGGGTTTCTTCTGTAAGCTTATCCAGTTCTTTTGCCAAGGCAGTATAGGAGTTACTATCTTTTACTTGAAGGCAGCGCAAGACCCATAGGGCCGTACGATGAGTGGCCGCATTGCCCATAGTAATACTGCGAATGATTCCCATTTTTTTACCAGAATGTGAACATCCTGGTAGAACGCCTAATGCTATTGGCTTTGACCGCGTCATTTGGGAAACAATAAGATTTTCTCCGTTAGTGCCTTCTTGGTGTAACTTTAATAGGCTGTAATTCATATTTGCGGCAGCGACGCGTACCACTCCATCCGAGCCCGCCTCACCTGTGTATGAGTTAAGTGCATCGTAAAGTTGGCGATCAATTTTTTGACCTGTGAGTACAAAGGGATAGATGCCATTAGCCGGGCAATCATAATCAAGCCAGCTTTCATTGAGTTGCCAGCTCATATCACTTCCAAGCTCCAGCCAATCAAGCACATGCTGGCCTGGTTCAATGCCTTCAAAAAAGCTTTTTATACGACTTAGGCGGGATTTGCCAAGCTGTGCAAGTGCGGAACCGTGGTTGGCAGGGGCTAACATAATGAGATGGCTCAATGGGCATTTTGCAAGATTATGCTTAAAATATAAATCCATCCATTTACGAACAACGGGACCACCTGTCGAGTGTGTAATGCACGCAAAACGCTCCCCATCGCGCAATTTCTCAGCAATCTCATCACGTACCGCTTGATCAAATGCTCGTGCTATATCATCGACCGTTACCGTATCGTCAAAGCTAATGTAACGCCCAAGATAGATATTGCCAACCTGGATATCCAGCATGCCATTTCTGCTCTGGCTTTCGAGCCATTGAGGAAGCTCTCCATAAGTATTGGTATTTGTGACATTCCAGCCATGGACGAAGATAACAATCATAATGTTCCTTATTATTGACACGACAAGGGGAGGATTATTGAGCAAAGCGATGATATTGAAATATTTTACATGAAAACTACTTATGCAACCATCAGGGTTTTGAAATTATGCGCATGTTTAAAAAGAACAGTTCAACATCTGAATGCATTGACCCTATTTGTGTCAAAATTTACGGATTACATAATCCACTAAGGTAGGAGTATTTCAAAATAAGGCTATGTCCGCTTTGCACATCTCACAAGTATCAATACGTGTCTCATTATAGAACACAAAAATCATTTTAAAATTCGTAAAATACATTGGAAAATGAGAAATGAGCTTATGAAGTTACTTTTAAAAAATCTTATTATACAGGAATTATTCGACCAAAAGAGTATTACCGATAAAAATCTGATTCATCGCAAAAGCGTGATATTTTGCGAGTAGTACAATACGATATTTAAAAGCATGCATGTTCTGAAGAAAACATCGAGCAAAAATTTGTTCTATACCTATATAAGCATAGTGATTAAAAATGGTCATTAATGATCATTTAATATTCTTTTAAGAAAAATTTGAGATAATTAATATTACTAATAATTATTAGGAAGCGAAAATGGCTAAAGATCTACTTGATGATTTTGATGATATTTTTGATTTTCCAACTATTACTTATGGTGAAAATCTTAATCAAGGTCATGATATGATGTTAGGAGAACGTGTTAAGCTTGCCCTTCCTGAAATGGTACAGCTAAAAGAAATCATCGATACCCAGATTAATCCTGACTATAAAGCATCCGAATCGCAACTATTTAATGTAGAAACTGTTAATATCCAACGTCTTCGTGTGGCTGTTGATAATAGCAAATTAACTCATATCCCTGTTGAAGTAGAAAATTTGGACGGCCGCATTTTAGTTAAAGTTGGTCCCTGTGATCTTAGTGGAGTTGGTGGTCATCAACTCAGAGAGCAAATTATTAGGAATTAAGTAAACCAAGCTTTAACAGCAAAAGGCTTAGATGTTCTTGGCTATAACTTTGAGAACGTAAATGTTTCTGCTTGTGTAGGAGTACGAGGGCGAGCTCAAATGGCTTTGGGGATATTCAGAAACAACAGAGAGCAAACAGGTTCTCATATGAATGCATACGTTAAAACTGCTATGGAAACAGGCTTAACCCATTGGGAACCAAGACGAGGACCCCAACGCTGGTATAACGATACTATTTGCGCTATGGTAACCTCAACAACAACGGCGTTGTTTGAGCAACGTATCAGAGAAAACACGCTTCATTCAGCAACTCAGGCGACTACCGAGATATTGAAGCATCCCAGCTTAGTCGATATCTTTGATAAACTCTTAGCTCAAACGAAAGAACGTATTACTCATTTAGTGGATAACATTAAACAACTGGCTGCTATTAATAAATCGCAACCCGAGCCAAATTCGATGTAAAGTTAATAGAGCAGCATGTGCTAGGCGAACCTATGGCGGTTCCCTCAGCCTTCTTTTTTGACGCTAAATCTTTGGAGGGCCGTGCTATTTTTATTAGCCTTTATTACTCCCGAAGTTGTCGCTAGAGGCAAATTTCCTAGTGAAGGCTCTTTTAGTGAGAAGAAGAATATATAGATTCATTAACCAGCAGATGTATTGAACTAGCAAGCTCGGTAACCGCAATTGTTAATTGTTACGACTCGCGTTTATAAATCTCTTGGATCGCACTCAGTGCATTTTTTTGGCTCAAATTAATTGCGACTATAATTTAACTTTGGGCTAGTGGGGCATTTGAACAGCGCTAAAGGGTTTGCTTTTCCCTTTTCCATTAAATTTACTTTGAGTGTCGATATCACTTTTAAAGCTTGCTCCTAAGTAAACTCATTATGTGGCTACCTATCTAGAAGCTGTATTTTTCTTCAAAGGATTGTTTTTGCAACAGAGCCACATAGACTTCCTTTGTTTAATCAAGTTAATATTATTCCTTGTATCCGAACCCATGTGCTCACTACCATTATGAAAATTCAATGCAAAGTATGCGCTAATAAAATGGAACCAATTATCAAGGTAGATAAACGATTAGTCACAACAGACATGCAGGTTTTTTATTGTAGTTTGTGCGGAGCCGAATTATTTTCTACTGGTGGGATATTTCACAAGCCATTTTGGCAAAGAAAAAAATATGCATGGTACTTAGGACCACTCCACGGATGGATCGAAGTTTGGGAATGGATTAAAACATTAGGTCTGAACAGATGGTGGGTTTTATTGCTTTTGTTAGGTATGTTTTCGATTTGGACTTTAATCCATTTTTCATGACCTAGTGTACAAATCAAGATGCTCCATAGCCCCTTCAATCAAATTAGTATGTGGATAAAAATGACTTCAATTTCAGAAATAGTAAAACGTTTTATAGCTGCTGGTGCATTGTTTGCTCTACTTGCCACCATTTTGGGAGCTTTTGCCACCCATGGTTTGCAGGGAACATTTAGTGTGGAGCAAATGAAAATCTTCCAAACCGGGATTTTTTACCAGTTTGTACATAGTTTGTCGTTAATCATGATTGGTTTGTTTCTTATACATACTAATTTTAGGCTTGTGCGTTGGGCGGGGTATTTATTTTGTGTAGGTATTTTGCTCTTTTCAGGAAGTTTGTATTTACTATGTATCGTAAAGGTTAAACCTCTTGGAATAATTACTCCCATTGGTGGCATTTGCTTTATTATGGGGTGGTTATCACTAATTCTGGGAGTATATAAGCATCCTTAAATTTTGTCATTATCACACAGTGAAGCAATCCAGTGTTCTGTCTCCACTATGGGGTTATCTCTTCCTCTCAATGGTTTTATTGATTAGCGCATCGTGCTTGATGGTATAAAACCAGAAGATGCGTTCATTATGGAAATGGCCTGTGAAGGGCCAAAGCCAACAGCACAGTGAATTTCTTAAGAAGTTCAAGCTCTAGGAGTACATCAGAATTCCTAGATTCGTTGTTAATAACAAAGGAAAATAATTCAAGAATTTTGTACCTAAAATTCCTGAATTGCATGCCATTATGTTCCCACAATGGGCAGATTATTGATTAGGACAACCCGCTTGATGGTATGAAACTAGAGCGTTATAAATAGCTTCATAGTTTGCAAAAGCAGTTCTATTGAATTTAATGTCATCAAATACAGCATTAGTCCGAGTACAATCGCCCATCTCAGTAATATTAGAGTGATCTCCATTCGCTTTTTTGTAAGAAATATAAGTAGTGCCACAATGCAAATGAGGTCGCTTTTTTGCGCCATTACCTAAGAACTCTTGATTGTCACAAAACGTCTTTTTAAAGTTGATACTGAAATAAGCATTACCTGCAAATGAAACTCCTGAAAGAGTGGTGAATAGGCATAAAGCCGCTGCTGATATTATTTTCATCATAAAACCTTAAAAAAATACTTGGGGTTGAAATATAACACGATTTGAATAATATTCAATATTTTAAGCTTAGAAAATACAAATAGGATAAATTTTCATTAATATTCAATGGCTTTTTGATTCAATTGAATACTAATTGATCGTTAATGGTCCATTTGATATAATTGATGCATTTTTAACCAATGCATATTGAAAAATAAACTATTTTTTAATATGAATGAGACTTCATATGAACGGCAAAATAGAACTCTACCTACCTCCAATAAATCAGAAAAAAAGAAAGCAACCCGAGGCTACGCCTAACGAATATTATGTAGGTGATGCAAGTTGGCATGAAATGAAAGTGTACATTTTCACGGCACTAAAAAGTAAATATCCCGAATATTTTATTGATGACCAACCTAATTACGTCAAAATAGGCGAGGAATTAAAAAATAATCCCCTTAAAGCAAAAGCTGCTCGAGAAATTTTTATCTCTTATTTTAAATTTCCGTACAAATCTACTTATAAAACTTCGAATACAGACTATCCATACATGATGCAGCTTATCGAAGAATTTGGTAGTCAAATTACTGCTCATGGAGTAGAAGAATCTAAAGGTGGGATGTATAATTTATTAATGATGGCTGTGAGTAATAAAGTTTGTGTTCCTCAGTCATATTGGGGGTCTTTGATTCCAGGACTACCAAATATATCTCCTGTTTCTCATGGGCCTTTTTATGTTATTTATGAAACACCTTTTTATGAGCAGCAAAGCTATCCCCACAATCCGCTATTTGCTGAAATTGCCTATATTCTTGTGCCTTTCGAGTTAAATAAAACCTTTTTATGTGAGGCAATGGAGAAAATGGTAGCGCTTGAATTAACAACAGAATCAGTAAAAGCACTGTTTATTTCGAAACTGAGAAGTTATGAAGAGTTTTATGGAGAATTAAAAAATAAAAAGGAATCTAGAAAAGTATTCGTTAATTCGTTTGCGGCACCACTAAGTTGGATGTCTACTACAAACAGTGATTCAAGTGATGAAATCGAACTCGCTCAAGGAATATTATCTGATGAAGATGAGGATTCTTTGGACTGGTTGTTAGTACCTTGATTTGAGTTGCTTTCCTATTAAACATCATAGAGCAGTCTTATTGTCGCTTGATCCTAACTGAAAAAGCAACAGATAAGCCTGCTTTCTAGTCGTTAAGCCTTTCGAGCCTCGTTATTCTTTTACAACTTAGCTAAAGACATATTATTGGGTTTGATTGATTCTGCAACGATGGGTTCTAAGACTTTAAAAAAACCGTATAAGTGTTTCTGGGATTCAGGCAATAATCGAGTTAATTTGTCACGATTTTCTTTATCGCTCCCAGAAAATACTGTTGGTACTGCGCGATAATGTGCTTGCGGTTCTGAGTCGGGTTCTATCCCATTAAATTTGTTGAATAAATGGTGTGCCAGTGTTTTGCTGGGGCTCAGGTTTTTATCCGGAGTATTATCCTTCGCTTGAGTGTTTTCTTGAATATAATATGCCATGCCATTTTGATGAATAATGATGTCATTTCCATAAAGCGCACGTATCACCCTCAGCACAAACTTATCTATACTTTCAGAACGGTTTTTGGGAAAAAATTTATTTAGCTCTGAGACAAAGTTATAACTTCTTTTGTTAAGCGTAAATCCGACGACGACAACTTTGTGTTCCAAACCAAGACTTAAGGCGCCCCGAAACATTAAAAACTGCATTAATCCTTGGGGCGTATTATCTCGTTGGTCTTTGGAGTCCCCTTTCGAAGATGCATTGGTAGATGCGGAATTAGCCTTTGCAGCAAGCACATAATGCCAAATAATGATAGGTTGCTTTCCTGGTAGAACAAGCAGTTCATGCACTGTCCCTGCGATTAATTCGTTCACTGTAATACGCTGGCCACCAACAAGAATAGACGATTTTTTATGTACTAATTCGACAAACTTATTGTCTCCTGAGATATCCTTATTAAATGAAAATCGTACCTGGCTGGTTTGGATCAGATTCCAAAACTCATCCGAGGTGGATGATGAAGGAAGAAGCTGATAAAATTTTTCTCGTTCAGCCGCGGACATTAAGGCTAGAAACGTGGTTTTTTTCACAGGCGACAAAGTGCATTTAAATCTTTTTTCAATCAAAGCACACCAGAGTTCATCCGCATCTGAACGGGATAGTATGCTCGATTTAGCAGCAATTGCTGCTGAAAATTCTAATTTATCGTGCTCAGTAATTAATGAATCAAAGCTTGCTTCGACCAATGACGAAAACATAGATTTTTCTGTGTCACTAAGTAAGGCCGCGGATTTAAATACTGTCTCAAATTTAGTGGGTTGGCGATCACTATAGTAGGTGAAAAATGTGGAGTTAATTTGTGTGTCGGTTGCCTTTAGAGAAATACTAGTCACGCCTGTTTCTTTATTGCTGAGCGAGGGTTGAAGTGAGGGTTTGAAGTAGCTCCACATTTTATGTAGCGAAGTGCACTGTTCTAAATGTTCAGGGGTCATCCAGTTTATTTTGTTATAAATAGTTTCATAAAGAGTTTCTAATCTATAAGGACTGTACGCATCAGAACGGCTAAACCCATGGGCTAATAAAGTACCTAAACAATCAGCTAAATTATTGCGGATTACGTGGCCAAGTAATGTATCTTCGTGTTCAAGATCAAGCTGGTCGGGATGGATTGGCGTATGGCTTATTAACCAATCAAACTCTTTTATGGGCATGATAGCTAACTGAGGAATTACACCGATTAATTTCAAGTGTCCATCAGTCATGCGCTTAAAAAATGGGTACTTAGGGAGAGGATTACCTTCATGATCGCAATTACACCGACACGGAGGTGTCCTATCAGCATTACAATCATCATCACAATTACTGCGATGTATTGTTTCTAGAACAGATTCATCATCTTTTATTAGTTCGTAATTTTGCCGAATACTGGCATCATATACTTCAAAAGGTCTTTTACCAAAGCTATCAAGTAAACTGACGACTTTAGAGGTTTTGTGACGCACTAAATAAAATTGCTGATTTTCTCGTTCGACGGTGAAATGAGCTTGGATTTTTGACGGAGGTACCAATTTTCCTAGTTCGGAAACAAAAGAGGAAACCATGGTGCTGTCTCTATAAGTCCGAACTAAGTGAAAGATCCGGTTTATTTGTTCATTCGGTTTCCCCACAGAAAATGTACGCTCTTCTAGAACAGTATGGGTAAAATTTAGCGTGGGATTTTGCATAAACTCTGCAATACACTCTAAATCTTTAACTAGTTTTGTTGCCTGAGGTATTTTATTTTTTAGGATTCGAATAAACACATAAAAAGCATCTAGGGTATGCAAAACAATAGCCTCTTCCTGTGCACCACCGACACAAAATAGACCTCCACCATTAAAACTATACTGTTCCTTGCTAATATTATTTTCTTCCAGCAAGGTTGTGCACCATCGCATGAAGTTTCTTTTTTTCTCACCTTTCATCGTTGTTCGAAGTGATACTCTAATGATTGGATTTGTAGTTGGCGCTAAGCCTGAGGTTGAGTTTGAATACAGTTCAATAGCGAGATCACGTAGGTTAAATGAAGGTTCATTTTCTATTCTAAATCGCACAAAATGGGCTAATGATAAATTAGGAATTAATTCAATTTCAGGAGTAGCTTGATGGCGTAGTGTACCATTTCTTGTCACAAAATGAGTTAAGGGTAAATCAGGATCTAAGTCAGGAACTAAATCACGCGTAAAAGTGATTCCGTAGTGTAAGGAGCCTCTTTTTCTCGACTGCTCATCTACAGGATTAAAAAAATTATCCATTCTATAGATTTTTGGCATGGTTCTACCTCGATTACTTGAAGCATTATTGTACATTGGTGATGTTTTTAGGTCAATGTTTGCGCTTTTTTGCTCAAAATATAAAGCTTATCCCCGTAAAATTTACGGATGTACGTATTAAGAGCAAGTGAATAAAATGAGTGCAGTTATTGGTTTAATGAACACTATTAAGCCTGCTTTATAATCAAATTTAGGAGTTTTCATGCCCCGTTCATTATCGCTGAAAGAAAAAGACTATTATTCGTATATTACTGATAGGGGAGGGCCTTCTTCCCACTCGCTTTGGGGATTTGAAGCTACCTATAATCAAGAGCCTGAGTTTTTCATTTATTATGATGCTTATCTTTTATCTACGTACCATTTCAACAAAAGAACACTGGATTTAAACAATCAAGAGCATGTTGATCTACTTTGTTTTTGCGCTGATAAAATTTTTAACTACGATCAAAGCCAATGGCACACATTAGAGGTGTCTGAGCAGATAAAAATAATGCAACTTATGGATCTTTATTATCAAAAAGAAAAAGCGCCTTCAAGCACAAGTAGTGATATTAAATTGGCGTTGAATGCGGGTGCTGCCGCGGTAACTTTTGCTTCAGGTCCTGGAACTATATTTTCTAATTTGGTATTGGGACTCCGAGTTGCAGGAATGAGTCCAAGCACTAGTTCGGAAGGGGGGAAACCACCTAGTGGTTTATTTGAGAATTTTAGTGAAGCAGCGCTATTTAGGATTAACTCGGAACTATTAACTAATTCTCATATGCAACATGCATTAATTGCACAAAGAACCATGGCCAATCACTTAAAATCTAATTCTCCTGGCCTTGAAGCGCCAGCCCCTCAATTGGAGCCTCAATCTGCAAAAGTTAAAACAACACCTAAAAAAACAGCTGCTACAGACGGTGCTAAAGCACAAAAACGTGGTGGTTCTGAACGGAGTGTTGCTCAAGCTCCTCCTTATAAATACCATCCGGAACAGAATAGTAAACCTAAAAAAGCGTCGACATCGCGACGACCACCTTACGCCCTTGGCGAAGATGCAGCTCCTCAGCCTATAAGTAAAGCCACTCAGCCGCCAATGGATGAGGGGAAATCAATGGATGTTCCTGCTGAAGTACATGAACTAGAGCAGGAGTTTAATGAGCTATCAGGTTCTATTGCTCAAGATATAAGTCCAGAAATTATTGCTGTTCTGGAGAAGGAGTGTGAGCGTTATCACAATGTAGGTAGCGCAGGCAGTGCTATGTCGCAAAAAGCGCTTCCTAAATTGGGGAAAGAAGGAAAGCAGCCGCTGAAATCCATACCGCAGAAACTCTTAGATGTAGCTCAAAGTTTAGCCACAGCAGCTTATAAATTCCAGCAAATCAACGAGGCAGATTATCATTTTCGACAGGTAAAGCAAAATTTTGCAACTCAGCTGCAAAGAGCTCAAGAACAGTACAAACTCTCATTAGATATAGAAAAATACAGTTCAAGTCGATACTCCATATCGGAATTGCAACAGGGTTTTGCGCACGCGCTTAACCTCAGCGCCTTTAACTTATTTAAAGCGGGGAGTTTTTATTATAGGCAATTACTAGACAGTGTTGCTAAACTGCGGCAAAAAATTAGTGAGCATAAGAAAAATAGCGATCATTATTCAACTCAGATTTCCTCGCATGCACAAAAGCAGCAGAATATTGTTGCTCGAATTAGCAAAGTAACTCATGACAAATCCTTAGCCTATGCACAACAAATGGCGGGAATACTCTCTTCATTTGCTCCTGAGCCTGCTCAACCTGTTTTTAAAATCGCAGAAGCAATTACGGGTATATTTGCCAGTAAAGATCGAGTGAACGCAGAGAAAAAAATTGCTAGAGGGCAGAATAATATTAACCGATTATCTCTTCTAATCGATGGATATAAGGCATTAATTCAACATGCTACCCAGAACGTGGATGCTTGCCAATCTCGCATTGATGCGCAAAATAATTGGTTACTTGCAAATCCTGATTCGATACATCCTCAGAATTATAGAGATTTCATACAAAGCCGAAGACAGGAACAATTAGAAAGAAAATCTACACTTGAACAACAATTAAAAGACCAGAAATTAGAAAAAAAGCGATTAGAAGATGAGCGTTCTGAATTGCAACAGCCACTGAAAAAGAAATCATCGAAAGAGAAACATAAATCCTCAAATAAAGGTGATACAACAGTGCAAAAAGCGCTATCCGACCTGTTTTATGGAGGATACTCTCGCTCCGAAGGAAAAAAAGATGCTCATTCGATAGATATTGCTCAATTGACCCAAAAAATAGAACTTTTGGATGCGGAAAGTTCTGGTTTAGAAGAAGCCATTGTCGCCTGCAGTGATAATATAGTCTTCCTGGATTCTTTGGATGCAGTGAGAAAAAAAACAGATCGATTAGACAATTGGTATGCTGATTACAGAGGTGAATTAACAGCAGAGCAGTATGAGGCATTAAGCTCTGAACAAAAAGCTGAGCTTGAGAAACGACGTCTGCGATTGATTCAAGCAGAGAAGAACAAGAAAATTTCTACTGAAATCATGCAAGATTATGAGACCCGCATGAAAACAATCGGCATGTTTTTTAGCAGCACTGATTTGTTGTTGCATAGTCTTGAGCCTTGGGTTGGTACTAAACCTCAAACAGTGGTTTCTGCCATTTCTCTTGCTTATGAAACTTATGAACGCGTAACTCTTGTTTCCACCTTTATCAGCAAGCAGGTAGCGCAAATATCAAGCTCATTTACTCCTGGAGAATATTTAGAAGAAACTGGTGGTATTTTGCAATTAATGACAACAATAATTAATCCATCCATTTTATCTGTCGCAAAAATTGTTCAATATGTGGTGAATGTGTCAGGCATTATGCCCACACCATTGCAAATTACGCTACGTGCAATAGAGCAGGTGTCTGATTCATTAACGAAGCAGTTGCATATAGGATTCAAAGAAATCCGGGAGCAAAATGAAGAGCTGCGAGCGTTAATCCTCAAAATAGAGCATACCTCGAATAAAACCAATCGTGATTTAAAAACAATGATCCTTGAATCACGTGATTTGGCAACCCGACATAATCAGCAAATACAAAGCGCCCTTGGGCAAATAAGCACACAATTAGATGGCCAAACTGTTAGTGCTTATAAGACGTATGTTAATGATGTAGATAGCAAAATTAGAAAAGTTCGCAGTAAAGCATTATCTACTCATAATTTTATGGGGGCCAATAAAAACTTACTCGCTGGCTACATTCAATCTGTGCTCGTACAGCTTGAAAAAACACAGCATAGGGCTGAAGATAAATATGCTGCGGACAGTTTACAACGCATGAATAATTATGCTGATTTTTATCCCTATTTCATTGAGCATGATGGGCAGGCCCCATTAGTTAATATTCGAGCTTATCTTAGTGCGGTAGCAACAAGCGGTGCCATCTTATCTCAATTTAGCCGTGCACATGCGCCCGATGATTCGCTTCCACAAGAGTTTCAACTGGAGGAGCTTATTATTCCTGAGCTCGACAAGTTAAAACAATACGGCACAAGTTTATATTCATCAATGGTGCAGCAACGTGATAAAATATGGCAAACTTTGTCCAAAGTGCAAATTGAAGCGCAAAAGAATTACAAGCAAATATCTACCGAGCTAATGCAAGGTTTAGAGGATTGGCGCTCAAAAATAAAGCCAGCACGTGAGCCGAGCACTTTAGATCAGCTAAATCAGTTAAAAGAGAGAATGTTAGTAAGCGAGTTTGTTGGTAGTGGCAAATTTGATCTGCTCAGAACATTAAATACGTCACTTAGTGCACAAGGAGATATTCCAACAGGATTATTTAAATCATTATGTGGCAAGATGGCAGCTGTTCATACCGGTTATACAGTACTTAATGCAGCCCTAATTGGTATCACTTGTGCATTTCCATTATTTTTGGCAATTTCGGCTCCTGTGGCAATTGCAAGTAATGCGCAATGTATTGGGGTCTACGGCGATGCACTTAATCTGTTAAATGAATTAAAAGGAGAGAATTTTAATATTTATCGCTTAATTGGCCAGGCAAAGCAATTTACTGATTTTCTTGGCAGGCATGGTGATTTGGTTGCTTACTTGGATGAACACAATAAATTGGTGGTTCAGGTAATGGACGGTGTGTCTTATTCAAAAATAAAGAACTTAAAAGTGTCCGAATTACGGCAACTAAATCAAGCACCACTTTATCCGCATATTAAAGCGCCATTAAAAATTGTAATTACAAATCAAGCTGTTGATTTTGAAGAATATATTGATTCAGATGGCGATTTAGAACGTATGCCTGTGCGAAAGTCTACCGTCAAAGTATATCTCAATCAGATTGAAATAAAATCAATTCCTGAATTGCCATACAGAGCATCTTATCTCATGGATTACGACAAGGTCACACGTGCGCATATAATCCACTATTTTAACCTTATCGAGGAAACAAAGAAAAATCCTGCATCTGAATACGCCGTTATCTATTCATCTCAAGAGCTTAATAAGGAACTCATTCCATTACGTTTTTCTAAAGAATATTTAAAGCATTTAGAGCAAAATGTACTAATTTCGGAGTTTCGTAAAACAGAGCAGTTAGGTTCAGGAACGATATCCATTACCTATAGCTTGGGGGTAATTCCTGATGAATATGGAGTTGCGCAAACGAATATAATTTTAAATTATAACTTTACTACTCAGGAGCGACACACGGTATCAATATGTCATATTCCCGTAGCTCGCTTCGATAATAAAGTCGTCCATAGTTTTAGTAAATTAACCATTAACCATAATGGGTTGTATGAAACACAAATAAATTATAATGAATTTTTACTCTTTGTAATGCACGGAACACCAGACGGGGCTGGTTTGGCAGCCAAGGGAAGTATTGATTTCAATGGACAGAGGATTATAGGAGCGGTTGAATTGCCCTTTGTTGGTTTAGAGTTCATTCTCAGCACGCTTAGAAATAAAGTTTTTTATTATCAATTAGACCGTTATGATGAGTTAACCAGTAACGCGTTTTATAAGTTCGATGGTACTGCAAATACACAAATTCATTCCTTTATTCAGGACGATTTAGTCTATTGGCCCGGAGAAGGGGCTTCGTTGCAGCAAAACCAGAATATTGATCCGAACATGATAAGCAACCTAATGAATAAGGATGCAATCGTACAGTGCTTCAAAAAACTCTATACTATATTTGAACATGGAGCAGTTCACCTGCAATTAGCCTTCAATTTGGATGTAAAATCAGCAGAATGGCTCATGGAAAAATATGTCATGGAACATCCGGATAAACTAAAAGCATTAGCGCAAAAACATTTTGATCGGTTTTATCATTTATTCGAACAATTAACCGCGGAATCATTTATCCGTAATTCGAATACTCTCAGCGATGCTTTTGCACCCTATTTAGGTGGTGAAAACAGATTAAGGGAAACATTAGCGCAAGAATTAAGTACCTTGAATACCTATATTGAAGAGGTATCAAATTTTACTCTCAATTTTCCTCCATTAAGGCCGAAAGCAAGCCAATCCTATTCAGCAAGCAGTCAACGAAGCGATACCTGGGATTATTCTGCCGGGTTTGGTTTATTTTCATCTACATTCAAATCCATCGAAGACCCCCGGCGTAGTTTAACCAAAGTGATTCAACCACTTGGGCTTAAGATTACCGATGTCAAATCTGATGGCAATTGCTTTTTCCATGCAGTAAGCCATCAAATGATAAGCCGAGGCCTGATGACTTACACTCATACGGAACTTAGAGCGGAAGCGTTAAATTGGATGCTTACTCACGAAGAACAATATGCTTTTATTGTTCATCTCTCAGAAGAAACAGCAGAAATGGCTATAAATCGATACATCGATGAACATTTACGCTCAGGAACATGGGCTGATCATAATATGGTTCAAGCACTTGCTTTGGCATGTAATCTCAACATGGTTATTATTCGCCCGAATGGAGATATTACAGTCATTAAGGCTGCTGATGAGGGGGAAATCATTTATCTGGGATTTTTCCCCGAGCAACATTACGTTTCATTGTCTGGAAACTATCCCCATGAATCATTAATTAATGCAGTGGAGTTAGCTGAAGTCATTAATATTGAAGGTGCTAGACAGTATAGGCGTGCTCAATAAAGTCAGGTAGGTCGGGTCCATGGCCCGACCTACCTGATTTAAGTGTGGGAATTCTTCTCTTTTCTTCTTATTTTCGCAGGTCTAACTATTAAGCGTACGTTTCTTTGCCCTTTAAAAAAATAGAATACCCAATCGATAAAGACCAATATTTTAGTTCTGAAGCCGATTAAAAAATAAATGTGCACAAAACACCAAGCGAGCCATGCAAAAAAACCGCTGGATTGTAAAGGGCCGGATAATACAAGCGCATTGAATCTGCCAATGTTTGCCATCATGCCCCTGTCTTTGTAATGAAAAGTAGGTCTTTTATTCACCGGCAGTTGTTTTCTAATTAAATTTCCGACAAATTGGCCTTGTTGCAATGCTACTGGTGCAATAGCGGGTAATGGCTGATTATTTTCTTGAAAGCAGGCAGCATCGCCAATTACAAACACTTCAGGATTCGTTGACAGGCTTAAATCGGATTGAACAATAATTCGGCCTGATTTATCGCAAGGCACATCAAGAGTTTTTAATAGAGAGGATGCCTCATTGCCAGCGGCCCAAATGATGTTGCGCGCCGGAATAAACTGATCGTCAAAAGCTACGCCTTCATCAGTAATCTCCGTGACGCGTGTATTTAACAGAACCGTTACTCTCTTTTTTTCAAGAGTGTGTTGCGCATAGGTTGCTAATTTTTGCGGGTAACTATTGAGAACCTGATTACCACCTTCAATGAGATAAACTTTGGTTTTACTCGGATCAATTGAGCGAAAATTACTTTGTAAACTTTGATGCGCAATTTCAGCTATTGCACCAGCCATTTCTATTCCTGTTGGGCCGGCACCAATAACAACGAACGTTAATAGGCTTTCAATGAGTAATGAATCGGTGGCATTCTCCGCTAACTCGAATGAAGTTAATATCATTTCGCGAACACGAAGAGCATCTTTTAATGTCTTTAATCCAGGAGCAGATTTTTCCCACTGATTTTGACCAAAATAGGAATGACGTGAGCCGGGGGCAACGATTAGGTAGTCATAGGAAATATTTTGGTTATCATCAAGAGTTACAACTTTATCGTTTTTGTTTATTGCGTTCACAGTAGCCATTAAGGTTTTGACGTTTTTACTATATCGGAATATTTCGCGAATAGGGGCTGCAATATCTCCGGGAGATAAGGCCGCAGTGGCTACTTGATATAATAATGGTTGGAATAGGTGATGGTTTGTTTTATCAATAATGGTGACGGAAATTCCAGGTTGATTTGCCAATATTTTTGCGGCATTTAACCCGCCAAAACCTGATCCAATAATCACAACGTGTTGTGTTTTCTTTGATACCTGCTTTTCCATTTAAAACTCCGTCTTCAGTCTTAAATGCTAATTCTAAATGAGTATGGCAAATTACACCATAACAGGAGTGCTTAAAACCAGGAATAACGGTGATTAGACAAGGCGAGAATTTTATGTGGGGCATATGTCCCGACATGATGTATTTAAGTTTATTCAATCTTGGAAACGACGGGCCATAGGCCGACAATACTCACGGAGCTAAGCAATCGATGGATATATTGAGAAATTTAGGCAATTGAACGAACTATGCCACCATCAACTCGAATTGATGCGCCATTCGTTGCTGATGACAGCGGGCTGCATAAGAATACAACCATATTTGCTACTTCCTCAGCGGTGGCGAAACGTTTGATTAAGGAGGTTGGTCTTACCTGAGCAAAGAACTCTTGTTCAATTTGCGTTGCTGATTTATTTTGCTGTTTTCCCATATTGGCCACGAACTCACTAACTCCTTCACTACTGGTTGGCCCTGGTAGCACCGAGTTTACAGTAACATTGGTTCCAGCTGTAGTTTCAGCAATACCGCGTGCAACAGCTAGCTGTGCGGTTTTAGTCATTCCATAATGCACCATATCCCCTGGAATTTGTAAACCAGATTCACTTGAGATAAAAAGAATTCTTCCCCAGTTATTTTGTAACATGGGTTTAATATAGTGTCTGCTTAGACGAATCCCACTCATTACGTTCACATCAAATAGATGCTGCCATTCTTCATCGGTAATTTCTGTAAAGGGTTTTGTTTCATAAATACCTACGTTATTGATCAGAATATCTACAGTAGGTATTTGCCGAAGAAGGTTGTCTACATCTTTTTTATTGCTCAAATCAGCTGGAGCCGCAATCAAATCTGCGTTTTTTGTGTGTTCTTTTATTGTTTTTATGGCCTGTTGAACGCGCGCTTCTGAGCGTCCATTAATAATTACAGAGGCTCCTTCCTGAGCTAAAAATGAGGCAATTGCTAAACCAATACCTGCAGTAGACCCAGTAACCAACGCCGTTTTTCCTTTTAGTTGCAAATCCATTTTTGCTTCTCCTTCAATCAAGTTACATTGAGTGTAGCACTAAATGAACCTGGGATTGGTCTGAATTATAGAGTTTAGTGACTTTCTTATTCTCTACATGCTACTCTCATAATTCTAGATAAACTTGTATATTTAAAGGGTATTAAATTGCAGCAATCCAGAAAATTAGTGTTCTGCCTTTTCTTTTTATGGTCAGGATTTGTTAATGCTTCCCCTGATTTTGGTCCTGTAAGCATGGGTGAATTTTATAGTGCTTTACCAAAGGCCCCAGTTGCAGGAAAGTTAGGTTTCTTGATCAAATATGAATCGATAGCTACTACTGTTTCTGGAGCCCAAGCCTGGAAAATAGCTTATCTTTCATCCGACGTGAATGGAAATAAAACTATAGTTACGGGTATTGTAGTCGCTCCTTTATCTAAATCCGATTCTTACAAACGCCCGATTATGGCATGGGCTCATGGCACAACAGGAACCGCTCAAAATTGTGGTCCATCTCAAGTACTTGATCCAGCACAACCGTTGAATCAATACTTCTTAATGAATGGAACCTCTTGGACAGATTTTGGTTTGCCGGCAATGAATGCATTCATCAAAGCGGGATATGTGATCGTTGCAACGGATTATCAAGGCTTAGGTGGAGGAGGTAAGCATCAATATACTGTTGCCGCAACCCAAGCGCATGATGTTATTAACTCGATTAGGGCAGTCACCCAATTGCAGGAAGCACAAGCAGATACTCGGGCTATAGTTTACGGATGGTCTCAAGGTGGTGGCGCAACTCTTGCTGTTGCTGGCATGCAAGGCTATCTTGATCATAAAGATTCTGTAAATGATAAAATAAAAATTCTCGGTTTTGTTGCTATGGCACCCTACGATATGGCTGCAACTTTTCCCACTCAGGTTAAATCAGAACAGGAGGCTTCAGAACAGTTAAAAAATATCAGTAATTTATTTAGTGCTAATGTTTTTAATTTCACTCATTATGCGCAAAATCTTTGGGGAATGGTTGCTGCATTTCCTGAGCTAAAATTGAGTGATATTCTAACTGATGAAGGAGTAGATGTCGTAAATAAATTAATGGCAAGAAAATGCATGCACGCAGCCTCTGACACATTAAATTTTAATTACGGGGATCAATACAAGAGCTTTTTACGTTCGGATATCAAGAATGCTCTTGCCTGGGTAGACGCGAACATTAAAGGTAGTGTTAATCCCGTTACCCCACTTGCTCCAGTGATTATTTATTGGGGAACAAATGATACAACCATACCGCCAATTATGGGCGAACTTTATTTTAAGCAAATGTGTAAAATAGGGGGCCAAGTAATAAGAGTACGGCTTCCTGGAAATCAAAATCACTTTACTACTCCGGCAAGTGCGGAACCTCTATATATCTCCTGGATTGCCGATCGTTTTGCAGGAAAACCTGTCGCGCATGTCTGTGCCGAGTTAAATGCAACGGAGCCCTCTTTTTGATAATTTACATGAGTGCAAGATATTATAAACTTATGCTCCAACATCATTAATGGAGTAATTTATGAAAAAAATTGTTGCGTCGGTTTTAATGTTTATTTTTTCCACTTCAATTTTTACTCCTATATCCATATGAAGCGAGCATGAGGCGACAAGGTTTCGTTTCATATCAGAGCCTGTATGGGCCCAGCCCATGGGCCCTTGCAATATTTCCTTGTAGTCTCAGGCTATTTTCTTGATTGATATCAATAGGCTAGCTGTAATGCGAAGCCTAGACCAAAAAATAAGGCCAGCGTAGGTTTATATGGAGAAGTTGCCAGGAGATTAGCAAGTATGGTAGCTCCCGTAGTTGCGTTCATATTCCCATAGTTGTTTAAAACAGAGCGCGAGGGCGAGACTTGAGACTCGGTAAGATCCAGAGTTTGTTTAATATTATCTAATATTTTACTTGAGCCAGTATGAATTGCCATATTGTAATCACTTAAGGTTATTTGAGAGAGAACGGTAGATACTTTTGGTAGATACTTCTGGTAGAGTCTTGTCACCAGCTTGTGCGGTTGTTGATAGAAAAAACCAAAGGGTGGTAAATGGGGAGGAACTTTGGTATGGGTGCCTATGATCTCTAAAAGATGTATGTCATCGGGATCTAAATTAGACCATTTATGAAAATGATGAAAATTTAAGCCTTTGGGCTCATTGGAGCATAGAGCTGCAGCACAACCCTCCCCAAAAAGATAGCGTTGTATTGCTAATCCAAGTAGTTTACACGATGCACTGGCCATTTGTTCGGCTGGTACTGTTTTGCTATAGGCAATTAATTCATCTTGCAACCATGGGTTTAACAGTGGAGTTGCCATCATTTCTACCGTCAATACCACGACACGTGCTTGAGGATATTTGTTGAGATAAAGCTCTGCCTCGCGTAGGCCGGAGATAAAGCCGGAGCATCCTTCTCCTATAAGGGCGATTACGGAAGGGCATACAAACTGTTCGTGTCTTTTTTGTAGATGACTAATTACTGTATAGCCAATATGTGGGGCGGGGGTATCGGTTACATTAGCAACCAAGATGAGTCGATCCATTTCGCGTAAAGGTTCTTGGTTAATCATCAATTTCTCATAGGCAATGGCTCCTTGTAAGGCAATAATGTCCGTTCCGGAATGTTCCATCCACCAGTCCATTGGAGCTTCTGGATTACATAAAATATTTCTGTAGTTTACCCCCAAATTTTCAAAAAAATGGTCAGTTGATTTAATTTCATCGACAAAATGTTTGCCTCCGAGTTTTACCATTGCCTCTGAAAGCTTATCATCTTGCTGAGAGAGTAATTTTTCTAATTCGGAAGTGGAATAGGATTTTCCTGGGAAGTACGTTTCTATCTCATTTATGTTCATATACAACTCATAAAGTATAAAAAGACACCTATAAGTATATGTATAATTTTTGTGCTTTGCACAATATTTGCTAATTATTTGCGTATTTGAACTTTCCTAGTTTAATCTCCATAATTACAGTGCTCTTGAATTACCCTTGGGGTTCTGCCGATTTATACCCTAAAATCCTTGCCGCAGGTATTCCTGTATTGATTTATAATGGCCTTGAGGATGGAAAGGACTCAAATTTCATGAGTACGGAATTATGGTTACCCGCACTTAAATGGCCATTCAAAAATAAATTTGCGCATGCAACCTCTTGCATCTGGCATACCGATGGTAAAGTCGCAGGATATGTTAAAAGCGCAGGTGGCTTAACTCAAGTTAAAATTCGAAATGCAGGACATCTTGCTCCAATAGATCAACCAGCAAGGTTATTTGACTTATTTAATCGCTTTATCAGCAACAAACCGCTGTGTTGAATTTTATCCTACCTCACGCGACTTGTCCGTGTGAGCCAGTTTATCTATGCATAGATAGTGAACTCTGAATTCTGAGAACACGTCGCGGGTGTACTACTAGCTAAGGCTCGGTGGTGCAGTCAACTCCACTGGGTCTAATTCTACTTCTTTTTTCGGTTGTTTCACCTGATGTTCTTCTTTCATTTGTTTAAATGCTTCCCGATGGTTTTTGAATGAGGATTCAGGACTAACGTGTTTTTCTAAACCATATTTCTCTTTAACATTTTTCTCTACTTCTAGAAGATCTCGTATTTCATTATCTTTTTTTGCGAGTAGGGTGCTCATTTCTTCAAACATGGCTGAATCACTTGGAACTCCTGTTTTAATTTTAACGATGTTATCTCGCTCCATATATAAAACCTTGAGTTTCTGCTCGATGCTATCGACCGTTTCTTTGAGCGCACTCGGACTATTGCCGGAGGGGCTTTGGATACCAATATCGCTTAACCCATTCTTAGATAAAATTATTGACTCATCTTTAGCATTACGATGTTCGATGACTTTTAAAATACCATTATTACAAATATCCATTAAAAGAGCATGACCACAAACAACAAACTCTGTAAATGCACGTGATTTTCCATACAAAAACATTTGTTTTATGTTGTCTAAAAAATCTTTTTTCTCTTCAACATTCTCATTGTCTTTATGTAAATTTTTCACAATATCCTTTTCGACAACAACCTTTAAATGTCCCTCTAACACTTTAGCCTGAAAGGGTGTTTGCTGTGCTTTTAAAGCCTGTTTCAAATTATAATCATCGACATCAAATCCCTCAGGCATAACGCGCGCGGTGATGAAATGGTGAATGGTAGCTAAGGTGTGATTCGCGTGCTTTTTAACATAGGGAACAATGTCGGGGCTCATCTCCTTACCAAAAGCTTGTTCCATATGTACTTGGATTTTTTCAAGTTCTTTGCGATATTCATGAGTAAGTTTCTTTATATCCTTTTCTTTAAAGGCATCAGGATCTTTTAGAAATTGCTCAAACTCCTGCTCAAGGCCTTTAATTTTTTTCCGAGACTCGAGGACTGCCTCAGGAACCACTTCATTATTAGCAATACACCATGCCTGCATTTGATCAAAATTAGTCGCTATTTTTTTTAAAACAGTCATGACAGTCGACAGTTCACACGTATTAATATGTTGCTGATGAAATACATCCGGCATAAAATAATTCAGGGCTGGTCCTGCTTCTTTCACAGCCTGAGGTTTAAGGGGTTGAAAAAAGTTTTCCCGCAAATAGCAATGAAAATTGACGCCTCGTTCTTGATACATCGTTCCAACATGAGACAAAAACTCATCCATTGGCATGTCCTGCTGGCCAGGAATTTTTTCACCTACCAGTTTATCTAAATATGTGGCGGCCTCCTCATCACTCATCCGATTTATTTCTTGCATTTTTTTTATTAAATCAGCCACTGCAACAGGCTCTATGACCAATCCTTCCATTTGATAATTAAAGGCAGAGAGATGTGCAAAAAGCGCGGATAATTTTTGACGATTTAAATCCCCTACAGAAGGAGGATTTGCAGACGTTTGTGTAGGCGTATTAGCTACTCGGTTTAAATAATTATTTAACTCAGTTTCAGGTGATTTCAGTTTTGGACCTTGATTAATACAATGTTGAATAAAGTCCATTCTTACATTCTGTACTTGGAAAACTAACGATTTTTTTTCACTGCCTTTTCCCATATGTTCAAAGTGCAATTTTATTTGTGTCTCAGACGAGATATGTTGATTTTTGCTCATACATCATCCCCAGGAAATGATTCAATATTATTCTCCATGGATAAATAAAGTATAATTCAGGGCGGTAAATATTCAAATTGATTGGATTTGTTTCTCTATTTATTGAGAGCGGGATGAAGCACGACGGAGTATCGGGGCATTTAAACAGCTACTGTCAGTGCTACAGCAGTTTATGGTGAAAATCAAAAAATAAGGCACTTTATACGGTAATCCCCCCGAAAAATAATTGCTGCCAAAAGTAGAATTTTCTCGTAATCTAAGCGCAGGAGATTCTTATGAAAAGATCAAAATTTACAGACAGTCAGAGCCACTCAATTCTAAAACAAGCTGAAAATGGGACACCTGTTTCCGAACTATGCCGAGAACATATCATGATTAGAAACGAATGAGTTGGGCATATTGCTCTTCTGATGTAAAAAAAAGGGCATTTTAACATAAGAAACATGTTTGATAGGATAAAAAACAACCTAAGTATAGGGAAAGACAAAAAAATCACATGGCGCTAGGTCGGACTTACGCTAGGCTACAACATGTAGAGCAGTTAATTTTTTTAATAGAGAATAATTTATGGTGGTGGATTGCCAATAAGATATCCCATTTGTTTAAGCCCTGAGATGTTATCGCAAACTACTTTAATAATAGCGAGTACAGGTAAAGCAAACATTATTCCCGTGAAACCCAACAACATCCCACCTACAATAAGGCCTAAAATTGCGGCAAAAGGATTGATACTTACTTGTCTTCCAACAATGTTTGGGGTGAGAAAATTGCCTTCAAAAAATTGCACCAGCATAAAAACAAGAAGCACTCCGATGGGGTACCAGAAAGAATCTTTTGTAAAAAGCGCAAAAAACATTGGCAGAAGTGCGCCTAATAAAATCCCAATGTAGGGTATTAAAGTAAGTACCGCTGCCATTACTCCAAAAAAAATAGCATTTGGAATGCCTAAAGCAAAAAGACCTAATATATTAAGGGTTGCGACAATTAAAATAACAAAGAGCACTCCTAATACGTAGCTGCTTACCACCTCTTGAATCATGTTTAGAGTTTTGGTTAATTTTGCATGATGCAGCGATTTAATTGTTTTATATAAAAAGGAAACAAGAAATGCCCGATAGTACAGGATAAAAAATAGTGAAATAATAAAAATAACAAACGAAGTTATAAAATTGGTCGTTGTTTGTAATGTGCTATTCATAAACGATACACTATTTTTTAAAAGGGCATTAAGTGCGTCTTTCAGTAAAGCAACTTGCTGTTCCAAACCAATTCCTAACAGTTCGACTAACCAATTTTGTATTTTTCCAGCTAAGCCAGTAAATGCTCCGCCAAAAGATTGCATTTCAAAATCAATATTTCTTATTTGCGATGAGAAAAAAATGGCTAGGCCTAAAAACACCAAGAGAAATAACATCACTGAAATAAGGGTGCTTCCCAAGCGGGGGATTTTAATATATTCCAATTTTGTGGCAAACGGCCTTAATGCCAAAGCAATAATAAATGCTGCCAATAACGGATTAAATAAACTTCTTGAAATTACTAAGAGATATCCAGTAAATAAAAGACTACCTAAGGTATAAAAATACTTTGTCATAAACGTCATTTAGACATACTCTTTATAGTGGTTATGCTGTAAGCCAGTAGCTAATTTCAAACGCCCCATGGGCAATAATTTATAAACTGAATACACGTGTTTAAGACATAGAATAACCCAAACTAATTTAATATACAGCAATTAGAGAAGAAAGAGTCTTCTACACATAAAATTAGCGAGGTAGGTCGGCCGATGCCTGGCATTTTTTGCCAATGCTCCAGATGTATTTAATTATTGGTTTTGGTGATAATGATGAGCATGTCGGGCCATAGGGCAATGGAGGATTAACTTATTTTTCAGTGGTAAGCGCGTTATGTTTATATAATGCGAATAGCCCTTCACTTGCTTGGGCCAAGAGTGTTTGTGAAGTGAAATGAAGCCCAATAATACTATGTCGCGATATTAAATTTTTCAGCCTACTGATATCCAAAAAAGAGTCGATGAAATTACCGGGCTGGCTCCTCTTAAGCAGAATATGAGAATATAAGTCCATTCCAAGAAGCTAGTTTAAATAGTTTTAAGTTATCGGAAAGCATGGGGTCGCTAGATTGCGGCCTTATGGAGTTAATCAAATTACTCTCCATCAACAATATGAATTAACGTATTGATGTGATCCGCTAATAAATCAATATTAACCTGTTCCATTTCTTTCTTTTCACTAGAGCTAAGTTCTCCTTTCTTACTCAGCGCTTTATCCATCCAAGTTAAAGACGCTCTAAGCCCTAATAGTGTAGGATAAAATCTAATGTTATGATTAAGAAGAGAAATTGAATAAAATAAATTATTTTTCTCCCAAGAAAGATCGTTGGTTGACTCTTCTTTTTTTAACTGATGAACAATTTTATTTAATAATTCTAACGCTTCTCTTTGTATTTCTCGTATATCCTTTTCAACCAGCTCATCAGAAATAGCACCTTCAATGCGATCTTTTTCGCTGAGAAGCGAATCTAATATTTTTTCATCCATGAAAGCCTCTTAAAAAGTTAATTCTTTAATTTAAATATAGACCTCTATTCTAAATTAAGCTTGGCTCCCAAGGGAAAAACACGATCGAGAGAGTATATTGGCTACTTACCTTAAATAATGTACTAATATTCGCCACCTCAATGGTGAGTACAGCATGTTTTTAGCGATATAGAATCATTTGAAGATAAGGGTATATTGGATTCTAGAGTTTTAGTCATAAAACAGTTTGATAATGAGTTGTTTCATGAAGAATTGGCGCAAGATTCTATAGCTAAAATAAATTTAACGCTTGCATCATGAGCTTACAAATGGAGTTTCTTAGACTAATCAATTGGTTTCTTGAGATGTTAAAACCCAGGAGTTGTGTATCTCCGAATCAGTCGGTTTAGTTTTTGCAAGTGTTCCATTTTTGACCTAAAATTAAAACAAATGGACTTTTAAAAGGGAACTATTATGACCTCCCATATTCAAGATGACCCACCCACAGATTACAGCTCTAATTACAAACAAGTTTATCAACAAATGAAGCGCACGCCTGAAGAGCAGCTAATTATAGATATTCAAGCTCAACTACGCACATTGGAAGGGAAAGGGGCTCCTGGCGGCACACGCGCGCAAAAACGGGCTGTATTAAATGAAGCCTTATCTGTCCTAAACGAAGAACCAGGGCACGATTCTAACTCACTTAAAACAGTTATGGAGGATAATCCCAAGTACGATAAAGGCTTTTCATTTAGAAGTGCAACAGGCAAGCTCCTTGATCAAGTGCTCGAGCTCAAAGAGCAACCCAATACGCCTTCATTACAATAAATGAAAAAGCAGCTCAATATTCATTCAAGTGTGGGCTTGCAAGAATATTTTTATAGCACGGCGGTTCAGGAATGCATGGGTAAAATTGTCCGTTTTTTAGGCGATACTCATCAGGTTCATTTGTTTCCTGAAGCCATGATGAAAATCAATAAAATGCCTAATGGGATTCTAATCAAAAGTGAATCCCAAGACAGCATTCTGATGCCATTTGTATTACGTGACCCAGGCTGTGGATTCTTAGTATTTCAAATAAACCAAGTGAAGAAAAAAGAAATTCCCAAGTTAGGGCGCGCGTTATTCGATTTTTGCCTTAGTCTAGAAAAAGCGCCATTTTCTGAACAAGAAAATTTAATTGAGGCAATTAAGCAAGGAGTTAGCCACCTCTCCTTAAATAATGATCGTTTTTTAAATAAGGTTTTTCCTCTTGACCTCGATAAGCTTTATATAGATCTCCCTATAGAAGATTTGGTTGAAGACATCAAACAAATTACCAATACTTTAGAATTAAGGCTGATGCATCATCCTTGGGAGGATTCAGCTGAAGAGGTGGATTTATTAGCATGGATTCATACGGGTAGCGAATGTTTTCCTAAGATTATTTTTGATCGTTGGTTCTTTGACATAGCCGACTATAGCTTTTTCAATAAGCTAGCCAGCGAAGAAGAAATTAATCAAGGTTTTTGTGGATTAAAAAACGGCTGTGAACAAGCACAAGAATACAAGCAATGGCTTTTTGCATCCATGAACTTTTGTCTTTATAAACGCTGGTGGCTCTATACTCAACTAGAAAAATTTTTTAATGGTAGGTTTAATCTGGAACCTAAAATAATTAATGACCGCTGTCACGCGGGGCTTTTTAGGGAACAAGAAAATGGAACTGATTATGATCTGCAAACACGAGGCGTGCAACTCTTAGCAAATCATCAAAACGAGCCTTGCTTAATCGCAGGCCAGAAGGAAAGTATTGCTTATTTATTCATGGATGTACTTGAATCCTTTGTGGGACATGGTACCAGCTATTCTTTTGATGAATCGCTGGATTACAGTAAGTCACTTCCTAAACATTTTCATATCAACATTGACCATCTTATGATTAATGTTCCCTTCGAGTCTCAGAAGAGCTTGGCATATAACTACAATATTTATAATCAATGCCGTGATGTAAACTCTAAAGAGGAGCCGATTATTCTCTATCCGCTATTAAATTATCACGGAAATTACCTCCGTAAGGTGTTACCATGAACACTACAGAGCTTCCATTTTCTTTCGGCGATCTCAGCCAAAATAATTATATTTGGCTGACACTGACTAATTTATGCAATATTCACTGCAAATATTGTTTTAATTACGTGCATAAAAATAATGAGCACATGCCTGCGGAATTGACTCTTGATATCATTAAAGCCCACTTAAATGCCCGCGGTTTAGGTGCTCAGCAAAAATTTCAGATTGTTTATTTTGGTGGTGAGCCTACCGTTAATCAAAATGCTCTTCTTGCTGCCGTGAATTTCTTTATTGATGAGGATGTAGATTGCCAGCAGTACTTAATGACCAATTCAATTTTTAATCAACATGTATTTAATAGCCTATTGTCTAAGAATATTGATTTTCAGATTTCTTATGATGGGGCTTATGGGAATTTAAGATTTCGTAAAAACTCTAAAACCGTAGTGAATGATGAAGTAGTCAATACGATCAAACGGCTAACCGATGTAAATGAATCAGTGAAAATTCGCGCTACCATTCATAAAGAAAACGTAGCCTACATCCCTGAATTAGTGCAAACCTGCGCGTCCTTAAAAATAAATAAGCTTATGTGCGCGCCCACTTGCGATTTTGGAGATAATAAAATAAATGCGGTATCACAAGCAAATGCACAGGCTTACGTGGAATCAATGCAAAAAGCCTATGACCTCTCACGTGAGCTCGGCGTAAATCTAGAAATACAAGGCGAGTCCTACTTCCGTAACGGGTTACAACAAAAAATGGAAATTCCCTTTGTTTGGCTACCTGATGGCTTTGTGGCGATGACCATCACGTACGCTACCTCCAAGGCAAAAGGGGCGGAAAAAATAATTATCGGTAATTTTAATGAGGAACAAATCAAACTAAATCAGCCTTTAATTGAAACGATGAAAAACAATTTTGTCAAAAACGTTAACCTTTATTGTGCCGACTGTCCTATACAAAAATTATGCCGAGGCACCATACACTTTACTCCCTTTGCAACCGATACGTTTGTACCAGAACGTGATCGTTATTTTTGTGAGGTAGCTAGAAATATGGTTAAAGCCTTCCCCGATTCCACACTGCCATTAATTTAATGTAGCACCCATGGCAACAGTTGCTTCTACGCAGTTCTCTTGAAACCGTGGCATATTCTCCATTTGGGAATTAGAGAAAAAAGTAATATCTGAAAATTCCTGGGATTGCTTAAACGAAAATGGCGTGCAATGACAATAAATTTAAAGCATCACCAGTTACTCGATAGACAGTCCACTCGTCCATGGCTTTAGCTCCAAGGCTTTTATAAAAGTTAATAGCCGTTTCATTCCAATCAAGTACGGACCATTCTAACCGTCCACAATTTCGATCTTTTGCTAATTGAGCTAAATAAGCCAACATAGTTTTTCCAACTCCTTGACCACGAGCTTCTGGCCTCACAAATAGATCTTCCAAATAAATACCAGCGCGGCCTAAAAATGTGGAATAATTATGGAAAAATAAAGCAAAACTGACCGGTCGGTCATCTAAATATCCTAGAATTACCTCAGCAGGGGAACGCTCACCAAATAGAGTTTCTTTTAATTGTTCTTCAGTAGCGACAACCTCATGGCTTAATTTCTCATATTCCGCTAATTCTTTTATAAATTGCAAAATTAAAGGAACGTCGCCGATCGTTGCAGATTTAATCTTAATATTATGATTCATCTTTTTGCTCGCTCTTGCGCTTAATCTTTAAACTCAAATCAATCGTCTATAATAGTTAAAAACAGGCCCTAAATTTACACTGGTTTTACACCTTAATCATTTCTAAATAAATGCAAAAACGTACTAATTTAGGATATAAATTAAAGGATTAATATTGTGAATCCAAGAACTAAGTATGTAATTGCTGTTCTATCTATTTGGCTTGTTCTGTTTGGGGGAAGCTTTTTCATTACGAAAAAACTCATTGTTACTGATTTTGAGCAACTTGAATACAGTGATGCGATAGAAGCAAGCAAAAGAATTGCGCGTACGGTTATTTCAGATTCGCAGTATATGGATGTGCTGACTGCTGACATGGCTTATTGGGATGATACCTATAACTACATACAAAAACCTAACGATGAGTACATCGGCTCTAATTTTGCTGAGGACTTTTTTAAAGATAAGAATATTAACGAAGTGATTTTGCTATCACTCGATGGTAATGTCATGTGGTCTAAGGGATATAATTTACTTACAAATAAATTTTATCCAATTGATCCAAGCGTATTGGATTATTTCAAAAAAAACGCGTTATCACTGATTAAATATAAAGAGAAATACAATAACTCAGGTGGAAATGCAGTGGGCATCTCCGGTTTTTTACAACTACCTTCGCAACCATACCCCAGTTACTATGTTATTAACTATACCGTTGATTCTAATGAAAATAATGATCCCAATGGATTTATTATTTTTGGAAAAACACTAACGCCCGAATTCATCAAGAAAATAGGACATAAATTAGATTATGCGATTTCTGTGATAGCACCCACTATCCTGGAAACAACTTCGGAGAGAAAGGAAAAGCTGGCAGAAATGATTGAGAATGGTAGTTCTTATGTTGAGCCAATTAACAATCAGCGCTTAGCGGTGTATAGCCTACTTAAGGACTTTGATTTTAAACCAATGGGGTTATTACGTACCGAGTTATCAAGAGATATGCATCAACGTATACAAAAAGCAGCACTTAAAAATCAAACGCTGCTGTTTATTGTCTCTATGGCGGGTTTATTATTAATTTCAACCTTAATTTACCTATTATTTAGAAAGCAGGAACGGATAACCAATTCTTTTGAACGATTCGTTCCCCATGAGTTTCTTGAATTATTAAACAAAAAAAATATTCTTGAAGTAACGCTTGGAGATAACTTAAAGCATACTATTGCTGTGTTATTTTTGGACATACGAAATTTTACAACCCTATCGGAAAGTTTAACTCCCCAAGGAAATTTTGATTTTGTAAACTCCGTGCTTAAGCAGTTGTCTCCAATAATTGCTGAACATCAAGGGTTTATTGATAAATTTGTGGGAGATGCGATCATGGCTCTCTTTCCGGGAGAGACCTGTGCCGATGACGCTGTGAATTCAGCAGTAGCAATTTTAAAAAAACTTACCGCATTAAATAAAAGCAACTCATGGCTTTTTTCCTCTCAAGAGGTGCATGTAGGTATAGGAATCAACGCAGGGGAATTGATGCTGGGTATTGTTGGGGAGACTAATCGTTTGGAAAGCACCGTGATCGGCGATGTTGTGAATACAGCAGCACGAATAGAATCCATGACAAAAACCTATGAGCAAAATATTTTAATCAGCCAAAATGTTTACCAATTGATGAAACGTCCCGAACGATATGACTTTATTGATATAGGAGAAGTCACCATGAAAGGTAAACTAACCCCAGTAAAACTGTATGGGGTGCATGAGAAAAAACCATAAAATGACATTTTATATGATGGGGTCTCTCAATACTATGATCTAGTTACCTACGAAACCTTAAGATTCTTTGAATATAAAGGTTTTATAACTTCTGAGACTACAAAGCTTAGCTTTCCTGATATCTTATGGTTGTTATCTTAGTGGAAGTGTATCAAATGAATCAGGCATGGTAGTTTTGGTACTATAAAATTAAATTTGCAGTACATAGTACTATACTTTACATTATTGACTCATACATAACTAATTTATTCATATTGGTTCATTTTATTGAGTTGTCGGGCCTATAGGTCGCCCGAGGCCATTAAGGACTGTATGATTAAAATCTATTTTGAATATACGGTTATGGACATTATTAAAGGCTATAAAATACTGGAAACACTTCATCAAAGCCCCAATACGGTACTTTACCGCGGGCTACGGCTTGTTGATAATTTTCCCGTTATGCTCAAATGCCCATACTCAGAGCATCCCTCTCTTCAAATTCTCGCCGACTTGCAACACGAATATTTTTTACTCAAGCAACTTAATATTCCAGGTATTATTAAGCCCTATGAACTCATTCAACAAGGTCATCTTACTGTTTTAGTTTTAGAAGATATCAAGGGTCAGACCTTAAAGAGTTTTTTACAAGAAAAACCATTGGCGCTGGATGCTTTCTTCACAATTGCCTTACAGCTGGCCTACGCATTAGCTGAGTTACATAAACAGCATATTATTCATAAAGACATTAAGCCTGCTAATATCATTATTGAGCCTCATACCTTGTTAATCAAATTGGCAGATTTTAGTATTTCCTCACAGCTGCTTGAGGAAACACAAAGCTATAACAATCTTCATCTTTTGAAGGGCTCACTGGCATATATATCGCCCGAACAAACGGGGCGAATGAACCGAAGTATTGACTATCGCACCGATTTTTATGCTCTGGGAGTAACTTTTTATGAAATGTTAGCGGGCCAGTTGCCATTTGATGCAACTGATGTTCTTGAGCTGGTGCATTGTCATCTTGCAAAAACTCCGATACCTCTATCATCGCTTCCTCTAAATATTCCTACTATGCTTAGCCAGATTATTATCAAACTAATGGCCAAAATGCCAGAAGAGCGTTATGCAAGTGCGCGAGGTCTGGCAGCGGATTTAACTGAATGTGCTATACAATGGCAATCAAAACAAACGATAGCTGAATTTTCCTTAGGTGCTATTGATATCAGCGATCAGCTCCAGAAAACACAAAAATTGTATGGACGTGAAAAACCAATTGCAGAGTTACTCGCTGCTTTTGAGCGGGTTAGTCAAGGGAAAAATGAAGTGGTTTTGGTGTCTGGTTATTCCGGGATTGGTAAAACCTCGCTAATTAAAGAAATCTATAAACCACTGACCTGTCGTAAAGGATATTTTATTCAAGGTAAGTACGACCAATTACAGCAAAACAAACCTTATAGTGCACTTATTGATGCGTTGCAAAATCTGATTCGACAGGTATTGGCAGAACCTGAGCAAAAACTAAAAAACTTGAAACAGGCCTTACAGCAATCTATTGGTGATCAGGGGCATGCGCTGTTGGCTTTGATTCCTTCGATTAAACAACTGCTTGGCCCGCAATCATGTGTAAAAAATACCAGTGGTGAAGCTCAAAACCAACTGGCGTTTGCATTTCAGCAGTTTATACAGGTTTTTTGCCAGGCAGATCACCCGTTAGTGATCTTTTTAGATGATTTACAATGGGCAGACAATGCCTCCTTACAACTGCTGCAACATTTATTAACGGATACAACGAATAGTTATTTTATGTTGATTGGCACTTATCGCGATAATGAAGTAGTTTTTGGTCATCCATTAATCGAATTTCAGAAAAAACTAATGGCTAATTCAGTCATCCTAAATACTATTAAATTACCGCCATTGACATCTTTGCATCTACAACAACTACTTGCCGATATGCTGGGCTGTGGGCTTGCCCGGGCAAAATCTTTGGCTGAAATCCTGCAGATAAAAACCGAGGGAAACCCTTTTTTTATCCATGAGTTTCTCAAGACTTTACATCATAATCATCTGTTAACTTTCGATTATGAAAAAGGCCAATGGCAATGGGATATTATGGAAATCGAGCAGCAGCATATGACAGCAAATGTCGTAGATTTACTTATTAACAACATTCAACAGCTATCAGCGCCAGCGCAAGATAATCTTAAATTAGCCGCCTGTATCGGTATCCAGTTTGATTTACAGACATTATCGGTTATCAGCCAGCAATCTGTATCACTCACGCTGAGCTTGTTGCAGGAAGCCTTACATGCCAACCTCATCCAGTTAGTATGCGGCAATTACAAGACTATCAATTTGATAGGGGACAACGGCACTGATGCGCAGCTTTCACAAGATTCTATTATATTTCAGTTTAAACACGATCGTATTTTGCAAGCTGCTTATCAGCTTATAGTGCCTGAGCTTAGACGTGAATTGCATTTAAACATTGGTCGTTTATTACTAACCAATGCGGATAAGAATAGGGATGATGAAATCTATCTTGGTCAAATTGTACGTCATTTAAATGAAGCTTCGTCATTAATTACCAAGCCTGAAGAACGGTTGGAGCTCGCCGAATTTAATTTGCAAGTAGGTAAAAGAGCAAAAGCTGTTGCAGCCTATCAAGCTACAAAAAATTATTTCAGTATCGCGGTTTCTCTATTACCAAAAGATGCTTGGGAGCATCATTATGATCTAACTTTTGCTTTACAGTGTGGCTTGGTTGAAAGTGAATTATTAACTGATGATCATCAGTTTGTTAAACCGCAATTGGCAATACTCTTTAAGCACGCTAAAACCAAGCTTGATAAAATGCTGGTCTATCAGCTCGATATCATACGGCTTAGCCTTGCGAATCGTTATAACGATGCATTACAACAGGGATTGGAGGTCTTACGCCTTTTTGGACTTAATCTTCCTCTATATCCTAAACCCTACCATATTTTAACTGCATACATGTCTATCGAATGGCGATTGTATGGTAAAAAATTTACTAATTTGGATTTAACTCAGCAAGCCAGCAATGAATACAGTTTGTTGCAAAAAATTTTAAATCAGTTATATGCTTCCACCTATATCACTTCGAACAAAGAATTATTTGTTTTACTCATATTTCATGCTGTTAAACTATCATTACGTCACGGATACACACCTGAAAGCTCATATTGTTTTGCAGCTTATGCATTTGTATTACTCCATGTATTTAAGCGCTATGACGCAAGTTTTAAGCACGTTGCACTTGCTTATCGGCTTGCTGAATATTACCCCGATCCATCTGTATTAGCTAAAGTGGAGTTTTGTATGGGACATTTTCTCCATTTTTGGAAATACCCACTCTCTCAATCATTGAATCATACCTTACATAGTTATCAATTAGCTCAACAATCAGGGGATTTAACGACTGCTGATTATAGTTTTATAAGTCATTTTTTAAATCAATATGCTTTAAGTTACCCACTATCTGACCTTTCAACCACTCTCAGAGAAGTGTTAAAGAAACGTGGCCCGAATGACTATTTCTATCCAGTCTGGATTTTATTGAACTATTCAGTAATAAACTTGCAGCATTCGTCAATAAATAAAAATTTTGATCAAGAAATAGTACATTCATTCCAATCTATTACTGAATGCAAAACTCAGCATGAACAGGCTTGCTTTTACTTTTGCGCTATAAAACTCGCTTATTTGACTGGGAAATTTTCTTTAGCAGTGGAAATGGGGCTAGGTGCAGAGGTATTTGCAGATTCAGCTATAGGAACCATCACGTATGTCGAAGGACAATTATATTATGCTTTGAGTTTAGCTGCGAGCTACAAAACAGTTCCCATCAATGAGCAACGCCGTTACAAAAAGAAGCTTCTTGCTATTCAAAAGCTCTTTAAGCGTTGGTCAGGATGGTGTGCTATCAATTTTGAACCGTATTATTTAATGCTTAGTGCAGAAATCTTTGCTATCCAAGAAAATTATCGCAAGGCCAGTGATTTGTACGACCAAGCGGCTCAACTTGCATTGGATAATAATTCACCTCAGCTTACTGGCGTTATTAATGAGTGTGCTGCACGCTTTTACTTACAGGAAAATAAACCGCACCTAGCAAAACACTATTTTCGTGAAGCGCATTATGGGTATGAGCGTTGGGGCGCACTCGCACTTTGTCAGCGTTTAAAACAACAGTATCCCCAATCATTTTATGAGTATGAAAGTCCTAAAACATCCTTACAGCAAAAGACCCTGGCTAACACACAAACATCAATCTCAAGCAGTGATCTTTCCATAGACTTTATGGCGATTCTCAAGTTAACTCAAACGATTGCCAGTGAAATGCAGTTCGATAAGTTATTAAAAAAACTACTGCAAATTGTGCTTGAAAATGCTGGTGCGCAACGCAGTGTACTTGTCATAAAGAAAGACAACTCCTGGCTTATCGAAGCGGAGGGAACTATAGAGCAACAACGCATTTGGTTGGCAGATGCAAAGAGTATAGAGACACGCTCAGATTTACCACTCACAGTTATTAACTATGTGCAACGCACCAACGAAGCAGTGTTAATCCAGGATGTCGCTAACGACATTCAATTTTTAGACCCTTATTTGCAGCAGTCTAAATCTAAATCAATATTAATAATTCCTTTCTTCTATCAAGGCCAATTAAGACGTATTCTCTATCTTGAAAATAATATGCTTAAGCACTCTTTTACTCCTCAACACTTACAAGACCTTACGATCTTGGTGTCCCAGGCCGCTATTTCATTAGAAAATGCTTACCTTTATTATCAAGTAACCCATGATCCTTTGACGGGTTTTGGCAATCGTAATCTGCTCTTTCAAATTTTTCAGCAAAGTGCTTCGCGTTTATCACGGGAAGCCAAACAATTAGCCATAATTTTCCTTGATTTGGATAATTTTAAAACTATTAACGATACAATGGGTCATGAAGTCGGTGATAAATTACTTATCTATTTTTCAGAACAGATTAAAATGTGTCTGCGCGCTGGCGATTTGCCAGTGCGCCTGGGAGGCGATGAGTTTGTGGTTTTATTGGATAGCCTTGATGAAAGCGTGCAGGTAAAGGCCATCATAGATAAAATTTATCAGAAACTTGCAGCCCCAGTTATGATACAAGGTCACACTATCCATATTTCAGCCAGTGCTGGCATCAGTTTATTCCCAAAAGATGCTATGGATATTCAGGGGCTTTTAAGGCAAGCAGATACGGCTCTATATCGGGCTAAAGAACTGGGCAAAAACCAGTATCAGTTTTATTCAGTGGAATTAACACAACACATTCAGCAAAACCATCATCTTGAAACGGAATTCGAAAATGCATTGGCGAATCAGGAATTTTGTTTATTTTATCAGCCAATCTTTGATTTAGTAAGCGAGCGTATTGTAAGTCTTGAAGTATTATTGCGCTGGCAACATCCAACAAAGGGATTATTAGAGGCAAAGCAGTTTATTCAATTGCTCGAAAAAACACCGTTCATGCTCCCCGTAGGTGAATGGGTATTGCGCACAGCCTGTCAGCAACTGAAGAGCTGGCAAAATAAAAATTTACCAAGGGTGCCTATAGCGGTTAATCTTTCAGCATTGCAACTTGAAAGCCAATTCATGAGCCAATTAGTAGCCGACATTCTAGCAGAAACTCAACTAGAACCAGCTTATTTAGAGCTTGAGTTAACTGAATCTATTCTTATCGAATCAGCAAATATTATAAAAGAAATGGAGGCGTTAAAAAATTTAGGCATTAATTTAATCATTGATGACTTTGGCAAAGGCTATTCCTGTTTGGCTTATTTGACACGTTTGCCCCTTAGTAAATTAAAAATTGACCAATCTTTTATTAATAAACATCAGTTGGAACAGCAAGATAAGATTATTTTAGAAGCCATCATAGAATTAGCTCACCGTTTACAGCTGCAAGTGATTGCTGAGGGGGTTGAGGCGATTTCGCAAGTGGATTTATTGCGCACCCAGCAAGTTGATGCAGTGCAGGGTTATTATTTTAGTCCTCCCTTATCTGTAACTGATTGTGAACATTTATTAAATGGCGAGAAAGGCGATGGAAAATTGGCTCTATCCCAACAATAGCTGATCATTAAACTACCTTTTTCACGCTGAAAAGTTTTCGCTGAATAAACTCACTTAAGAAAGCCATCATTTTTTAATGCTAAAATATCTTATATTTATACAAACCTATGGGATGTTATGCCTCGTTTCAAATTTTTCACGCCAAATCAAACTCATGTAATTGAGCTTTATAGTAGTGGCGATAAATATATAGAACAAGTTGAACATGAAATAATTTCAGGCTCGGACGCTGGGCCACTTTTGACAGAAATTTTTGGGCAAAATGTTAGATTTGTCTATGTTCCCGATGGGGAAAAATTTAATGGGCTTTTAAATGAGGCAAAGAAAAGAGAGCATACCCAATCAATAATAAATCTCTATGAGCCTGAGAATACCAAATATTTATTAGATCGGATCAATCCCGGTGATTCGATCCTGATTAATGCTCAAGGAGATATTCATAATAAATTAATCGCGGGATATGATGCTGAAGAACTAATAGATATCCTTGAAAATGATTTAGAATTAGAAAAAATCCCATTGAATAATTTAGATATAGATTCTTGCAAGATGGGCCGAGTTAAAAGCTATCGAGAGGAGTTAAAAGCTCAGCTAAAGAATTTTCAAACAATTACAACTTATACGGATTTATGTACAGCATCCAAACGTGACAATGTACCTCGTAGAATGTGGATAGAAGAAGATGGCGAGGAGCATCTTTTTTATGACGAAAGTGAATTAAATAAAAAAGGAACTCGCATTATTGAATATACTGATGTTTATAAGAATCTAATGACAAATATTTGGAAGGCAAATCCTTATAACCTCCATGAACTTGATCTATCCGAGAATATTGGTATTTCAGTATCAGCCTCATTCACCACCCTTTGATTTTATAAAAGAGAAAATCCAAGGATGGATATCTTTATGGAACATCGCTACATGTTCGTTTAAATACTTTAAAGGCGTTAATTAATCTACTTATGATTCATTGTCTCAGTAGGTTTTAAATAAACCATACATAAAATTCCTGCAAACAATGCAATAATGCAGCAAAAAACAATGGGTAAAATAAGTGATACAACAATTAAAAAACTACCCGCAATGCAGATAATAGCATCACCTAAAGTACGCAAACTTACTTGCGTGCCCATGACTTCTCCTTGAATGGCAGTATGCGACATATTTGATATATGAATCGTCATCGTCGTCGTAACACTGGTGATACTAAGACCAATGAGCGTGAAGAATAAAAACATTGGTATTGGATATTGAAACATAATCATGGCTGCAAAAATTAATGCCGTAACCAGCATCGCGCCAATAAGAGCTTGATGAATAGGCATGCGTTTTGCAAGTTGGTGTGGAAGCCATGAAGCACCTAGGGCTAAAGCTGCGGACAATGCCCCATTATAAAGTGCAATCATTCCTGGAGACATAGACCATTGACCCGCCAGATAAACTGGGCCAAACTCATAAAACATATCTACCGCAAAGGTAAACAGTGTGCTGATGATTAGTAAAGACTTCAAATGGGGATGATTCTGAAATAAGAGTTTAAATTGACGGATAATATTGAGCTGGCTCGCAATGGACTCTTTTTCCACTTTACGTAAAGCTTTATGTTCTGGCAACTTCCACCACGCAAGTCCCAATGCCATAACCGAAGCTATTCCAGCGCATGTAAAAGGAAAAGACCATGAAAACCAGGGAACAATATTTGAATTAGATAATAACCCACCAATAATTGGCCCAATGATATAACCAATACCGGCCATGGTATTGAGACGACCAAAACTAACAAACTTATTAATGGTCGTCAGTTCCGCTGCTAATGCTCTGGCCACTGCGAAAGTTCCTTCCATAAAACCGGTTAAAAAGCGGCTAAATAATAATAACCAAAAGGAATGTGTCCAAAAGGCAATAACGGTCAATAAATATCCTAATATACTACCGAGCAAGCTGATAATCAGTATTTTTTTACGACCATACAAATCAGAATTTCTCCCAAGAATAGGGGCGCCGATAAATTGTCCTAAGGGGAAAATAGCAAGGGTTAATCCCAGCCAAATACGCCTACTGGTTTCACTCCATTGTGGCGAGATAATTAACTGGTCTGTAGATTGTAGAAACAAAGGTGGAAAAATTGGATATGCAATGGATGAACCAAGAAAACTAATGAAGACAATTAGTAAAATAATCCAGAGTTGTTTTTTTTCTTTTATGACTTGCATATGCATATTTTTTTTTGGCCTTCGAGGTGCTATTTATCAAGATACTATTAAGCATAGGCTCTAGAATAAAAATGAAAAATCTTTTTTCAAAATATAGTTGAATTACGCCCATAGAAGAACAAATGTCTTCAGAAAATATCTCTATATCTTATGCATATCTCTTACGATATAGACTGGCTTTACATTTTTATGTTTCGTGATTTTTCGCCAACCCCAGAGACACTACCATTAAGTTAAAGAAATTTTCCAATGATTTGCAGGTTGGCCAAGTGTTTTGCACTCTGGGCTCAACCTACAAGTCATCGTAGGGCTAAGACGAAACCCTATATAAAATGGATCGACTGGTTCAATTTCAGACAGGAATCGTCCCGGACCGTCCTCTGGCCACTAGAGTCTGAATTGGTAATTAAATCAAATGGTTATTGGTGGAAACAATGAGGTAATACTTTTTTGTTGCAAATCCAGAATCAATTTACCATTTTCAATTGGTTTCTGTTCTTTAAATAAGCCATAGGCGGTTAAAGTTGCTGCACTTGCTCCAAGAGTCGCACTTACCCCAACTACAGAACAAGCGGCTGCATCAGCGCCAACCAATGCCGTAATGAATGCACCGGGACCTGCCCATGCGCCTAATGCAAAACCAACGGTAAAACCAAGTATCGTAGCAAGAACGGTCACTACCGCAGCCGCTACAATCGTTAAGAGGGCGATCGATGCATCTGAATAACCACCATTTAAAATAGATTGGCATTTTTTTTGAAACAATTTTATTGCCTCTTGCTTGCGTTCGTTATTTGACTTTTCACTAACATCAGTTGAAAACAAAATACGTTCTAGCTGAGTAATCTCTTGTGTTATTGCATCAGACTTCTCTTTTGGCAATAGGTTCATTTGCAATAATAGATTACTCACCGCATCATCCCATTGTTGTTTTAATGATGGAATATTGCACGCATCAGCAATACCTTGAAGAAGCTCATCAATATAAAGTCCTTCTTTTGCTGAAGTAATAAAGATTTGTTTATTTAAATTTAATTGCTGAAATTCGTGAATATGTGCTTCTGAATGGTCCGATTGAGTTCCTACTAAAAGCAGTGGGGCGCGAGCGTTATCAATAGAAAACTCGTTAATTTTTTTCTGAATTTGTTCTTGATCAATTTCTTGCGTTAAATCAATACATAATAATGCTACATCTGCTTTAGCAGCATAGCTTAGGATATCCACATCACGGCAAAATCGCGCAGCCCCACTCAACTCCCAGATACACAATTGGTGATTATTATCAATATTTTTTACACCATAATTAGTTCCTAAAGTAGATTGATGCTGAGCAATAAATCTATATTCATTACTAAAAACCATCCGTCTAAATAGTTCTGATTTCCCTGAGCCTTCTGCCCCAAATAAAATAACCTTATATTGCTTCATATAATTTCCTTATTAAGGTACTGGCAAGCACAATACATGAAACAAAAATAGATAAAGAACCATATCAAAATAATGCCATGGTTTTATCTGTAAAAGAACTTACCTTGTAAAATGCGATATATTAAGGGATCACCGCTGATTTACTAGAGGTAGAGACAACTTATTAATAAATTCATTAATTTCAATGCCCGTTTAGGCTTCTTCATTAACGGGAAAGGGCCAGGAGTCTCTTCGCAGTCTCTGCTGACGATGCCGTTTTTAAGCTATACAACAAAGCCATTTTAATGCATTCGTTGCATTAGGAGCTTGGAGCTTTCGACCCCAGGTTAATCAAACGCATTGATTTGCCAAATAACGCTTTGGGTATAAATCTTATGTTCAGCCTTAAAGAGAACTCTTCTTCTTAAAATACCAAAATTCATTATTAAAATTTTTTTGGGTGAGATGGGCAACTATTTACTACTTAAAGGCTAAAGGGTACTCCCTAACCACTTGAATAGATTCGGTTTTAAATTTACTTACCCCAAGATAGAGTTTGTATTAAAATTAAAACTGCTTTTAATTACTTTTGTAGTATTTATTGCAGATATGATTTGCTTAGGCTCTTATTTCTAAGAGCCTCTATTTTCAAGACTATCGCCCCTGGTTAAACCTTGTAGTCGACCAATTAAAACCTATTTGGTGGACGCCGCTTATAGGGTATCTTTTGTTTGCTTTAAGTGTTGTCGAATTTATAATTACACTGGCTCATATTCACATCCGACTGGCGAGATTTCTAGTGATAGTGTCCTGTCGATTTTCCTCGGAAAAGATGATAAGCATAAAGTGTATACGCAAGAAGAATAGGGAGCATAATGACTACACCAATTAGAATAAACTTAAGCGTTGAATCAGGGGCTGCGGCCTCCCAAAGCGTCATCTGATGCGGAATTAAATAGGGATAAACACTAATCCCAATTCCTATGTAGGCACACAAAAATACAATTATGCTGTAAATGAATGGTTTGTACTCAATGTCAGTATTTAGGTTTCTCCAAGCTTGATAAAGAGCAACTGCGGCAAGCAAGGGTAGTGGACTTAAAAAAAACACGTTAGGGACGCTATACCAACGATGAAAAATTTCATCATTATGTAAAGGTGTCCAAATACTGACAAAAATCAAGAAGAAACCGACTAATACTAATAATCCTCGGGCATAATGAATCATTGTACGCTGCAGCCTGCCAGTGCTTTTGATAACCATCCAAGTAGCCCCCAAAAGAGCATAACCACAAACCAAAGCAATCCCGGTACACAAACTAAACGGAGTTAACCAATCAGGATTATTAATAGTCATTGATGACTCATTGATGGAAAAACCCTGGACAAAAGCACCCAAAATAATTCCCTGAAAGAATGTTGCAGCAACCGAGCTGATTGCAAAAGTCCAATTCCAGATTGGTTTTGATCTCTTGGCCTTAAAACGAAACTCAAAACTCACACCACGAAATATTAAAGCAATCAGCATGAGCATGATAGGCATGTAAAGAATGGGCAATAGCAAACCATACACTTTGGGAAAGGCACCATACAGCATTGAACCGCCAAAAACGAGCCAAGTTTCATTACCATCCCAAACGGGGGCAATCGAATTCATCATGGTATCACGGTCTTTTTCATTGGAAGTAAACGGAAAGAGAATACCAATGCCTAAATCAAAACCATCGAGAATGACATACATTAGAATAATAAACCCAAGAAGTACGGCAAAAATAAGTGGTAACATTATTTACTCTCCTTAGGATTATCGGTCATATACTGAAAGGCATGATGCTCTATTTCTTCGTCTGTCAATGTCTCTGGTCCATGGGCGATGAGCTTAAATAAATAATAGAGATAAAACCCAAAAACAACCCCATAAGCAAGAACAAGCAACGTAAAGGAAATCAACACCTCTTCATAACCTATTGCAGACACCGCATCCTTTGTCCTCAAAAGATTATAGACCGCCCAAGGTTGTCGGCCAATTTCAGCGGTTAACCATCCTGAAATACTGGCAATAAATCCTAATGGAGCCATCACAAAACACCAGCGATGAAACCAGCTAAGCTTAAACAGAGAGCCTTTTAAATACAGAAAAACTCCCACTATGGCAGTAAATAACATCAAAATTCCAATCCCTACCATAATACGGAATGTGAAAAACACAGGGAGCATGCCTGGTTGCTCAGCAAGAGGAACTGAACTTAATCCTATAAGCTCACCATCCCACTCATGGGTATTAATCAAGCTTGCAAGTTTTGGTATCGCGATTTCATAAAAGTTTTTTTGCTGTTCTTGTGATGGAATAGCAAACAATACCAATGGGGCTCCTTTTTGTGTTTGCCAAACTCCCTCCATTGCCGCTGTTTTTAAAGGCTGGTAATGATGCACATTAATGCCAACTATATCGCCAACACCTATTTGTAATGGAACTAAAATGAGCGCCGCCCATAAGCTAAACCCCAAACATCTTTTGGCAATTACATCACACTTTCCTCTTAACAGATAATATCCAGAAACAGCCATGATGACAAAACAAGTGGTCACATAAGAGGCCAAGAGCATGTGAACAAAACGTGGAATAAAACTAGGATTAAATACTACGGACCACCAGCTATCGACAATGTACTTCCCATCAACCAATTGATACCCGCCAGGAGTTTGCATCCATGAATTGGCTGACATAATCCAAAATGCTGATATTGTTGTGCCAATGGTTACCAAAATCGTGGCAATAAAATGAAGTCCTGGCGGCACTCTTTTCCAACCGAAGAGCATCACTCCTAAAAATCCAGCTTCAAGAAAAAAAGCAGTCAAGGTTTCGTAAGCAAATAAAGCACCTAAAACGTTTCCAAATTGAGTAATGAATGGTCCAAAATTTGTGCCAATTTGATAAGCCAGGACAATTCCAGACACTACGCCCATTCCAAAAGTCAATGCGAAAATTTTAGTCCAAAGCTTACAAATTTCGAGGTAAATTGGATTTTTTGTTCTCAACCAGGTTGCTTCCATAATCACCAGAAATACCGCAAGACCAAGATTTAATGTCGGAAACAATATATGAAAACCAATACTAAAGCCAAATTGAATGCGAGAAAGAATTTCTACAAGCATAAAAAGCCTCAAGTGCATGAATTATTCAATATATTGTAGCATATTTACTCTCATGGCTACCTCTGAAAAAGCTAGTAGTTATATATTCTCTTTATAAGATTGCAGACTGAATAACATTCAATTAATTAAAAGAGGGCCTAATCACGTTAATTTACATCAAATTTGAGGATGTATCTTTATAACAGCCCAGCATCTATGCTAACGAGTACTTCGTTTGCCTTAATGAGAATAGCTCTTTTCTTTTCTTGGGTCATTCTATCCCAATTTAGATAAGCATAATGGAGTCTCGGATTGTTTTTAAGTTTGCCTTGGTGTTGACCTATAAAATTCCAATAGAGGGAATTGAAGGGGCATGCTTTTTCACCCAAAAGCTCTCCAGGATTATAAACACATGACTTACAGAAATTACTCATTTTTTGAATGTACTTACCACTCGCGGCATACGGCTTGCTCGCCATCACACCGCCATCAGCATAGAGCGCCATCCCCAATGTATTTGGTAGTTCTACCCATTCATAAGCATCAGCATACACAGCCAAATACCATTCACATACCTCTTTGGGATCAAGGCCTGCTAATAGAGCAAAATTTCCGGTAATCATCAAGCGTTGAATATGATGTGAATAAGCCTCAACTTGTGTTTGTCGCACTACCTCTTTCATACAAAACATTTGAGTATCTTTTCCCCAATATAATGCAGGTAAAGGTTTCGATGCGTTAAAATAATTCCTTTCTGCATACTCAGGCATCAGAAACCAATAAATGCCACGGATATACTCTCGCCATCCTAATATTTGACGAATAAAACCCTCTACAGCATTCAATGGTGCCAGTTTATTTTTAAAAGCTTCTTCTGCCATACAGCATAACTCTAAAGGCAATAAAAGCCCTGCATTCAGATAAAAAGATAATTTGGAGTGATATAAATTGACTTCATTAGAGCGCATGGCGTCTTGGTAATCACCAAAATAGACTAGACAATGCCCTATAAAGTAATTGGCTTCACAAAGAGCCTGCTCGCGGGTCACTGCAAAATTAAACGGATGTAGTTGACCAAAATGATGAGAAAACTCCTTTTCCACCAGGCTTAAAACCTCTGAGGTCACTTCATCTATAGGATGTGTCAAACGACTAGGAAATTTTTCGATGTGATTTGCATTTTTTCGATTCTGCTCATCATAATTCCACGCCCCACCTACCGGCTTCCCTCGACTATCCATGAGAAGATGATGCTTTTGACGCATCATTCGGTAAAAATACTCCATACGCAACTGCTTTTTATTTTTTGCCCAATAGTTAAACTCGTCTATCGAGCATAAAAATCGAGTATCTTCATGAATGATAAGGGGAATCAACAATTCTTTTTTTAATTTTTCCATTTCTTGTAGAACACGCCACTCGCCAGGGAACGTTACATGCACCTCTGAAATTTTTTCTTCATGTATTGCTCGACGCAACTCCGCTTCAAAGCAACCAGCGTTATCAAGATCATCATATCGAGTGTAGCGTACTCGATAGCCAAGTCCTGTTAACGATTTTGCAAAATGACGCATCGCTGAAAATAAAAAAGCAATTTTTTTAGGATGATGTGCAACATAAGTGGCTTCTTCCATCACTTCACAAAGAAAAACCACATCATCATACTTGTCAATTACAGTAAGTGAAGAAAGTGACTCACTCAATTGGTCGCCCAAAATAAAGCACAATTTAGTCATAGCACGCCCCAAAAAACAAATTATACTTTAAGCTTGGGGCGCACAGAGCTTAAGCCACCATCCACTGCTAAAACTTGCCCCGTTATCCAACTGTTTTCAGGATTAAGAAAAAATAAAATAGTCCGTGCTATCTCGGATGGCTCGCCAATTCGCCCCAAGGCATGCATCGCAGTGGATGCCTTAGCGATCAATTGATTCTTAAGTAAGGCATCAGTTAAGGGTGTTTTAACCATCCCAGGTGCTACTACATTGATACGCAAATTAGACGATGCATAAGTTGCCGCTGCTGATTGAGCTAAGCCAATAACACCTGCTTTGGCTGCAGCAATAGCCTCATGATTAGCCAGTCCAGTTAACGCTGCGGAAGAAGCAATAAGGACTACAGATCCTCCTTTAGTCATTCGCTTGCCTGCTGCACGTATAGTTGCAAAAGATGTAGTTAAAGACGCATTGATTGTCTTTTCAAACTCCTCAAAACTGGTCGCATGAGCACTTTTAAGTAGTAAAGAGCCCGCACAATTGACCACTCCATCAAGAGAGCCTGCTTGCTCGAACACCATATCGACCGCATTAAAATCAGATGCATCCAGTATAAAGTCTGGGATGATTTTGTTCTTGTTTTGCGCTGTGGTCACAACTTCATCTCCTTGCTTTTTTAGAAGCTCTACCACTGACTGACCAATCGCACTACTCGCTGCAATAATTAAATATCGAGCCATAAATTTTGCCTTAACAGTAAAAATCTTACTATGAAGGAGAATATTCTTGACTTCAAGTAGCAATAGGGAATAAGTAGTCTATAGTCTTTAATGAATTAAATGCTCAAACCATGCCTAAATATCCATTATGGATTTAGATGCAACATTGCAACTATAATGATACTAATACGGTTTCATTAGGAACAGAAGCATGGAAAATTCAAAACGAAAGAATTTGATCAATAAAGTTAAGAGTAGTTCTAAAGCAATTGCGTTGATTTACTCACCAATCGAACTTCATGAATACATCGTTGAAATTATCGCTAAAGATTCTGATGAATTTATTCATAAGGGAAAAGAATTATGGCATTTCAATTCTATTGACGAGGCGATGTCTCGAGCAGCAGAATACGGAGCAGAGGAATTTTTTCTCTGTGCTGATAATACTTACGATGAATGTGGCTCAGAAAGTGGGCCACAGTGTTTTGATTATATACCTCTTTATTCGAAGGCCAAGCACACCAAAAATAATTAATGATTAAGTAGATGGATAGTTTGGATTTAGTAAAAAATTAGGGATTAATGTGATGAAGTCTTTAGGATATTTAATAAACCGTTGGATTGTGAGCAAAAATAACTACAATCCTGATGAACCATTTAGCAACAAAATTGATTGGATTCGAGCACTCCCTTTCCTTATGATTAACCTATCGTCTGGGATGTTAAACCCGTGCCTAAATCGGTATTAAAGCAGAACTTGATGAAAAATAGTTGCTGAAACGTATGGAGAACTATCATGAAACTTATAGGGCTTTTTTTCTTAACGATGATTTGTGTTTTTGTATTGGATATGATTTGGCTAGGTCTCATTGCCAAAACTATTTATGCAGAAAACATCGGTATGTTATTACGTAAGTCAGGAGAGGGCATGGCACCTATTTGGTGGGCAGCAGCAGTCGTTTATGTTTGCATCGCCTTAGGAATTGTTTATTTTGTTCTGCCCGGTGCACAAGGTAATTATATGCAGGCACTCGCTGGAGGGGTAATTCTTGGATTTGTAACCTATGGAATCTATGATTTCACCAACTATTCAATTCTTGCGAACTGGCCTTGGAAGATAACCTTAATTGATTTTATTTGGGGAATGGTCTTATGTGGCCTGAGTAGTTTATTTTCTTTCTTTATTCAGAGCCGTTTTTTTTCTTAAACCAAGGAAAAAACATTGAAGTTTGCTTTTGGTACTCAATGTATTTTTGTCCCCGTGATTGTATCGAGCCCCTCTCTGTTAAGGGGCCTGTCATACGGGTAAAAATAACATAAAGCATCAAAGGGGAAAGGAAAAAAAGGTATCCCAGGGTCGATTGTATCGCCAATAAAGAGAATCCCATCCAGCTTAACCAATCAAAAAAATAATTGGGATGGCGTGAATAATTCCATAAGCCTATATTACATACTTCTCTTTTATGTCGCATTTTAAAACGCTGCAGTTGCATATCAGCTATAGTCTCGCCCATTATTCCTACCACAATAATGCAAAATGCAAAGATATCTATCTTAGTAATATGAGTATGATCTGATTTGCTAACCAGCAAAAATACACTTGAAATAATTAAAATGAGTAGCCCTTGGAGTTGAAAGTTAATGAAAAAACCAAGAGAGGGGCTTATTTTCCAATTGGTAGAGAGTTCAATATATCGCTTGTCAACATGCCCTTTTCTGATTCGTGTGTACCATAGATAGAATCCAAGGCGTAAAGCCCATACAATGAGAAGAGAGCCAATAATCAGAGTACGAAAACCAAGAGGGGGGGAACTTAAATAAATTAACCCTGAAACCATTAATCCTAATGACCAAGAAACATCAACAACAGAAGGGTTTTTTAGAATACGATATAATCCCCACATAAAGCTCATTTGTAAAAAAAGATAAATTACTACAATGCCGAAAGAATACATTATTTACCATCCCTAATCTTTTGATAGAAGTACGCGCAAAGTGGCAATAAGATTGACCAAATTAGCCCGATAAAAAGACAGGTCGTATTGCTGCCATAAGGAAAAAATGTAGCGCCTAAGCTTGCCCCAATGCGAAATGCTAAGGCAAAACCGACACAGGACAAGAAACCAAGTAAAAATAGGTGAGCAAATAGGCTACTTAATGTGGCATATAAAACAACCGTAAAGCTTATCCATATCGTTATCATCCAAGGCGAGGTAAAATAGGGGGAAAAAGGGTTTGCTGCATAAATTACAATTCCTTTATAAACTAGAGTACTATCGATTAGGGTACTGATAGAGACGACGATTGCTAATAAAAGCCATAGCCCATGAAGTGTTCTTCCCGTTTGATGTTGCCAGGACAATTGCAACAGAACACAAGCAACTACGATAAGAGGGCTTATCCATGCATATCCCCGAGCAGCAAGCGTGATGCATGCAAACCAAGCAACATAATAAGCAGTTGTATGAATGAGGTAATGTAGCGTATTCATCGTCTTTTTTGCCACAAGGCATGAATATCGCTAATGTAATGGGTCTGAAAACCTGCCGCACAATAACAAAAATAGAATTCCCACATGCGAATAAACGACTCAGAAAATCCTTGAGCAAGAATTTCTTGTTTGTTTGCTAATAATTTTTTATGCCAATCATTCAAAGTAGAAACATAATGGTGGCCGATGTCCTCAAATGAGAGCAATTGCAACGTTGTTTGGGTGGCAATTGATTTACTGATTGAAAACACTGAGGGCAGGCATCCGCCAGGGAAAATAAATTTCTTAATAAAATCAACCTCATCTTTAGCTGCTTCATACGCTTGATCATTGATTACAATTGCCTGTAAGAAAAATAGGCCTTCAGGTTTTAGCAGCTGGTTGCATTGATGAAAAAATGCATCAAAATATTTATGTCCAACAGCCTCAATCATCTCGATTGAAACGACTTTGTCATATTGACCGGAAAGCGTTCTGTAGTCTTCTTTTAATAATTCAATCTGATGATTTAAGCCCAACTGATTGATTTTTTCTTTGACATAAAGATATTGTTTTTCTGAAATCGTTGTTGTGGTGACCTTACATCCAAATTCTTTTGCAGCAAAACATGCAAATCCTCCCCATCCTGTACCTATTTCCAAAATATGATCACTGGGTTTTAGTTGCAGTGCAGTACAAATGGCCTGAATTTTTTTCTGAGAAGCTTCCTCCAAACTGATTCCAGATGGCCTATAAAGTGCACATGAGTACATCATTGAAGGGTCAAGAATTATTTTAAAGAAATCATTTCCTAAATCATAATGGGCTAGAATATTCTCTTTAGCGCGACGAATCGAGTTAATTTTTAATTTATAGCTTATTGTTCTCATCAGACTAAACAAACGAGCGATGGGACTTTCAATATTATTGAAAAGGGAGTCATTTTTAATAATAAGCTCAATTAATTTTTGTAGGTCATCTGTATCCCAATCTCCATCGATGTAACTTGCTCCTGCCCCAACAGAGCCCCCCATGAGAATCGATTTATAGGCTTTTGGGTTTTTTATGGTGATGGTAGCAATTGAATCATTTTTCTCTTTTTCATTACCAAATACATAACTACCATGCGTGTCCTTCACTTTGATAGCTCCCTCGGTGATGGCATTTAATAACTTGAAAAATACATTTTTGGAAACTCTTGTGCTCAGGGTAGCTAAATGATTATTTTGGTCCATTCGAGGTCCTTTTATTAGAGCGTGGATGTGCATGAAATGGAACACTCTTAATCCATAATTTTAATGCTTGCCAATATATTGCCATTGCAATTTTATAAGTTATCAGAGGGAAGTGCCAGAAGGTCTTCTTGATAGATGACTCTTCTTGAGCTTTTAAAGTTAATGTCGCATCAAAATCCTTTTGTCCCTCTCTATAGTTTTCCATATGAACCAGTATTTGTTGTGAGTTTATTTTTAAATTCAGTTTATAAGTATAATTCATGGACATAAAAGGGGATACATGCAACTCTTTTTGAAATTGATATGAATAAATTTCATTTTTAGGTTTATCTGAATGCTTAAGAACATAATTATGCCGTTCTCCCCAAGGGGTATTGGTGACCTCCAAAATTAAATAATCCAAATTTTGATTCGCTTCATCGAAAATAAAATAGATACTGATGGGGTTAAAGCAATACCCGAAACAACTCAGTTGAGTTAATAAATAGATTTTTCCTTTTGGGTACGTTCTGTACTGATTCATAACCAATTGACGAGCATATTCCTCAAGAGGAATACTCGACTCATTAAGATAGTTTTTTCTTCTCAATGAAAACCAATTAAACTTCTCGATGGAAACCTGTTTGATGTCTTTGAAGGTATTATTTATGCTAGCCAGATCAATGCAGAACATAAATAACTTATATGAAAACTGATGCCGTTTTGGAGCAAAGCGGCGATGTCGTACATGACCTGTAAAAATGAGATGATCCATCATCTAGGCTCCTAGAAGCTTACACGTATTGATTGCACTATTAACCCCGTCTTCATGAAATCCATAACCCCAATAACTTCCAACATAGTATGTATTATTCATCCCATTAATCAAATTAATTTGCTTTTGAGCTTTTAACGCAGACACATTCAAACAGGGATGTGCATATTTAAAGGATTGGATAATTTTATTTTCAGCAATTTCAGGTGCAAGATTAACCGACACAAAAAAATCATGGTTGGAATGAATTGATTGCAATCGATTCATATAGTAGGTCAGTGTTGGTGCATTGCTTTGGTTATCGAGGTAATTCCAACTTGCCCAAGCCCTTTTATTTTTTGGCATTACATTCCTGTCTTGATGAAGAACCACCTCATTCTCAGTATATTTTATTGTCGATAAAATATTGATTTCTTCTGGAGTAGGTTTCTCGAGCATCGTTAATGCTTGGTCGCTATGAGTAGCGCATACGATCGCATCAAAGACGCGCTCTTCAGAATTCACGATGATTTTAATCTTATTAGGTTCTCGTATTATTCGCTCTACTTTGGAATTTAAGTACACTTGATCTTTTATCTGCTCAATCATTGGTGTAATGTAGTTTTTTGAGCCTTGTTTAATAACATACCACATAGGTCGGTTGAACAAATCAAGAAGTCCATGATTGTTATAAAATTGTAATATAAAGGAAGCAGAACAATTTAGGGTGTCCTCTTTATTTTTAGACCAAATAGCAGCCATCATTGGAATAAGATAACATTCTTTAAATTGCTCTGAGTACTTATTTTCCATGATGAAGTCATTGATGGTTATTTCGAGATCATTAGTTCGAGCCAAGAATTTTTTTGCATCACAATTAAATAAAATAATGTCTTTAATTAGGTGATAAAAGTCTATTTTAAATAGGTTTCGACGATCTGAAAAAAGAGTATTTAAATTATGACCGCTGTACTCAAGTCTCCTAGGATCAGAACGATAACTAAAACTCATTTCACTGGGTTGAATTGCTACATTTAACTCTTCAAGCAGTTTACAAAAGTTGGGGTATGTTCTTTTGTTAAAAACAATGAAGCCGGTATCGATCGAGTATGTAGTTTCTCTAGCGACGACAGACAGAGTATGTGTATGACCACCAAGATAGTCGTTGGCCTCAAATAATGAAACATCATGGTTTTTGCTTAAAAGATAGGAACTCGTTAAACCAGATATCCCTGAGCCAATCACTGCAATCCTTTTCTTCAAAAATAATTCCTTTTTATCAGTTTGGTTGTTAATTTATTTAAAGGGAGTCACTTTGTAAAGCTAATCACCTCAATTGTTCTATTTTTATTTGTGGGGCTGAGATAGATAACTTGCCACACTAGCGTGAACATAAAATAATACTTAATGCATTCACAATAAAACTTATTAGTTTTAGAATTGAATTGTAATTGAAATAATTAATACATGCAGAATTTTTTCATGGACAAGTGTAATCAGATAAGGAATCATTAATGGCTAAAAAAATCACTTTGACCACTACTGGTGGTAACCCCATTGGTGATAATCAAAACGCTTTGACCGCTGGAGCCAGAGGGCTCTATTACTTCAATATTACCAGTTAATTGAAAAATTGGCGCACCAAAATCGAGAGCTGATACCCGAACGTGTGGTACATGCTAAAGGCTGGGGAGCATATGGCGTTTTAACAGTGACCCATGATATTACTGCCTATACAAAAGCCGATTTATTTTCTGAAGTAGGAAAGAAAACAGGATTAATTACACGCTTTTCAACAGTTGCTGGTGAAATGGGGGCAGCAGATGCAGAGCGAGATGTGCGAGGATTTTCGGTCAAGCTCTATACAAACCAAGGTAATTGGGATCTAGTAGGTAATGGGGTCACTACCCCAAGCTTGGATTCAATAAAATAATTGCCCGAGATCCTCGCGCAACAAGATTTAAAAGCCAGCGTGCCAGATGTTCTATTTCTTCCAACAATACTTTATTAGTTAATATGATGCTTTCTTTCTGATTAAGGAAGGTTAAACATGTTTTATCTGGTGAATTATAAGCATTTTTTCTTAACAACTCGATGATAGTAGGTATTTTGTTATTTTTTTACAACGCATATTATTCCCACTTAAAACTGCACAACTATTTTACAGTTTGGTAGAATATAAGTTGTGTTGCAAAACGGCAAGTCGTTTATGAATTACTCATAAATCAGTTATATCATTTATAATGATGAACGATAATATCATGGTTTTATTTGCTTGATAGAGTAATACTTCCTAGAGCGAATCGCTCCATTTGATCATTAAATTGACATTTTTGGGTTAGATTTATATTATCTATGCGCAGAAAAATAACAATCATTCATGGAATATCAAGCTCATGCCCAACCCTATGTTAAAACTAATAAGTGAAAAAAAGCCGTTGATTGAAATTCAAAAATATTCACAAACGCATCGTGAAAAACTCCCTTTATTCGTAAAACTAGCTGAATTAAATAATAAAACCGTATATCAATATATTAAAAAGTATAAAAAATTACATAACCTAAGTTTGTGTGAGCTGATCAAGCATAAGCTTATTGATTTTAACGAGATGAATGATGAAGAGAATAATCTCATGACTTGTCTAGTTAATGAGGATGAGTTGCTGTGTTTTCAACAGCTTTTATTGTGCGGGGAAAAACCGAACGAACAAATTTTTACGGATTCTGAAGAAGGAACTATAGGTAATTTTTTACGATACCGACCTGGGAGGGATTCTCTTTCAGTGTATGAATTGGTTAATAAAAGGGTAGCAGATCTCGCTCGTTTAAGTGACTTTATCTTTGATTTTGCCGATACTACTGATGAAGAAAGCAGCGAAGCTGAATTAAGTGATACTGAGGAGCTTGATACCGAAGAAAAAACTACCTATGAGAAATTACGTACAAAACTACTAAAAAAATACAATGCAACCGGTGATGGAGAAGAATCTTTAGTTCTTGTTGCCGCGAGAGGCGTGCATTTTGTACCTAAACATTTTCCAAAGCAAACTCGTGATACTGTCTTTGAGAGCAGAAAAAATGCGCATACTACCTATAGTTTTTCAACGCTTATTGATGCAGGTTATGAGGCAGGTGATGAGCCAGATGAAGATGATGATGAAATCACGGCGATTCATGAGCGTAATAAGCAATTTATTGCTGGTTTAAAAGCAACGCCTGATAAAAAAGAGAAAACTACGGCGGGACATCCTCCTCCTGCTGCGCGCAACAAGAAAGTATTTACCAACTTATTTTGGCGAGAAACTCAAGCCTATATTAATAGCTATTCTGTATTATTTAATAAAAAAGGAATTCAAACTAATTTCGCATTCGCATCTCCCAATAATCCCCATCTTTCATTAAGTTGGAAAACTGAGATTGCGGGAATGTACAGCAGTGGCGTTAGATTTGGTTGGAAACGCGGGGAGCGACGTGATCCACATTATCGACGTTCCACTGGTAAGCCGAAACACCCAACTGTGGGGTATATTGATGTCTTTGAGCTACCTTTAGATTATGTGCGTAGCGAAGGAGTAGATAGAATATTAGCCTACAATGCGCATAAAATTGATTTATCTAACATTCATTTAGCCGAGGCGGAGGTAATATTTCACTCAATGATCTCTAAAGAATATCATGTGCGACGTTATATGGTGGTTATGCCTTCTTTTAGCAAAGTTACATCTCAAGCTGAACATGATGAGAAATATTTTGGCATTCAAAATGCAGGCGCCTATACTCGAGCCCGTAATAGCCTATTTAAATCTATTGGTGGAATGGCAAAGGGGGATAGTTATCACAAATGGGTAACTCTACGAGCGGAACATGCTGTTGCCGCACAAGCACGCTTAATTGATAATGCAACAGATGTACGATTATTCAGAAGCGGAAAAGTCCGGGTATATGATCACGGAGAAGACCAAGCTGTATCTGCAAAGTTACCTGTTGCAAACCGTTGAAATTAAGTAATTCAAGTTTAAATTTATCCGCCTGTATTATGGTTACTAATAGGACTAGCGGGGGTATTAGAACAGAAATTTGGTTTTACCCTCATAGTTCCACTCAAAATCGTAAATCTCTGTACAAAATTTCCCTGCTCTGAAAACAGTCGTTAACGTTCAGAGGCACTCACATTACCCCCACCATCAATGGTGGAAATGCAACTCAGAGCTACCTAAAGTTTAATTTGCTTCATCATCAAATTAAACTTTAGGGATAATATTTTTGTAGATGACTCCATCTTTCATGATAACAAGAAGTAAATGAGTTTATTAGCATCCGGATGCAATTCAATTAATTTTAAGGTTGTGTTCTTGGAGTTTCTTTTGACAATGACGCGATGATACTGTTTTTCTTAATAGGCTAATTTCTGAAGTTAAGTTGACCATTGGTTGTAAGAGGCCTCGCTAATACCGAGTTTCACTAATTTTTCGTGGATGGGTTGAGTCATTTATTGCTCGCGTTAGTCATTATGTTTGCATTTTATCTTATTTGAAAGGCACATCGGAACCCATGATGTTTTTTCCATAAAATCTGTAGCTATTGACAATAACTACTAAATGATAAAAATTACAACATCTTTGATTGAGCAGGAAGCTTGAGTATGCCTCACATGTTTTTACCTACAGATGGATTAAAGGTCATTTATAAATTTCTCTCTCCCCACGAATTAATCTCTATAGGAAGCAGCGCAAGCCCTCTAAGTACGCAAACTGGCGATTACAGCTTTATTTGAGCAACATACACAAGAAGCGATGCATTTCCAACAACGGTTACTGCATTATTGGGCACAACATTCTAGCCCATACATGCCTGATGAAAAAACAATGCTTAAGGCATTGGCTTTTTATCCGCCTGAAAAACTGTTAGTAGGGCTTTTTATTTACGCCCAACGGAAACTCACTTTTTCAGAAACTGAATTTCAAACAAGTCTTCAGGCCATTGATACACTTGAATCCCAAAAAGGATTAATTGCTGTCTCTTCTTTAACTGAAAATGCCATGATGCTGACAAACAGGCAACGAGCCACATTATTAGAGGAATTAAAAAAAAAATATACACCCAATACCCCAGCTATGTTGAGTAAGCTCGCTCCTTACATGATTAAGGATGAACTAAAAGCCACCATTGAGTTTCTCATCAAAAAAATATCCAATGAGCATGTAGACCCTCCCATACAAGCTATCCCGGTTTTGGGTTCATATCTTAAACAAACGATCCCAAGCCTATCGTTTATTGTGGCGAATATTATTTTGCCCCGCAATTCCTCTTGGGTACACAGCGTATCTCAGCTATGTTCTATAATTCCCATGGCTCTTTCTGAAGATTGTCTTCTCATCTTAAATTATCTTAAAATACCGCCAAGAAATCAGTTCGGTCACTATAGGGAGTATGGAACCTATCCTGATTTCCTCAGTCATTCACGACCCTTAGTTGGGGTTCTTTACAGGAAGGGACGAAATTTCCCGGTTCACCCTTATAACCCTTTGCCAGTCTAGGCTAGAGTCAATAAATTGATTTTTGCCTGGTTAAATCAAATAACACTAACCTATTGAATATAATTTCATTTGTTTCGTTGGATGATTTCATGTTAGATGAGGAAGATATATAATAAAATATTCAGTGAAATAATTCTTATACTAATTTTTTTAGCACTCAATCTAAGTCCCTCAGCATTAAAAATTTTTAACGACAGAACCTTTTGAATACAGTAAAATGAGTTTCCCTCAACAAAAGTGCAAATCAATTGCACTGATTGATAAGGGAGGTGCTGTATATGGAAAATTTTTTATCAATTGCTTTTTCTTAAGTAAGTCAACTCATGGAGGTATTGGATGAAAAAAATATTATTCTTATCTGTAATTTTAGGGGCTCTTCCCTTAAATTCTATCGCTGGAATATGGGCTACTACAGTTCATAGCCGAGCAAATTGTATCAATAATGAATCAATAACTTGGTGGCTTAATCATTCTTTTGACTGGCGTGTAGTCAGTACTCATGGGAATATTTATGGTAAAGACCGAGATCATTTAATTGATACAGGATATGCCGTTACGTGGAGGCAAGCTGCTGTTCATTGGAATGAAGCTCCATTAAACGATCACCGATGGTTTGTTTCCGGATATCATTATTTAAGCGACTATGGCAATGGACGAATCCCATTCGATACTACCAGTGTAGGGGACTGCAGTATTTATAATGGCTGGTGGGATTATTAAATTAGTACGTAATCATATAAGGATTAAAAATGAATAAAAAATTATTACTTGCCGGAGTTTCTATCTTATTTTCCCTCAATGCAACAGCGGCACATCAAAATTCACTAACAAAAGAAGAAGTTAATAAGCGTAACATTGAAATGCTTTCTAAAGCAGGTATTGAGATTTCTGATTCAAGCGAAATCAGTATTGTTTCAGCCAATAAATATATTAATTCTAAAAATATTTATAAAAATGATAATGATGCTCATATGGCAAAAAAGATGAGAGAATATCTTGCCATGTATGATGAACAACAAAAAAAAGGCTACGTTATGGAGGCAGAACCACGCGCCAAGGAGCTAATGGAATTAAAAAAAGTAGCTCCATTCCACAAAGAAAAATATAAAAATGTTTTTTCTTCTAAAAGTACCCATCTAAGATCTTCTAGTAGCGAACTAAAGTTGGCATATACTTTTGTTGGAGTACCACCATCTGAAATGGATCTCAATATAGGCGTATCGCCCTATGGAGCATATAAGTTAGTTAAAAATGGAGATGATGGTGATGGATGGGACGGGGCTGTTCAGTTTTTTGAAAAAAATGGTATAGGTAGTTGTGCTTTCACTGAACATAATAGAAAGCTTGCCCATAGCGGCGTGGAATTAATAAAGGAATTAACAAGTTATGAGATTAATAGCAAGCCCACTATCCTACTTGTTAAAGGAACGAAAGAAAGTGGTTTCATCTATAAATTAAAATGGTATGACTCTACATTTAGTAGAGAATTGGAGTGTGCAAGTTCAGATTATAATACACAATTACGTGCAAAAGTAATTGAATTAGCTAATCGGATAGAATCTTATCAATAACTTTAACTTAAAACCTTTGACCTGGATAAAGTACTTTATCCGGGCCATAGAAGTTAAGATCGAAGTTCAGTTATGCCTTTTGCTAAGAACCCTGATGAATAGTAAGAAACTCAGCTTTATCTCGCGCTACTAAAAATACTTATCTAAATGACATAAAGGAACACTCGTTTTTTGTAGAGCTTGAGACGTCATTTGAATAAAATCGTCAACTTCCAGTTTATTTTTTTTAGCAAATTCAAAAATCTCAAGCTTTTGATTGTTCAAATCTTGCTTGTCAGTTGAGGTGCGAAGATAAGCAATTGTTTTGGCCATAATTTACTCAAAAAATAGTCTGTTAATGTTTAACCTAAAATAATAGGTTTAATTATACAGTTAACTATAAATATATAAAGTGTAATAGAGCAACAAATCTGATGTATAATAACGTCCGTTTTAATGCATACAAAAATAACCCGTGGCGCGACTAAAAATACTTTCCAGTGACGATATTAATAAATTATACAAATTACCCGCCTTGGAGGATAAAGACCGATCGTTTGTATTTGAGCTAGATGAGGAAGATAAGGAGTATCTCAACTCTTTTGATAATATCCCTAAAAAAATCAATTACATTTTGCAAGTTAGTTTCTTTAGGATTTCGCAATATTTTTTTAATTTTACGTTTCAAGGACTCAGGAAAGACACCTGGTATGTTATTAAAACTTATTTTCCTTGCGAGAAATTTCCAAAAAAACAAGTGAATAAACGGCATCATTATGACAACCGTAATGCCATTTTAAAAAAATATGGCATGTCAATTTATTCGAGCAAAAATAAGGCTATAGCTATCGGGTACGCCAAGGAGTTAATAAAGCAACATGCCGTACCCAAATATGTATTTAATTCCCTGATAGAGTACTTCCATCAGCATAAAATAGTCAGGCCATCCTACACCACCTTACAAGAAGTGGTTTCTAAAGCTTTGAACCATGAAAAAAATAGATTAAGCAATAAGATATATACCCTAACTGACAAACCGTTCAGAGAATTATTGGCAAACTTTCTCGAAAAAGATGAGTTATTTTATCAATTGACTGCTGTGAAAAAAGATCAAAAGGATTTTACAACTGGAGAGATTAATACCTCCATAAAAAACCATCAATTTTTGTCCGCTCTTTATCAAAGATCCACCGAAATCATTAAAGAACTGGGTATTTCAGAACAAAACATTCTGCATTATGCTGATTTAGCTGTGTACCATACCTGTTACGGTTTGCGGGCTATGAAACAAAAAAACTTATCTCGACTATATCTCATGTGCTACGCTCACCAACGCTATTTAAAAATCAGCGATCACTTGGTTGCCAGTTTTATTTATAAAATGAATTATTACACAGGTGAAGCGGAGTCTTACCAGGCACAGGCCATTTGTGATGCTAAAAACGAAGACAAAGACCAACGTCATGCAGCCGCTGCAATATTATCACTCGTAAACAATAAAAAGGTGGCGGATTCTGAAATACGGAAAAAAGCATATGAGATTATGCCAGAAGAGAAATTCCAACAGTTCATACAAAAAATTAAAAAACCAAATTTTACTCCCGAGTTTTATCGTTGGGAATACTACAGTGATGCAGCATCGACCATTAAGTTAAATACCCGAGCCGCATTTAAAGCTCTGGATTTTCATAGTAAAAATAAGGCGTTAAATGCTGCTATAGTTTTCTTAAAAAGCCACTATAACTCTAATAAGTCATTCAGCACTTACCAATTTAAAGACATACCCCTTGAATTCATACCCAAAGTGCTTCAGCGCTACGTGATTAAAAAGGTTCGATTGGATAAAAATAATAAAAAGGTAAAAACCATTGACCCTGACAGGTATGAGGTGATGCTTTATCTTCAAATTGAAAAGAGCCTAAAAACAGGTTCAGTTACCATTTATAATAGTTTATCTTACCGCTCATTAAATGATGAGCTACACCCCAAACAGGATTGGGATGAAAATAAACATTCAATCATTAAAAGCCTTGAGAATAAACTGTTGGCAACGGATATAAACGATATCCTTAAACAGCTTACTGATCGATTATTCCTGCGCTATAAAGAAATAAACGATAAAATTGCATCAGGTCAAAACAACAAAATTAAGCTCAAACACAACAAAAATGGAGAGGTTATTCGCTGGCAGTTACCTTATAAAAAATCAGACGATGGTGTTAATAATCCTTTTTATGAGAATTTACCCCTCACAAGTATCGGGAAAATCATACAGTTTGGTAATAACCATACCGGATTTATGAAAAAATTTACTCATATCTTGCCAATAGGCAGTAAAAAACAAGCTGATGAAGCGGCATTATCGGCCTGTCTTGTTGCAAAAGGTACTGGAATTGATATTGATAAAATGAAAGACATTAGCGATGTTAAAGAACATGACCTAAAGTCAACTTATGCTGATTTTATTCGCCATATGACCTTAACACAAGCAAGTGATGTAGTAATGAGTTGTGTAAAGGAATTGCCAATATTTGAAAAATATACCCTGGCTGATTATGGAATCCATGCAAGCATTGATGGACAGAAATTAGAAACCAAATTCAATTCTATTATGGCAAGGTTCTCAACAAAATATTTTGGATTTGGCCAGGGAGTATCTGCTTATACATTGTCCGCAAACTGGCTGCCCCTATGCACAAAAATTATTGGAGCAAATGAGCACGAAAGCCATTATCTGTTTGATATGCTCAATAGCAACACTAGCGATATTGAAGTTGCAGCGGTATCAGGGGACATGCACAGTATAAACCGAGTTAATTTCATCATATTGTTCCTTTTTGGCTACCGTTTTATGCCTCGGTTTACTCAATTAGATAAAAAAGCAAGTTCAAACCTGGTCAGTTTTGATGAGCCTAAGCTTTATGAAGGAATGCTTATAAAACCAAGTAAAAAAGTGAACGTTAAATTAATTATTAAAGAATGGGATAATATTCTAAGAATAATGGCAACACTTGGACTTAAAAAGAGTAGCCAAAGTACTATTGTAAAAAAACTATCATCTTATCAATCTAATGATACTCTGAGAGCGCTGATTGAATTAGATCAAATCATCATGACCTTGTATGTGCTTGATTATATTGACGATGAAGGTATGCGTAAAACGGTTCATCGTTCATTGAACCGAGGAGAGTCTTACCACCAAATAAGATCGGCAATAGCTAAGATAAGTAGCAGAAAATTGGTTGGAAGAACAGAAATTGAACTTACTATTAATAATGAATGCGCTCGTTTACTGGCTAACTGTATTATTTTTTACAATGCTTCGCTTCTTTCTGGACTTTATGAACATTATAAAAAGGACAAAGCGGAGGACAAGTGGTTGAAAATTATTCGATTATCTCCCGTGGCATGGCAACATATCAATTTGATTGGAAAATATGAATTTTATAGTGACAGAGAACTCCCTAATTTACATGAGGTTATACAAAATTTGATATCCAATGAAAAAATCGATTTATTGGCTACAACTTAGGCTGGTAAAGGGCTATAAGGGCATGCTGGGAAATTTCGTACCTTCCTGCAAAGAACCCCAAATAGAAAAAGAGCAACGTACTCTTATAATGAGTACAATACTGAAACATTGTGAAAAAGCACAGCAGCCCAAAAACTTTGAAGAAGATGCACAAAAACACCATAATAAGCGCAAGGCTTCGAATAACATTGCCTTTTTAGCTTGCGAGATGATTCCATCTCTAACTTCCTCCTTAAACTCAAAAGAACGGCTTGCCTTATTTGAGAAGCTTAATACATCTCTCTTTCAAAAGTTTCTTTCATCAATCCTCCTATTTCCTAATTTTCTGAATCTAAGCCATCCGAAAAACGCGGATCTAGAACCATTACAATCCTTGGAAGAAGAACATCAATGCTACATTTACTACCTTATTTCATTTATTAATACCCCCCAACAAACAAGATCCTTTCATGAAATTCTATATTACCGTGCAACACCAACACATGCTTTGACTGCGTTAAATTCCTGGATGCTGCAATGCCTGCAAGAACAACCTGAATCGCTGCTGTTTGTTAATCAAGTCATTCATGAGGCTTCAAAAGAAGAAAACACTAAAGAATTTCACATGTTGCAACAATTAATCAATTTGTATTGCATTAAAGAAAGCCCCTCAAGGGAGGCTCAGCAGGCAAGGAATGTGATTTTAACTTGATTAAATATGTTTAACTGTTTTGATACAATATTTTTGACTGGGGAATAATTTCAGCCCAACCCAATATTGACGAAAAACTTATTTAAATATTTGGTAATGTGCATGAGTTGCATAAGCTAACATTTCTGCATCGCCAGAGCTGTCACCATAGGCATAAATTATGCGGGGCTCATTTCCGATGAGCTCTAAAACACGATTTAATTTCTCTGCACCATTACAACTTTGCCCATGAATTGTACCGCTCGCAACGTTCTGAGTATCAAAGTGGATTTGCGTGGAAACAATCGCATTAAAACCATTAATTTTAGCCCAATAATCAATATAAACGTTAAACGCCGCCGTAGCTAAGATACAATAATGGCCTTGGTCTTGGTGCCATTTTAACCGTTCCAGCGCAGTGTTTTTTACCAAAGAAGGGAGCATTTGATCAGAAAAGTGCTCGCCTGCTTGGTATAAATGTTCACGCTTCAGCCCTTTAAAGAAGGTGTTGGCAATGATGTTATTTAATTGATCCAGTCCACTAAAATGGCAATGATAACTAATCAAAGATGGGAGTCTGAAAAGCAGTTTTGGTAAAAAAAAGTGCCCACTAATGAATTTTAAAAAGGGAGTTGTGGTACTTTTTTTGGTGATTGTACCGTCAAAGTCAAACAATGCAATTGTTTGATTATCATTGATTTTTTCTGACATCTTAAGTCCAAAATAAATCTTGTTGGCTCATATCAAGTATAGCGTGAATAAGAACATTTTTAATGTGATCTATAATTAATCATATTGAGCATTGAATGCCCTTTTCATCTTTAATCATGTGAGTTTTAATATGTCTGAAAATAATTTATTAAACATTGTTTTTCATTATGCGCAAACCCAACCTCAAAAAATAGCCTTAAAGTTTTTGGAGTCTGATTATCAAACCAGTCAGGAGTTATCATACGAACAACTAGGTGAGCGAGTTCAATCTTTAGCAAAAAAATTAGTGGTATTACAAGCGAAGAGCAATCAAACTATGCAAAAACCAATATTGCTGTTGTTTGATTCCAGTATTAATTATATTGTATCTTTCCTCTCCGTATTGCATTCAGGCAATATTGCGGTTACCGCTTATCCTCCACGTCAAGTGCGACATTTACAACGTTTATTCAAAATTATTACTGATTCGTCTGCACAATTGATTCTTACTACCAGTGCGGTAAAAGACTATTGTGACGAAAATAAATTTGAATTTCCCGAAGGGACTACATTAATTTGCGTGGATAGCTTAGAGCAAAAACCGGCTGACTTAAATATCGTTTTACCCAAAGTTGATTCAGAGCACATTGCCTTTTTACAATATACCTCAGGCTCTACAGGTTCACCGAAAGGGGTGGTAGTAACTCATAAAAATATTTGTGCCAATCTTGAGCTTTTAGAAAAATATTTAGGGCATGAATCGGTAAGTATATGCGTTTCATGGCTTCCTATATTTCACGATATGGGATTAATTGGCAATACTTTATTACCTTTATACACTGGTGGAACCTGTGTATTTATGGCACCGTTTACCTTCTTAAAGCGTCCATTTTTTTGGCTGGATACCATGAGTAAGGAGCGGGGAACTTATTCAATGGCCCCCAATTTTTCTTATGACTTGGCGCTTAAAGCATTAACCTCCAAAAAATCTGCCGTAGAACTTGATTTTTCACACCTGCGTTGTGCGGTTAATGGTGCTGAACCAATTAAACCGGAGACTATACGACACTTTGAGCAGACACTTGCGCCTTATAACCTTCAAAAAGGCACAATGAAACCTGGTTATGGTATGGCAGAAACCACTCTTTGTATTTCTGTTGGGATGTCCAAAGAGCGCATGTCGCGGATTGACAAAACCGATTTGGAAAAAGGGATTGTAACACCGACACCGACTAATAATAAGCCAGGCACCTTTGTCGAGTTAGTCAGTTGCGGGCCTGTGCCAGAAGAGTATTTGGCCCGAATTGTCGATCCGAATAGCTTACAGGTGCTTCCTGTGAATACCGTTGGTGAATTGTGGGTTCAGGGTGATTCAGTTGCTTCTGGTTATTATAAAAATCCGGAAAAGACTAACGAAATATTTGGGGCATTTACTGCGGATACTCACGAAGGCCCATTTTTAAGAACAGGGGATTTGGCTTTTCTGGATGATAAGGGGCATTTAACGATTTGTGGACGAGTAAAAGATTTAATTATTATTAATGGACGCAACATTTATCCTCAGGATATAGAAGCTATTTGCTATCAAACTGACCGTGCTCTCATGCCTCATTGCGCTGCAGCCTTTTCCATAACTCAAGATTCAGGAGAGGCTTGCGTGCTGGTTGCTGAAGCTAAAGCTGGACTTGGCGATGCTAAATATCGAGAGGTTATTGCAAAAATCAAGAAAGCCGTTCTTGAGACAACCGATGTTGGTTTATTCGATATTGTATTGATATATCCACAAAAAATATTAAAAACCAGTAGTGGGAAAATTCAACGTAATGCATGTAAACAAGCCTATCTAAACGATGAGTTTCCGCGGCTGGCATGGATGGGACAGCATACAGAACAAGTTGAAAATACCTCAACAATACATATAGATGAAATAGAGAATAAGCTGGTTCTCTGGCTGAAGGAATGGATTGCGATGCAGACGGATACTCCTATTGATGCAATTGAAGTGAATGGAGCTTTTTCTGAATACGGACTTACGTCAATTCAATTAGTAACGATGATGAGTGAATTGGAAAAAGTCGTTGAGCGGCCTCTTGATCCATGGTTGGCTTGGGAATGTCCCAATATTCATAGTTTATGCGCGCATTTAACCCATCAAGCGTCTAATACACACCATATCGAATCCAAAGACTACGAAGCCATTGCCATTATTGGGATGGATTGTCGCCTTCCTGGTAAAAATTATCAGGATATTAATGGCCATGATGAGTTTTGGCAGAGTTTGTTAAAAGAAGAGGACAGCATTGAACCCATTCCTACATCGCATTGGGATAATCGATTGTATTTTGATGTCAAACCTGATGCTAAGGGAAAAATGTATTCTGGCAAAGGAGGATTTTTAAATGATGTAAAATGCTTTGACGCAAAATTTTTCAATATTTCTCCTCGTGAGGCAGAATACCTTGATCCGCAACAGCGTTTGGCATTAACTACCACCTGGCATGCCTTGGAAGATGCAGGTTTAGTTGAAAGCGATTTGAAAGGTACGCACACCGGTGTTTATCTCGGTATTAGTACCCATGATTACGACCAATTAATTCAAAAACAAGTCCCCCTCACCGAATTAGGAACTTATCAGGCGACAGGTACCAGTTTTGCTACCTCTGCTGGTCGCATTGCTTATTTCTTAGGAACAAATGGCCCGTGTATGGCCATTGATACAGCGTGCTCTTCTTCTTTAGTCTGTATCCATCAGGCAAGTCGCGCATTACAAGCAGGGGATTGTGAATTAGCGATTGCTGGCGGTGTAAATTTAATTCTATCACCTGAAAGCAGCATTATTTTTTGTAAAAGCGGCATGCTGTCACCTCATAATCTTTGCAGTACTTTTGATATCAGTGCGGATGGTTATGTACGGGGAGAGGGATGCGGTATTGTAGTACTAAAAAAACTAAGTGATGCATTACGTGATGGGGACCGCATTCATGCAGTGATTTACGGTAGTGCCGTGAATCAGGATGGAGCCAGTAACGGTTTGACTGCCCCTAATTTGGCTGCTCAAGTGGATGTAATAACTACCGCATTAAATTTAGCTCATTTAAAACCAGAGCAAATCACTCATATTGAAGCCCATGGTACTGGTACTGAATTAGGCGATCCAATTGAATGGGAGGGAATTCGTCGCAGTTACGCTCAAGAGCGTACTAATCCATTGTACGTTAGCTCAGTAAAAACACGTCTTGGTCATCTTGAAGCTGCTGCAGGTGTTGCAGGCTTCATTAAAACCGTATTGGCAATTAAATACGGGCAAATTCCTGCGCATTTAAATCTGCATCAGTTGAATCCTAAATTGCATCTACATGATGCCATGTCTATTCCACTGCATTGCACACCCTGGAAGGAGGAGGAGCGTTATGCGGGGATTAGTGCCTTTGGTTTTAGCGGTACTAATGCGCATATCATTTTAGGCAATACCCCAACGGCGGAGCCTAAAAAAGAACAGATTAATCATCCCGAACATTTATGGGTTGTTAGCGCCAAAGAACCAAAAATTTTGCAGCAATATCTACAAAATTACCGTACTTATGGTGAACAGAATTCTGCAATTCATTTTCCTTCGTTCTGTCATCAATCGCTGACTCAAAGAACACATTTTCCTTATCGGGCTTTTATTAGTGCAAAAGATCAATCAAGTTGGCTGTCAGCTTTACAGCAGGAGCAGTGGCATGAAGGGAGCATTGCAAAAAGCAACCAGTTAGCCTGGTTATTTACGGGGCAGGGCTGTCTGCTGCCCAATGTAGCGACGTCTTTATATCAGACGATTCCTGAGTTTGCTGCGGTCTTGGAGCAATGTTGTGTTATTGCGCAAAAGTGGCTTCCTTATGATTTACGCGCCATGTTATTAAATACCCCAGAGGACGTGGATATTAATAATACTTTATATGCTCAACCGACTTTATTTGTTTATGAATATAGCTTGGCACAATGGTACCTACATTTAGGGTTAAAACCCAACGTGTTGCTGGGGCATAGCCTGGGAGAATATGTTGCTGCCTGCATTGCGGGGATATTAACTCTTCATGACGCCCTATATTTAGTGTGTAAACGTGCCGTGCTAATTTCTTCCTTACCTATTTCTGGAGGAATGTTAGCGATTAATGCTTCAGCATCTGAAGTAGAGCAGTTTATTTCTCGTTTTGACGATTTGGTGATTTCTTTAAAAAATGGCCCAGCACAAACGGTAGTTTCAGGAACAGATGCTGCAATTTTAGCCTGTGAAAATTATTGTGAGGGGCATGGAATTCGATGTAAAAAAGTGGCAACCTCTCATGCGTTCCACTCTCCGCTCATGAAACCAATTGTTGATGAATTCGCCAAAATTGCTGCTGAAGTTAGTTATCACCCAGCCAAAATGGCCGTTGTTTCTAATGTGACTGGCGAATTAATGTACGATGGACAAATTACTGCGGAATATTGGTGTGCACACATGCTACAAACCGTGGAGTTCTTGCAAGGAATTCATACTTTGGTGGCCCATGAAGTGGAGTTATGTCAAGAAATAGGGCCCAAACCTATTTTAGTAGCTCAAGCACAAATGGTGCATGATTTTGTCATTGTACCGTCAGTGAGTGAACCAGAAAATCCCTGGCCTGGAATTATGGAAACATTAGGAACCTTCTATTTAAGAGGGGTTGATATCAAATGGCAACAACTGAATAAGCATGCATCTTTTGTCCATGAAGAATTACTTAAATACCCCTTTGGTGGTAAAGAATATTGGCTTCCAAAAAATGGAGCGTTTAGTTCCCCCAATAATGAGATGTGGAAGACGTATTTATATCGTGAACAATGGTTAAAAGTAGATCCTCATTTGCCTTTGATTAGCCTAAAAGATGAGCATGTACTTTTGAGTGGTACTACATTAGTCGAGCCTAACTCCCTATTTTTGTGTAAGACGATGAGTTTCCTTCCTGCGAAAAAGGTAGTGGATCGTTCTCATGAGAATATCTTACAGCAAGCAAACTGGATTGTTTATTTTTGCCAGTCTGAGCCTGAACAGCTGATCTCTGAGACAACTTCGTTTACCCATTTTGTCCAATACCTAGTGCAGCACTACCCGGATAAGCCAGTTCTATTGCTCGCAGAGAATGATTCTTTGGTTGCTCCTTCTCTATTGGCGTTACTGAAATCAGTAAAACAAGAATACCCACTATGGCCTGTGCATTATTTAGAATTTAATTTAAATGATACAGATAATAATCCAATGCAATTTATTGGCAGTAAGGACGCAAATTATTGGGCTTTACGCAAGGAGCAAGAACTATTTTATCGTCAGGATATTAGTCCTGTTGAAGCAGAACATATTGACGGTGAACGAATGATTAGCGCCGACTATTCATATCTTGTTACCGGGGCAGGTGGTGATGTGGGCCAAGCACTCATTGAATCATTATCTGCGTTAGGAGCTCGGCATATTATTGCAATTGGACGCAAAGAGCAGGACCCAACCTGGAGTGAAAAACTAGTACAGCAACAAATTAAAGGCGTTAAAATTAAATATTACTCATGTAATATCGCAGATTACGAAGAGCTGTTGCAATTGCTAGAGAAAATTCCTGATGATTTTCCACCTTTAGGCATGATTGTTCATGCGGCGGGAGTTGCACATGACAAACCGTGGCAGGAAACTACAAAAGAGGATATTCAAGAGATACTAGGTGCCAAAGCGATTGGAGCCTGGAATTTGCATCAAGTATCCCTGAGCCATCCACTAAAAGCTTTTATTACCATTTCTTCGCTTAGTGCGGTATTAGGCAATCAAGGACAGGCAGCATATGCTACAGCCAATGCATTTTTGCACGCATTAAGTACGTATCGCCACCAAAAAAATCTACCCGCACAATCATTAATTTTAGGGCCAGTTAAAAACACCGGCTTATTTAAACGTAATGAGTTGCAATTAACTTCTTATTTAGCTGAAAAGGGGATTACTCCATTGCTAAGATCAGAATTACAACTGATTTTTCAACAGCAGATTAATGAGCCTAATTTAATCGTGAATCATTTCTCAAGGGAGCCATCACTGATTGTTGCTCCCCTAACCGCATTAACTGATGAGACATCAGATGATTCTGTGAATGCTCGGGATCATAAATTGTGTACGGCAGAAAAAATCCTACAGATAGTGGAAGAAGTTCTAAAACTGTCTTCAGGAGAACTTTCAGTTACCGATAATTGGTTTGAGTTTGGCATGGACTCCATTATGGCAACTCAACTTATCTATAAAATTAATCATCGCTATCCTAATACTCGCATTTCAGCACCGGATGTGTTTAACCATGCTTCTGCACAAGAGTTGGCGCTAAAACTAAACGAGCAATCTAAAGATAGCGAGCAAGATAAAAGCGTAGTTCATACTGCTGTTTATAAAAGTAGAAGTACGTTTCCTTTGTCCTTACAACAGCAGGAAATTTGGAATTTCATCCAAAATTCCCCTCAAAGTTTGGCCTATCAGGTACCAATGGAACTTGCAATTACGGGTAAATTATCAGTAGAAAAATTGCAGCAAGCTGTGACCTTTGTGTTGAAGCGTCATGATATTTTACGTTGCAGTTTTCATGAAATTGTACACCAGGTCAATCAGCATGTGCATGATGATTGTGCGCTTACTCTAGAGTTATTTGATAATTATGACGAACAACAGGTTACTGACTTTTTTAATATGCCTTTTAATCTGAGTAAAGCCCCCTTACTCAGAACCTGTCTAATCCGAGATGGAAATGATCATTATCGCTGGCTGCTTGTTTTCCACCATTTAATTTGTGATGGGAATACGGCGACATCCTTTATAAAAGAAGTAATTGCTCATTATGAAAATGAGCAATTTGAGGATGAAGTAGTCAACTACAGCGATTATGTTAGTTGGCAATGGGATCAGGTTTTAAATCGTTTTGATGAAGAAATTGAAACTTTTTGGTCACAGCAATTACAAGGGGTTTCGATAGACGTTCCTTTAGCGACTGAGACAAAGCTTCCCCAAGAAGCTGGAGTGATTCGTGCAAATATACCCCTTACCGACATGAATTCATCTTTAGCACTAATTGAACAGAATAAACTTTCATTGAGTAACTACATTTTAGCAAATCTGTTTACTATGTTGTTCGATAAGTTTAAACAGGATAAGCAGGGTATCATCGTATTTTTCTCGGGTAGAGAAAATGGCGATTTTGCTACAGTTTTTGGCGATACGTCGAATGATGTTCTGCTAGTTGGTGCTCGTGATACCAATATCTTTAGTTTCGCGGAGCGATTACAACAACAAATATTTTCCTTACATGAAAAACAATATTTTCATATCCCTGTATTCAAGGAACTAGGCCTGGCTACACCTATGATTTCATTTGACTTCCAAAGGAGTAGTGACTTAAACATTAATACACACTTACAAATCAAAGCACTAAAAAGTGGCAATATACAAAATCATTTATGGGGCGATGAGCCACGTTTATTGTCGTTTAAAGTTTTATTAAAAGCACAAAGCCTAGAGCTAAGCTTGAAATATCGACGTGATAGGATAGATGAATCATTAGCTAATACTTTATTAGATGACTGGGTGAATACCTTAAAAACTCAGGAGCAAAATAATACTCATTTTGTTAAGGAGAAACCCTTGGCGTTGTATGATGCTTCAGTAATGCAAAGCAATTTATGGCCTTTATTTAAAGGACATCCTGATAGAACTCCATATTATGTTCCGGTATTCAAAGAGGTCGATGGCGTTTTGGAAATTGATCGCCTTAATCAAGCAATCAATAAGGTGGTTAGTGATACACCCGCACTACAAGTGTTTTTTATTGAGGAGAACGGGACGCTTAAATGGAACTTTAATCCTAAAGCAAATACAGAAGTGTGCGTGATCAACGAGAAAAATCTTTGTCAAACCATAGGCGGCCTGCTTGTTGACCCAATTGATATAACACAAGCACCTTTATTTAGGTGTTATTTAGTTCATTGTGAGGACCATGAGAAATCAATTTTATTAATTCGTTTTCATCATATAATTGCGGATGGTGTAGGTGCAGAATTATTTTTTAAGAAGCTGGAAGATGTATATCTTGCGAAAAACCATACCTCAGAGATCCATCTGCAGAAAAATAATTATCTGCATGATCATCATCAAGAAGCGATGCTGTATGAGAGTAATAAGGCAGAATATAATCGCTACTATAGTGAAATGAATCAGCAGTTGGAATCACTGCATTTCAATAAGTCACCCCAAACAGTAAATTATGTTGGCGGGGTAGTTTATAAACTATTACCTCAAGAAGATTCAGAAAGGGTACATGGGTTTTGCCGACGACATAATATTTCCCTGTATGCGTTTTATTTCCATGTCTTTTGTCTTGCTTTAGCTGAGATAAATAAGCACAATAAAATTTATATTAGCATGGTGAAATCTAATCGAGGTCGATTAAATGATCCAGAAATGATTGGATATTATGCGGATAGTATTCCTTTTCTTTTTGAAGTCAAAACAGACAGCGGAACAACCCAAGCGCTGAAAAATACCCAGATGCAGGTACTCCAGTTGATTGAGCGTTTTCAATATCCTTTACGTGGAGAAGATGCTGAACATTCTAAATACCTGCAACCGCAATTTATTTTTAATCAATACAATCTGGAGCCCTCACGCGGTTTACTTTCTTGCGCCGATTATTTGATTGAGAATTTAATTAATCTCAGCGGAAATAAGGTAGGACTATGGAATTATAATCGTCCTGAACAGTTTAATTTATTGATTCGCAGTAGTCATGTAAATCACATGATGGGGTTGGTTTATGACCAGACTTTATCAACTGAAGCCGAGGCTGAATTAGTACTAAAATATTTTAAAGAAAAGATCTTAAGTTTTCTTTAAGTGATGTTGTCAAATAAAAGATGGGCTCTTCTGGCATCGTCAAGTTATGATGCCAGAAAAGTCCAAAAGATTTCAGCACCCAGACTGGTCAATAGCTATTCGTTCATATAAAAAATAAATGTTTTCTTTCAATCAGTTACGTAGTTCTGTTAAATTACTATTTAGAGCTCATTTAATCGTAAAGACTGTTTAATTTGCCAATATTCCTTCCACGGATCTTCTTTTAATTGTTCAAGCCGTTTGGGCAACGTTTTAATAGTATAGCTATTTTCTTCAATGCGATTGCTTAACTCATCCCAGGCAAGAGGTGTTGAAACAGGGGCATGCGGCCTGGCCCGTGTTGAATAAGCTCCAATCGCGGTAGCTGTTCTTTGATTTCTTAAATAGTCTACAAATATTTTCCCAGTTCGTTTGGACTTAGTCATAGTGCTGATGTATTCACTAGGTTTAAGCTTTTCTAAAAATTTAACAAACGTATGAGTAAACTCTTTTATTATCTCCCAATCATATTCTGGAATAATGGGGATAACGACATGAAGCCCTTTACCGCCCGTGCTTTTAACAAACGATTTTAACTGATATTGGGCTAGATGCTCCCTTACTTCAAGGGCAGCGCTGACCACTTGTTTCCAAGGAATCCCAGCTGCGGGATCTAAATCAATCACCAGAGTGTCGGGTTGTTCAATATGATCGATGCGACTACCCCAAGGGTGGATTTCTAAAACGCCCATTTGTACCAGACTCAATAGTCCTTCCCGATTATTAAGATAAATATAACGTTCATGTTCTTTATCATTGGGATCTTCAAATGGGAGTAATGTTTCTGGAGTAGACTCATTAAAATGGCGTTGATAAAAACATTTAGCGTAACTGGATGGGCATCGCACTAAAGTTAGAGGCCTATACGAAATGTAAGGTAAAATATACTCACTGATTGTTTCGTAATAGTTAAGTAAATCTTTTTTAGTGATTTCATCCTCTGGATAAAGAATCTTATCGGGATGTGTAATCACAAAAGGTGCTTCTGAGTGTTTTGAGTCCGCTTTCTGTTTTTTTATCTTTTCTATGGGCATTTCTAACTCACGTACCACCTCAGAAGCTTTTTTATCTAAACGTATCCCTTTAAAACTTGGGTGACGAATGTGACCGTCTTTAGTCCATTCAGTAAATTCAACGTCACATACCAAATTAGGTTCAAGCCAATGAGCCGTCGTATAGCCTGGAGGATTGTTATTAAACGGGTTTTTGGGGGATTTGTTTTTTTGTAAGAGTTTATTGATCTCATTTAGGGATTTTTCAGTAAAGCCCGTACCGACATTGCCTGTAAAATCTAAGGTTCCGTGCTTATTGTAAGCACCTAAAAAAAGTGACCCAAAATGTGAGCGTTCTCCTTTGGGTAAAGTGTACCCTCCAATAACAAATTCTTGTCGTTTTAAGCATTTAATTTTTAACCAGTTTTTGCTGCGTTTAGAGAGATAGGGTGCTGTACTGAGTTTAGAAATTATTCCTTCCAAATTTTGAGCACAAGAATACTGATAAAGATCGTTACCTTTTTTTATAATGTGGTCACTGTAATGTAATCCGGGGATAGTAAACGATAAAATATTTTTTAGAATTGCTTTACGCTCTAATAAAGGCAGTGCTCTTAAGTCATACCCTTCAAAATAAAGAAGATCAAACACAAAATAGACAAATGATGCCCCATTATTACTTTTTAAAGAGTTTTGTAGTAGTTGAAAATCGGAACGACCGTCCTTATCTAGAACAACCACCTCCCCATCCAAAATGAGTTGTTTAAAGGGTAGACGACTGACAGCCTCCACAATGGAGGGAAAATCATTAGTCCAGGCATTATTATTTCTGGAGGTAAGATTGACCTCTGAACCATTTTTATAAGCAAGAATGCGATAACCATCAAATTTGATTTCATGAATCCACTGTGCTCCAAGAGGGGGTTTATCAACTAATGTGGCGAGTTGAGGAGAAATAAATCCTGGATATTCACTGGGTACTAAACCCTTAGGTAAGGTCACAGGTGGTTTTGCCTGTTTCATGTTTTTCGGTTTTTGTGGGGATTTTACTTTTTGTTCTCCCGCACTATTCCAAATACGCTCATAATTGGCAGTAATTTCATCCATGGTGTAATTGGAAACTACACTTCTATAAAGTGCTTTAGTAATGTCGTATTTTTCTTGGCTTTGTGCGAATTCGTCTTCGTGCTTTATTAAGAACCAATGTTTTTCATCTTTAAAACGAATTAAATCCCATCTTCCTTGAAGCTTTTCTGCATGAAGCAGAAATCGTAAATGACCTTTTTCATAAGCTTCATAGGGTTTTTCATCTAATGGTTCCCATGTCCCTTTATCCCATAGCATGACGGTCCCACCTCCATACTGACCTTTGGGTATAATTCCTTCAAAGCTGCCATATTGAATGGGATGATCTTCAACGTGCATGGCTAGGCGTTTTACTTTGGGATCTAAAGAGGGACCTTTAGGAACGGCCCAACTTTTTAATACCCCATGCAGCTCTAGGCGAAAATCATAATGAAGATGACTGGCTGCATGTTTTTGAATAATAAAAAGGCGTGAAGGTTCTTTGCCTACGTTTCCTTTAGGCTCCGGTGTTTTTGAGAAATCTCTCTTTTTTTTATATTGACTAAGACCCATAATCATTCCCTAGAGTAGTCCTTGATCGATAATCTCTTGTAAGTGAATAATGTAGAGATTGGTCATGAATAAAGCGATGTCAGTTTACCTAGCCGTGATATATTTTATGTATTTACAATAAAACGTCAGCGCTTGGGTTGATTCAAACGTAGTAATTTTCGATATTGGCAATCACTTTAATTCTAGAAGCTTGTTTATTGAATGTCTAACTAAGTAGCATGTTAATTAGACTAATCTTCAATTTTTGTTAGTGATACAAGGTACTGGAGCCACAATAACTAATTAAAAAATAATCTTTTAGTGTGAAGAGTTACTGAAATGAAAGTAAATTAGGGTATTTTTAGTATTATCCTCAATTAGATTCTTGGTATAACGTGTTTAAAGTACGCATGACTTTGTCTTTGTGAAAGCTTTTAGCCTTAAAAATGTTGAGTAAAAGAAAGGTGGGCTGAACTTATCATTCATAATAAAGATGGAAATTGCATCTAAAGATACCCACGGCCACTCTCACAGAACTGTTAATAGCTAAGGATAAATGTACTGAGGAACACTGGTAATAACTTTACCAGAAGAGTGAGCGCTTATTTACAGAGACGGAGATTAATTCGTGTTCCGAGGAGACAAACCACATCCTTGTGGTATGCATCATCCTTGATGCGCTCGAATCATCCTTAAAGACATCCGCTGTCGTTCCTCGTACTGAACTAATCATAGCGAACAATTAGAGTAAATTACAGTCAAAACCGCTGCTTATCATGTAAGAAATTTCTTATTTTGATTTCCCTGGGCCAAATGAAACTTAATGAACATCATTTGAGGTGAAGCAAGAGCCATTAATTCTGGTCAAATTTGACACAATTAGATTGCTCTCCTATAATTAGAATGTAACCATGTTCTTTTTTATAAAAGATATTGGTTGCTGGAAGGCCACTTAGGTGGCCTTCGTCATTTTAGGATATCTTGGAACGCTTTCTTTTTACTTTATCCATTTGGCCTAAAAGAAATGCACTTCATTGAGGCTTTTCCTAAATAACAAGAACGGTCATTGATCTTCACCTTCATGTCGTTAGAATTAAAATTAGTAAAAGTGAAATTTCATACTATAGTTTGTACAGTTGACCGAGTAGTTTAAATGGATTTTATATTACAAGGGAGATTTTAATGAAAAAAATTATTTTAAGTGTCCTCTTCATCTCATCTATTTCCTCTGTTTGTGCCGAAAATATTATTAATACTCAAACTAATACATGGAAAAGTGTCCCAATAACTGTTGATGAAGATAATAAAACATATACGACCCAAAAAGGGTATTTAATGCCTGAGGGCAATTATTACTATACGTTCTCTGGCTATCGTTGCCTTATGAATAAAACAGAAGGTGGTGGTGAAGAACCTTTAGTATTAAAGCCAGTAAATACCGGTGATAAAGAAATTTATTGCTATAAAGCGGATTAGTTCGTTCTGAATGACTGGTCTATGGGCCAGTCATTTCTTGAGCATCTATGTCAAAGAGAAAACCTGATTGCAAATTTGAATGATTAAACAACTATTTTTATTATTGCTCTTACAGGCAGAGAGTCGGTTTTGGTAAGCCGACATGTAAACAGAAGCGTTGAGCTGATAAAAAGGAGCAAATGGAAATCCAATCAAGGAGAGAATTATGAGGCAACATAATGACACGCATAGTACCACAGTCGAGCGCGCTCTTTTCCATGATAAAAGAGTATTAAAGTGGGAATGCTTTGGATTTGGTAGCGAGCAGCTAACGTTTGTTGTGATTCCGTATTGATTTTAGCAAACCTAACTTAGGGCTCCAGAAGTGTTGCAGCCTTTTCAAAATAAGGTGCCATAATTTTACATGGGCCACACCATTCGGCCCAAAAATCAACAAACACTGGAATATCATTCTTTTGGAAATGAAGATCGAACTGTGCTGCGTCTAAAGAAACAGGTTTTCCTTCGAAGAGTGCTTTTTGACATTTCCCATATTTTGGGTTCTCGACCAATCGCGTAGAGAGCAAGCGATTTGTTGTTTAACAGTGTGGGCAAACAAGATGGATTGAATCCTTCATAATACGAGCGCCCATCAATTTAACCGTTTAATTTTTTATACCCAATATGAACTTTTGCTCAATAAACCTCTTTAAAACCAAAAATGATACACACACATCTAAGTTATGGAAAGTACTTATCTCTTAAATCTTATATTACTTAAGTTATCTTCCATGATAAAATTAGAAGCAATTTTTTAATAGTGATAAATTAGGATTGAGTATGTTTAATTCGTTCCATGCAGATGGAGTAAAAGCACTTGATGAACATAATTATGGAATAGCTAAAGATTTTTTCCTTCAAGCAATTGAAAAAAATCCAGAAGTAGCAGAAAGCTATTTTTATTTAGGAAAATGTTGCTTTTTTTGTGATGAAAAACAACAAGCTCTATCCCCCTTAAAAAAGTTCATTGAATTAAGGCAAAATAATTCAGATGAAGTAGCCAATGTTTCTTATGCATTCGATTTACTAGGTCAATGTTATGAAGCGGAAAACAAGAACACTGCAGCACTAAGATGTTACGAAACGGCAACTAAGATTTATCCATCCGCAGCTTCAGCCTGGAACAACATGGGTTTGTTTTATATAAAATCTGCTCTGCATTATCTTGAAACAGATCTGGCAAGCAGCGCGAAAGTTTTTAAAGGAGCACTGTTTTTTATCAAAAAAGCCTTGGAGCTATGTAGTGACAATCCTGTATTTCTACAAACTGCAGCCAGTTGGTATGAACAATACATCGAAGTTCTTGAAAGAGCGGTTGAAAATGTGGAGGCTATACAGAAAAATATCACTAGCAATTTTAGTTATGCAATACAATATTACCGAAAAGCATTATCCTTATGTCACGAGCAAGACCTAGCCTTAAAAAATATTATTTCATCTAACCTTACAGAATGTTTAGCGCAATATGGCCATCACTTGTATAAAAATAAAGATTATAAAAATGCACAAGTAATTTATTTAGAAGCAATGTATCTTGATCCAGAACACCTTATTGTCATTAATCAAATTGGAATGTCTCTTTTTAAACAGAATTGCTTCTCTGAGGCCAGAAATTATTTTTCGTCCATCTTGGAAAAAACAGACGATAAACAAGAAGTTGCGGATGCATGGTTAAATATTGCTTGTACTTACAGATTAGAGAAAAAATGGAGGAAGGCTGAAGAGGCTCTTAGCCACGCTCAGAAATTTGCACCAGAGGACTCTTCTATTACCGAGGAAGAAATAAAACTGAATGAAGCAAAATTGGCCGAACTACTTATATCTACACCTCAAACATTATTTGGCAGCTCAAATCTTGATTCTTTAGATACTGGAAGTAAAACAGTTCAAGAGTCAAGTTTCCAATTTAAGGTAGACTAAAATTTTCTAAAGCATATTTAGTTCATTTCCACTCTGGGCTAGATATGCTGTCAAACCTGGCTTAAAACTACGCTTCGTCATCATTTCCGGTTTCTTCGCTGACTCGTTGATAGCGCACGCGAGATTTTGTTTTCGAGTCTAAAAGATGGAATTTGAGCTCATTGTTTTCTTCTATAGACACTAATGATACTGGGATGCAAACAAGACCGAAGGAGATTTCACCTTTCCAAATGGATGGTTAGATAATTTTAGACTATTAAAAACAATAAGAAGAATTGCCATAGGGTTATACTTTGAGAAAATGGGACGATGGGTTGTGTTCGTATACCATCCCTTTGGATATGAGTAAGGGGATGTTCGCGCAAAAGTACTTTCTCGACTTAGTCCTTTTCAAACGGATCGGGATGAGCGTAAAAGCGAACTTTTTTGAAGAAACTATTATAACTATATTTCCGGCCCCCACATCGGTAGGAGGATTTATTTGCTTTTTATGAGATTGGATATCATATTTACTCCTATTGAGATAGATTAGGCCTCATTCAATTGCACATTGTTCACCTTGACCTCCGACCGAGATCTTTGTAAAAAAGGGTCATGTCCATACTTAGACTCTATGATTAACTAAATCAAAGAGGTTCTTTGCCTATAATAGGCGAGCCTTGACGATATTAACCCAATATGGAAATGGTTGGGCTTTGAGATAAAATAAAAAAACATAGTATACCTACGGTGTAAAGTGCATAATTTGAGTGAGATTTGATCATGACCCTTTTTTACAAAGATCTCGGTCGGAGGTCAATTTGAACGGAAAATTTTAAGGGAACGTGTTAAATCCGGTATCGCTCATGCCAGACAAAAAGGAAAAAATCACGGTCGACCTGCAACAACAAAAAAATACGAAAGTGAAATAGATACATTATTTAAATCAGGATTTAGTAAATCTGAAATTGCTAAAAGACTTGGCATTGGCCGAACATCGGTAAGACGAGTTTTATCCGCACAATTACAGGAATTAGAATGCTAATTATTTTTGGTGGACTGCCAGGAACTGGTAAAACAACAATTTCAAAGGAAGTAGCCAGCCGCTTGAAGGCTGTTTACCTGAGAGTGGATACTGTTGAGCAAACATTAAAAAATTTAGAGGGCTACCCTGATTCATTGATAATAGGCTCTGAAGGTTATGTAATAAGTTATGCTATCGCGAAAGAAAATTTGGCGTTGGGCCTGGATGTTATTGCTGATTCAGTTAATCCAATTGCCATTACTCGCCACGACTGGCGCCAGGTTGCTAAAGAAGCGGATACTGATTATGTAGAAATTGAATTAATTTGTTCAGATAAAATACAACATCAAGGCAGGATAGAAAAGAGAGTGGCAGATATAAACGGTCATAAACTACCTACATGGAAAGATGTTTTAAATAGAGATTATGAACCATGGGAATCAATATCTATGATTATTGACACCTCCAAACATACTGTAAATGAGTCTGTTCAAAAAATTATTGAGCTATTAGCCTCATTACAGAACAAGGGAAGTTAACTCATAACAACTTAATCGTGGTCAACGAGACAAGTACAAATTTAGCAGGGGTATAATGAAAAAAGTGAACCTGGCCGAAAAATTTAACCTTTTTAATGAGCACTGGTCTCCTTATATTGTTGGAGAACTCAATGGGCAATATGTCAAGCTGGCAAAGTTCAAGGGAGAATTCATGTGGCATAGCCACGCCAAAGAAGATGAGTTATTTTTAGTAGTAAAAGGCACGCTCAGAATTGAATTTCGAGATGGAATAGTTACCTTAAATGAAGGTGAATTTTATATTGTCCCAAAAGGAGTTGAACATAAACCTGTTGCAGATGAGGAAGCGCATGTAATGCTGTTAGAACCCAAATCTACGGAGCAAACTGGCGGAATTGAAAGTAACTTGCTCGTTGATAAGCAACCAAGGATTTGAGGAAAAAGCATGATTGACCATGTGACAATTTATGTAACTGATCTCTTGAAAAGCAAACGCTTTTACGAAAAGGTTTTCCTACCTTTGATTATAAGGTATCCTTTGGAGATGAGGGAAAATTTTGGGCATTCCACATAGGGAACGGAGCTCTGTTCGAAATCGCTCAATATAAAGACGGTGAGAGGGGAACGCCATGTCATATCGCTTTTCGAGCCAATTGCTAAAAACAGGTCGAAAAATTTTATGAATCAGCGTTAGCTGCCGATGGCCAATGTAATGGCGCTCCAGGATTAAGGCCACAATATACAAAAATATATTATGCTGCCTTTATAATCGACCCGAATGGACATAATATTGAAGCTGTATTTGACTCCAGGATACATAACTGTCATCAACCGAGATAAATAGACTCCTTAGATGCTGATTATAATCAAGAAAATTACAGATGTTTAAATTATGTACAAAAGTGGGCCTTTTCGTTAGAATTCCGGCCGACCCTCAATCTGGCTGAAATAGACCGCTTCATATATATTTTAAAGTCGAGGATAGTGAATATTGTGCCTATAAAATTAGTAAGAAACAAACTTGGGTATGGTCAAAAAAAGATCTACGTTCCCAGCCTGGCTCCAATTATGGAAGAGCGAAGTAATGCGGCAGATGAATCTGAGCCTGAATCCATATCGGCCTCAGTGAGCTACTCAAGCGAAGCTCATTCAGAAGACTGGTGGTCCGCGTACAGTTCGAATGAGACAGATGAAATAACGCATACTGATTTAAAAATCGAAGAAAATTATAAGATTTATTCTTTATTATACAATACAGTTCCCATTTTGCAACGCACTGAGTCAGAAGAATTTAAACACTATCAAGCTGTGTTTGATAAGTTTTTAAAAGATTATTCAAGCTACCTCAATAATACCACTTCATTTCTTAATGAAATTAAAATAATTCATTCTACGCAGAACCATGAACCTGTTAACTGCTGCTCTATTTTCAAAAAGAAGGCGCCTGCCAATACAGTAACGAATAAACTCATTATGCTTATGATTCATTCGTCTATGCAACTAGACCTAGCAAGTATCCAACGAATTCAAGAACTAGTGGGCGATCCCTCGTATCCGGCGCAGAGCCTTGAGTTTTGAATACAGTAGTTTTTTATTGAGCAGATGAGATGGGTTGCTCTCATAAAAGGGGTTTTATCCAGATAGCACTGGTTTGTCCTGATCTACCTTTGCATTCCTTATAGAATAAGGGTTTTGGGTATTGTAACCATCTTTAAAGCCCATTAGTAAATTCTTAATAATTCCTTTTATATTAAAAAGTTCATCGCTTGTGGAAAAAATAAAATTTCCATGCAAGCTAATATGCTGCCAAGCAACGGGTGACCATCTTTAATTTGACGGACTAACTCGGCATTACCAGCCATTTCAGATTGTACTAATAGCTCTGATAACAAAGAAGCATTATAGTAAATAATGCAACAAGCTAATATCCTGTTACATTGGTTACTGATTTCCAAGGCATTCTCTGATTTTCCTAATATTTTTTTACCACTAACTTGCAACAACGCCTTACGCAGCTGATGAAAAGCTTCTCCGCGATTTAATGCCCGATGTACTTGTTGGCCTTACGCTCCGGAACTTGCGCTGTGATGCAAAATTAACAAGCAATAGTCGCCCATATTGAACTATTATTTAACTGAAATATTGATGCTAGTTCCTAGAACGGTGAGAGTAGGAACTCAATTAGTTATTTTGGCGTACATACGCTCGAAGAAATGACAAAATCCAATAAAAATATCAACCACAAAAGTTAAATAGGAATCAATAGCGTTAGATTTCTAGCCTTTCTTAGTCAGAACTTTGCGTCACAGCGCAAGTTCCGGAACGCGGCTGAGAGCAGGTTTATCGTGTTCGTATCCAGTTTTTGTTTCACCATTTGAATAATCACTGAAAAATTCTGCGTTAGCATAAGCTTCATCCACTGAAATTTTATAAGTTAATTATAGACTGATAATTGAGCATAAAGGGTGAAAAATGGGTTAATTTGAATTTTAATAAGTTCATTAATGTCATTGGCTTAGATAGAAAAGTCCTCCCAGAACTCATGCTTAATGCAAAAGTCCAGGAGAAAAACGGCTCCAATTTAATGAACGTTTTTTGCTGGTGTTTTCGTAATCCAACTCCGGTGTTTGCGGGGCTTAATCGATTAATGAGAATGCAACCAACGTTTAATGTCGAGAAGGCTTTCATCAATCACCCGAAGGGTTTGTTGATAGAGTGCTTCCAGCAACTCACGTTGCCCTGACTTCCAATATCTTTCTAAGTATTGGCAGGCCATTTTAATTTTTACCGTACCCACATAGACTGCGCCACCCTTGATTTTATGAGCTATTTGTTGGACTTTATCCCAATCTAATGCGTCATGCGCCTGTTTCATTAGCTGGACATCGGGAATCAGCGAGTCATTCACCATAAAATGCAGCATTTGAACGAGAACCTCAACGGTACCGGTTGCTTTAATGCCCGCGTCAATATCCAAAGCAGGGTAGGGTACTAAATCAAATAAGGAGTCATTGTGTTGGGGTAGTTCAGAACGATAGGCGACTTCTTGGGGCGTCGCATTCGGTTGATGATACCCTGGAATAAATGCATCGAGTATGTCGATGCAATTTTGTGCGGTCAGCGGCTTGGTTAAAACAGCATTCATGCCTGCCTCGATACAGCGTTGTTTATTTTCGTCACCGGCATGAGCTGTAAGGGCAATAATAGGGCTGTATGTTTTTTGCGTGATTTCGTACAGTCTAATTTGATGGGTGACTTCATAACCATCCATATCGGGTAATCCAATATCCATGAAAATGAGATTATAGTGTCCCTTTTTCCAGAGTTCGACTGCTTTTTCCCCCGTGTCTGCTAGATCCGTATCACAGTGAAGTTGGTGGAGAATAGCTTTTGCGACCGTTTGGGCAATAGGATTATCTTCAACGACCAGCACACGAAATTTATGGCTATGTTGAGGGGAAACGGTTGGCTTAATTTCTTGGGCGTAGGGTGTTTCCAGAGGTTTATCAATAAGATCTTCCATCTGCGAATCAATGCCTGTGGCATCGTCAAGCAGCGGTTCTTGTAAAGGAATAAGGCAGGTAAATGTCGTGCCGCATCGTGCTTCACTGTGCACATAAATCTCCCCATCTAATTCATCGATAAATTGTTTGACCACCGAAAGACCAAGTCCTGCCCCTTTATAAATTCCCTGATAGGAGGGAGTAAGGCGCTTGAACTGCACATAAATTTCTTGTTGTTTGTCTTTGGGAATCCCAATCCCTGAGTCTTCCACCATCAGTTTTAATATTAATTTTCCATCGTCTTTTTTGGCGATTAGGGCGCTTAGTGTAACAAATCCGCTGTCGGTGAAATTCAACGCATTGGCCACTAGTTCCAAGGCTACACGGTGCAGACGCACCTTATCGCCAATAACATACTTTGGGAGGTCGCGGTCCATGTTCAGGGTTAAGGAAAGCCCCTTTTCTAAAGAGCGGGCGAGATTGAGTGCAATCACTTGGTTTAATGTGTTTTCGAGGCTGAATTTTTTCTTTAATTTGGGGATTGCACCCGAGCTCACTCGAATTGCTTCTAGTACCTCATCTAATAAGTACAACAGAGCATGGCTTGATGCGACCAGGTTCTCTGAGTATTCTTTAATGTGAGGATTATCTGGGGTCCTGTGGAAGAACTGACAAAAAGTGGGATTTCAAGATTTAGCCCAACAATCCGTGCAATTTTATTGCAAATAATTAAAAATGAACGCGTTACTTAAGTAACTTTCCAAAAATGCTGCTTTAAATGTTTTTCCAGTTCCTCAACCATTGTTGCAATATTAATATCACCATTACTTTTTTTAAAACTGTACTTTCCGGTAAAGGCAATATGCGCCCAAGCAATAGGTGATATTCTAATAAATTCATCAATAATGTTTTGGCTAACTCCTTCTTTAAGCATTTTTTCATAAATAGTATTCAAAATAATACCGTTGTAGGCAATGATACAGTTTGCAACAAGTCTTACTGCATGTGCACTGACTCGATTATTAACAATTTTCTTTCCCTTAAAGACCCCACGATAAACTTTCCTAATGAGACCTTGCAATTGGTGATAAGCCTCTGTTCGATTTCTTGCTGCACGTATGGCCTTCCTAAGCGCCATGTTATCTATTAAATTTAATACATGCGTAGTTTTTAATATTTTATTGTACTCAAAAAGTGCTTTTTTTAATCTTCCATACCGAGCAGAAGAGTTTATTTTTTTAACGATGATGCTCTGAGTATTTTCCTGCAAAAGTAAGGAGAGTAAAACCCGTAATATCCCTCTTTCCTCAGATTTAATCAGACCTTTATTAATAACCCCACTAGGACGAATAATTCCAGTGTAGTGATCAACTGATTTAACTGAAAACAAATCATTTGTCGCTTCTTTAACATTTTTTATACTTGGAACATATTCAATATCTATTGAATCCAGTATAACAAAATTGAGTTGATTTAAAGAGTGGTTGTCTCCAGTCACCATGTCAATATCAATGTCTGTCTTATTGCCAAAGATTACATCATAGAGACAGTGTCCTTCATACTCGTTAGGTCCAATATTCTTGGCATTCACAGCAACAAAATTTGCAATTAATGTATACACAGAAAGCCCAGGTTCCTTACCAAGAAATTTTTTTGAATATCTTGACTGAATTGTACTTTCACTAGTTGGAAGCTTTTGCCCGTCTGCATCAGCTAATAATTGTAAATCCATTAAATTCCATTGTTTAAAAATAGGCAATGAATGGAGTAAATTGCTTGCTATATCATTCGCAGGGCATAAAGTATCCACACGAATGAAATCTTCATGAGTTGATCGCAAAAGATTATGGCTAAGATCTGACATATCAGCCATTTTTTCCTCACCAATACCAAAGGCATCGGACAGTACGCACGCATTAACAACCAAAGGAACAGGCTTTCTTTTTTTATGATAACGGGTTTTCATGTGGGTAAATGCACGCCACATATCAACGTGATTACCAATATGCATAGTAATATCAGGGATTTCTACTTGTGTGAGGGTCTTAAAAAAAGCATCATCTAGCTTATCCAGGCTATCGTAGCCTAGACTCCACTCTTGCTCACCAGATTTAGTTTCTTTTATCAGAAATCCAGGATTTTCGCCAAGACTAATGCGTTTTGTTGCCCTATCCCACGTGTTATCTAGGACGTTAAGCACTTCATCTAAGTGCTCACTGCAATAGATTGGAATATTTGGATAACCAAATTCATGGGCTATTTTTTCTACATCATCCACTAACGCATCATCAATTAAATCATGGTCTATGTCACAATAAGAGACACTTTCATTGCAACAGAGCAGTCCTTTATCTAAACGACGATACATTTTTTGATAGACAAAAAATTCAAATAAATGGGGATCTACATGCTCATCAGTTGGATTTGCTTTCAAGTAAGGAATCATTGTTTTAGAGATGGCGTCCTCCAAATCCTTTGGCAGCTTAAATGATGATGGACTTTTATCAGCACCATAGTGTTTTTTGAGTAAATCGATAAGCCTCATAATATCGCTGTCTTTTTTATAAAATACGAGCGGTACTGCTAACATAATAGGCCGGAGATACAATGCAATTTGCCTTGATGATTCCAGAAAAAATGCCCATTTGGCTGCTTTTTTATCAAATACACTGCCTTCCAAAAATTGTGCAAGAGCAGGGAACTGTTCCACTGGTAAAATATTATAAGCTTGGTGGTTTAGCTCATCATGGGTTAAATTATGCTTACGATTTGGAAACCATTTTAGAAATCGAGCCAATTTTGGTAAGTCAACAACCAAACCTGAACTATGCTCAGCCATTGCCTTTTCAGCATATATTTTACCCTCATTCATTATACCTCTGGTGTGATATATAAAGCTGGTAATTAAGTGATCCATAATTTGTTGATAACGATGATATACAAAACACAAAGCTTGAAGCCATTGTTGTGGCTTACTTAAACGTCTGAGCCTAGAAGCCGCGTACTGTTCCGCTAAATCAGCATAATAGCGAATAGAGTTCTTGGATATTTTGAGTCTTGGGAGGAAGCTTTTTGCAAAATCATATAATTCGGCAAGTCTCAAGGCCTTATCTACCTCAGCCTTGATAGCCTTATATTTAAAATTCTTCTGATCCAACCGGATTACATTCAATGGAGTTATCCCATCCTCTTTATTGATTAAAACCGACAGTTGTTCTTTTTTTGATTCTGGAATAACTGAAATAAGTGCATCAAGTCGAGCATCTTCTATTGAATATGCATTGGTAAACATATCCTGTATGGTGCGATACGAAGGTAAAACAATCTGTTGATTACTAAAGTAGTTTAATAATTGTCGTAGAGCATCATGTCCTTTTGGGTACAGCTTGATCAGCTCACTTAAATGAAGCTGAATTTTGGGCTCATACGGTGGCTGCCAATCTTTAAAGCCAAACAACAAGAGAATATCAGTTTTTTGTTTTTGATAAGTTTTAAAATCGATTTGACCTGTAAGTCCTAGTAGGTGTTCCCCGAAATATTTTCCTAAAATAAATTGTGAGTCATTATCTTGGCCTAAATTAAATTTATAAAACTGTTGCTTGGCCTTAAAATACCCAAGCAATCGAATAAAATAAATCTGTGCCTTCGTAGTGCGATATTTTTTGACGATGAGCATTTCCTCATCCGTTATTGAAAAATACAACTCTCGTTCAGCTTTATTAAATTCAGGGATAGCATAAATGGCTTCAATTTCTTGATCAGATAACAGGTTTATTCGATTAGGGCTATACATTAATTACTTGGATACCTATTATTGAAAACGTTCGTTTTTGAGTAGATTAAACTACGTTAGGGTAGATCCCCGTTTTTATTGGATTCTGTTATTCTCAATAACCATTCTTGATATTGCTTTCTTACTGCATTATACTTGATATGAGTTTTGAGAAAAGAGGACAACGAGTAAATGCCAACAATTAGTGCATTTTATGGAATACTGATTCAAATGTTTTGGGGTGATCATGCGCCACCTCACTTTCATGCCTTATATGCAGAATATGAAGTGCTCATTGATATACATACACTTGAAGTAATTAGGGGCTCTATGCCTCGTCGAGCATTGGCTTTAGTATTGGAATGGGCATTTGCACACCGCGCAGAGTTACTTGAGGATTGGACATTATGCGAACAAAATCAGTCACCAAAGAAAATATCGCCCCTGGAATAGTATGCACTGCTCCTTGGCGTTTAACAAAAGTAAAACCACTACAAAATTATGAAATTGAAGTCGAATTCAATGATGGCACACATGGTTTTGTTGAAATGATTACATTAATAATGAGTGAGCGAGCGGGCATTTTTGCTGCACTTAAAGATAGAGACGTCTTTAATCAAGCCCATCTTGAATATGGGGTATTAACTTGGCCTGGAGAAATTGACTTAGCACCAGATGCGATGCACGATGCAATCAAACAAAAGGGTCGCTGGGTTTTATCATAGAGGATTTGTTATGTTGGTTGGTTATGCGCGTGTTTCAACAATTGATCAAAATCTGGAACTTCAACTTTCTGCATTGAAGGAAGTGGGCTGTGAGAAGCTATATCAAGATCACATATCAGGAACCAAAGCAAATCGCCCAGGTCTCGATCTAGCTCTTGAAGTATTGAGAAAAAATGACACTTTGGTTGTTTGGAAATTAGATCGATTAGGACGAACTGTTAAAGGATTGATTGACTTAGTTAATCATTTGCATCAGAAAGAAATCCACTTTAAAAGCATTACCGATAATGTCGATACGTCCACACCAGCAGGCCGTTTCTTTTTTCATGTTATGGCAAGCCTTGCACAAATGGAACGTGAATTAATGGCCGAACGAACTAAAGCGGGCTTAGCTGCTGCGAAAGCAAAAGGTAGAGTTGGTGGTCGTAAACGAAAAATGACTCAAAGCAAAATTGAGTCGGCTAAACAATTACTGTCTTCTGGCTCGTTACCTCGGGATGTTGCACAAAATCTTGGGATATCTATACCAACTTTGTATCGATGGATACCTGCTTCTAACCAGGGATAGGAAACAAAGCTCCGTATAGTTACTATAATAATAGAATAATTCTTACAAAACAAAACCAGAGAAAGACCATGCCTGAACCTATTGCCTATATATATAGACAAGCTCGCGACTCCAAGGGGAAGATTAATGCTGATGCTTTGGGTAGTCTGATACCTAAAGACACGGTGGAAGAAACAATGGAAGGTGATCGCATTCTTTATATTCATCAGCCACCCTCTACTGAAACTCAACCAGGAGTTTTAATACTCATGGATGGCGAACAAGAAATGCGGCCAGGGGATTCTGTTAAATCTACCCCTGCAATTTTAGATGAGTTGTGTAAAAAGAAACAAATATCTCCACAAGTCACTGTATATATTCCTGCACCGGAGGATAGGATAGGTGAGTACGCTTGTAATAAAGAATTCGCTGATTTTTTAAGTAATAAACTTGTCCCTCTGCTTCAAGAACCTCCATTTGGATGTAGTAAACGCCGAGAACAAACAACAATAGGTGGCACCAGCTTTGGTGGGCTTGCAGCAACACATGCTGCACTTACAAATCCTGAAACATTTGGTAATGTTCTTTCTCAATCAGGTGCTTTCTGGTGGAATAAAGATTGGAAAGGATTTGATAAATTTGAGGAGTGGGGAAAGGCAGCCAAAACATCAATACTTGAAACAACTAAACAAGCAACGGCGATGGCGTGGTTGAGTAAAATACCTCATAAAGATGGCTTGCCAATAAAATTTTATCTAAGTGGTGGTGAAATTGAGGAAGGTAAAACTCCTAGTTTAAATGGTGAATCATTCCCTGGAGCAATTACATTAAACAAGGGGTTGAGTTTACAGTTAGCCGAACGTGGACATATTGTAAAAACAGAAATTAAAAGAGGAGACCATAATTACGACTCTTGGCAAGCTGATAAACCAACGGCGTTGCGAACGTTGCTCCCTAAACCAACACCACAGTTAATATCCGAGAAAGAAAAAACAAACCAATATAGAGATCATGTTAGAGAAATGAGGCGACCTGAGCCAGGATATATGGCACCTACAGAGTCATCTAAGGCAAAAGAAAGAGAAAAATTTAGTCCTTTGCACACAACACCAAAACCATGGAAATAATACATATCAATGGCTATTATTTTTATTTCCTAGCGCTTTAATTAAAACCGAATTAATTGTTGGGGTTTTCCTGAAATCCCACTTTTTGTCAGTTCTTCCACAGGACCCCTATCTGATTCCATTTTTAATAACTCAGCAAAACCCACAATCCCGGTTAATGGAGTGCGGATGTCGTGGCGCATGTTCTCCATAAACTCTGTTTTGGCTTGGTTTGCTGCTTCAGCAGCTTCCTTGGCAAGGTTTAATTCTAACTCTCTTTGTTTTATTTCGGTGATATCAACAGCGATTCCAGTTACCCCATAGCAGGTTCCTTGTGTGTCAAAAAGCGGGAACCCTCTATCCAGTATCCAGCGGATAGAACCATCGGGTCTGATGATGCGATAGTGTTCCTCATAGCGAGCCTTTTCTCCTTCAACTTGAATTTTTCTAGCCATTTCATGAATGGGATGATGGGTTTTTGCATCTTCGGGATGTAAAAAAGTAATCCATAGTTCTGGGTTGTGGTAAAGCTCTTGTCTTGGCCTTCCCCATATTTTTTCATAAGAGGGGCTGATGTATTTTATTGCACTGAAATCAGGACTGCTAATCCAATACACTTGGTCACTGAATTCGGTATATTTTGATAAAAAGTCACCGACATTATCTAAATTGAGTAGAAACATAGAATAAGCATCCATGTCATTAATCCTAATTTAGTTAAATTTTAGCACATAAGTTATAATTAATGATTACAAGACTTTAACGAACAGGGTTGAATTATGTTAACACCAGAAGGATCAGATGCAGGAAATATAGACAGAATCATGCTCTTATCGATGTGGGCAAAACACCTGGATACAGAACAGATAAAGCAAAAACTGATTTATGCTGGAATGGGAAAGCCTACCTTTCGTATCAATCCTTATATGGTTCAAGCGTTTGTTGCCTATTGGGACTGCATCCAAAAAAGGCTGGGAGATCTTATCAATAAGACAACGGATGAGCATGTTGCCATAGATTATGGAGATCCTCGTGGAGAGGAACAAGCTTTGCTGGACATGGCTAAAGCAATGACCCAATGGTATTCCACGGAAGTCTCTACAAAAGACCTCTTGTTCACCGTGGGAGGTGCGGGTGCTTTAAAAGTAATTTTTGACACATTTAATGAACCAGGGTCCCATTCACCTCAATATCGAGTGATCACGCCATTTCCTTATTACACCTTATATGCAAATGAGCGTCACATATTACATCCCATTGAGGTGATGAATGAGTCTGGATATCGTTTGAGTCTTAATAACCTTAGAACAAGCATCGAAGATGCGAAAAAAGCAGCCAAACTCGATGGCATTCCCCCGAAAGTCCTATTGTTGTGTAATCCCAATAACCCCTTGGGTACGGTGTTATCGGTAGACGAGTTAGGTTATGTGGCTACTGTACTAAGAGAACATCCTGATTTAAATTTAGTGATTGACGAGGCGTATGCCGAAATGGTTTGGTTAGATGAAAAACCGACTTCAATCCTTGAGCTGGCTCCAGACCTTAAAGAGAGAGTCACTATTTTACGTTCGGCAACAAAAGCACATTCAACGGCCGGAGAGCGAATGGCGCTACTCATGAATTTTAATCCGGAACGTATGACCCAATATCGTACTAAGAATATTTCAATGATTGGCCATGCGCCACGCTCGGCGCAAATAGCATATGCCTCTGCCATGAGCCATTTTAATGATAAAGAAGCCAATGAGTTACGCGTCTTTTATGAACCGAAACTTCGCTTTGTCCAACAAAAGTTAGGTGAACTGAACGCGTTAATGCCGGATCCAGAATATAGGATTGAGGGCACTTTTTATGTGATGGCTGATTTAAGTGACTTAATAGGGATGGACATACCTATTGAAGCCTCCGCGGCCCTTGGGCATGGGGGGGCTGTGAACACCTGTGAGGAGTTAGTGTATAGCTTACTTTTTAAAGAATCCATCATGCTTGCCCCGAGTCAATATTTTGGATTAGCGCCTAGCTCGGCCTTTTGCCGCATCACGTGCAGTGGATCTGAAGAGGATTTATCTACGTTAATGGATAGGCTGGGTCGCTGCTTACTGACAGAGCGCGTAAACCAGAGAAAAAAGCTTCTGTTGGCTATTGAAGATGAATTACAGCCCTTGGAGTTATCGCATCCACTGATTTATCAGCGCCATAAAGCATCCCTTGATGCGTTTAAAGAGGAAACAAAAAACCATGTTGAACTAGTAGAACAGAACAAAGCGTTACAGATGGTGTTATCTGAGGTGAAAGAACATATCCTGTCGTTAACAGGAAAAAGTGAGCCCCTTAGGACAGAAGCCTCTCAAAGTTTCTTCATGCAACACCAGGACAACACGCTTGAGAAAAAAATAAAAAAGGAGATGGATGCTGAATGGATAGTTTTTATTGATGAAATAGCTTCAGAAGGTCCCTTAAAAGAATATTTATTGAATTTACCTCCCAAAGAACGCATGAGTTTTAAACCTTGGACTGAACGCTTAGCATTAAAACAAATAGGAGATGCCCCTTTTGTGCATTAAACAGTTGCATGAAACGCTTAGTGCTTGGAAACGTGCACGCCCATTATCGCTCCTGTAACTGATGGCTACATGGCCTCAGGAGTTGGCTTTCAACAGCCACTTTGATGTTGTTTAATGGACTTCAATTTCTGGAGCCGTGCCATACTCTTCTTGAGGGTATAGAAAATTCAAATAGTAAAAGAATGATTTTTGTACAGCAATATTATTGTAGTTTATGACTGTTTTTGTTGTGAATCAGGGAAGAGGGATAGAACCAAGAATAAATTTACCCCAAAATGGGATGTAAATTGTCGAATTTTTGAAAAAGAGGCTTTTCAATTGCTGCTCTTTTGTTAATCCGCTCTGCGTAACAGAAACATGAAGATGCACATGCCAGTTAAGCGTTCTACCAAAGGTATGTAGGGCCATAAAGATCCCCTTTGCTTTGGCTAATTTATTGAAAATTTTTCCCACAAGCCCGGGCAGCTGATTCAGCAGGTGGCGGTTTACCAGAAATAAATCACTTATGGCTTTGGGCATGGTAAAGGTAATGTGCTGCCATGGGCAGGGTGGAGGCAGTTCTTTATTCTTTTGCAGCCAGTTGTCCGTGCAATTTTGCCACAGGCACTGCAGCCCCGATCTTTACAACTGAAGTGGACTCGATTTTCATGGGTACACGAGGGATTAGAGCAATGATAATGCGCATGGCCGCGCATGTAATGACGGCCCCTTAGTATTTTATTGATGCTGTAATCCACGCTCTCTCTGATTCCACCAAACTCTGAATAAAACTACGGTAGTCGGCCTGTGCACCTACGGAGCCTTGAAGATATAATTTTATAAGCTGTGGTAGGTTTTTTGCTTGAACTCCTGTCATAATATTGGAGCGATGTGGCTCTACAGTGGAAATAGAGATAGAAAGCTCATGAGCTATTTGCTTATTTAATTTGCCCGTCGATAATGAGTTTGATTATTTGCTGTTCTCGTTTAGATAAAATGCTGAAGCGTTTATTGAGTAGATGTAGTGATTCATTACTAACGGACCGATTAATATGTTTTTACACTTTATCCAAAAGTATTTGTTCGTTAAATGGCTTCAATAGAAAGTCTTTGGCACCAAGTTTCATCGCCCTTACGGCCCTGGGGATTTCCCCATATCCAGTAATGACGATTACGGGTAAAAATATTTTTTGCTGCCTTAGTTTCTCTAAAAGCTCTAATCCACTGATATCTGGCTGTGATAAACAACCCAGCTTTTAGGGGACTATAACTTGTATTAAAGAAAGCAGATTAAGTATTTGACGTATCATCTAAAATAAAGGTCACTTGTGGCCTTTGTCGATTGCCTCCATGAAACAGATTCCTTTCCCCAGTGAGCCGTAATGACTTACCCACTCCTTGCGATGGAGAATGAACCACAAAAATACAAAGTGGGGTATTACCCCCATTCGTGTCAAAATTTACGGTTTAAGAAAAAACAAATTAATATCAGTTATCAAAGCCCTCAAAACTGGCTATTCCCCTAATATAATCATGTAGAACTGGGTTAAATTACAGACTCGGTACAAATGCGAACTGGAAACGTGATTTTGATTTAATTTAGTACTAATTCGGTTTGAAGTTAATTACGTTATCTAATAAATATTCAGAGTTATTTAAAACAAGTAAATTACTATAAAATATAGATTTTATATGGGCTATGGCTGTATCAGTATTGATGAAATTAAGCAATGGCATACCAATAACTGATCGCATAATTATGCGATTGTACTACAAATTAAAATGACTAATGTTAATACCCCCACAAGCAATAACAAGAATAGATTCTAATGGTTGAATAATCGGGTGATTATCATAGACCACAGACATCGAAGCTCCACTTGAAAGCTCTACCAACATACGCTGATCTTTTGCAAAAGCACGACTGCCTTGTTCTGCGTCCGTATCGCTGACGATTATGTTTTTAATAACATGCTCTTTTGTCCATTGCATGAGTCTTGGTGTAACACTTTTTGCTCCTAGGCTAGTTGCTTTACTAGTAATTGTCGATAATGTAACTCGGTGATCGGCCTTTACTGATTGAAAAAATGCATCAGCGCCCGCTGTTTCAACAGCAATTAATGGTACATCATTCCAACCTTGTTGACGCATGCCTTTTAGAACACCGCAAGCTAATCCACCACCGCCTACTGACACAATAACCGCATCAGGGGGTTGAATGCCTTGCGAGACAACTTCCTCAATTATTGTCGCATGTCCATCCCATAACATCGGGTGATCAAAGGGAGGAATATAGGCAGCGGCATGTTTTTTAGCAAAAACTTCTGCCGCCTGATGGGCTTCATCCCACACAGAGCCTGCAACAATAACTTCCGCACCATATGATTTAATTGCGTCAACGTAGATAGCATGGCTGCTACTTGGAATAAAAACCGTCGTTGGCACCTCTAATTTCATTCCGCAATAAGCTACGGCAACACCTGCATTGCCCCCTGATGAAGCCACAAAAGACCTGACACCCTTCTGCCATTCATGTTGACATAATTTGCCAATACCACGGAGTTTAAACGAACCAGGTGGTTGAAGTAATTCCAGCTTGAAGTGAATTTGTTTTCCTAAAATGTTTTTAAGGTGTTGCGATTGAATTAATGGTGTTTTGATATGGAGTGGTTTCATCAGATATTGATCCAAAATAAAGTTAGTTAATGGAAAAATTTATACCGAGACTGTTTTTTAATGCATTTCGATAGACAACTTCAGCTACACTTAAATCCTGGATTGCGAGACCAACCGATTTAAATACCGTGGAATGATTTTTATAATCCATATCTTTACGCAATAGCCATTGACCAATCTCAATGATAGTTTCTTTTTTTAATGTATTTTGCTCAACAGCTTTGATTACTTCCCCAGACTCCGATAGCACAGCTTCCAATTGATCAACAAAAACAACTGAATGACCTAAGACATCCTGACTAATTTCTTGCATAGATCTAGAATGCGATCCTATGGCATTAATGTGGACATAGGGTTGAATATCGTTTAAATGAATTAATGGTTCGGTGCTACTGGTTGCTGTACAGATGATATCGGCATCTCTCACGGCCTGTGAAACATGTTCATAGACCTTAATGTCATATTGCTTCTCTAATTTTTTAGCAAACTCTTCCGCATTCTTCATATTTCGTGACCATATGGAAACACGCGTAATATTACGGACTGCAGTCACTGCCTCAAGTTGAGTCAGTGACTGGGCTCCAGATCCAATAATGGCGACATGATTTGCATTGTCCCGTGCAAAATACTTCGTTGCCAATCCAGAAACAGCACCTGTTCTCAAGGACGTTAGATAGGCTGCATCCATCAAGACCTTTGGTTCACCGGTGCTTGCATCGAGTAGCATAATAAAGCCAGTAATAGATGGCATATTTTTAGCAAGATTATTAGGAAAAATAGAAACCACTTTCAAACCTAAAGTCTTATCCTGTGCTAAGTAAGCTGGCATTGTCAGTGTTAGCGCTTTTTCCTCATCAATAGAAATGGCTGTTCTCAATGGCAACTTGACTTGTTGATTGGCTAATTGAGTAAATGCACGCTCCATTGCATCAATTGCCTGACTCATAGTGATACTTTGTTTTACTTCACCTAAGGATAACAGTCGAAGGCTCATTCGTTTTTCCCCTCTATTTTTATAAATATACTGACGACTTTACAGATCTAGTTATGGTAAAAAAATATGACCTTGTAAATATAGTTGGCATGAGCCCGACAATAAAACCCGATCCCTGGCTACTTCACACAATAATTCTCCTTTTCGCTTTAATCCCTGTATTGCATGAATTTTGTTCTTACCTAAACGACTACTCCAATAAGGCGCTATAACACAGTGCGCCGATCCAGTTACCGGATCTTCGGGCACATCACAGCCAGGGTAAAAACAGCGTGAGTACACATCCGCCTGACTTGCTGGTGCGGATAGAATCACACCACGATTGTTTAGCTCGCTAATTGCATACAAATCTGGTCTGGCCTCTTTTACATCGAGTTCATTTTCAAGGATTATCAACAAATCAAAGGTACTTTCGTACACCTCCACCGGTCGAACTTTAAGAGCCTTTAATAAGGAAGGTAATGGGGTTATTTTAGTATACGGCAGCGCCGGGAAATCCATCTGTAATAAACTGGCATTTTTCTTCACTCGCAGTTCACCACTTTTACTATTAAAAACAATTTGTTCTTTTTTATGACCTAAGAATTCAAAAACAACGAAAGCACTTGCTAGTGTCGCATGACCGCATAATGCTACTTCAGTATTAGGTGTAAACCAGCGAATCTGATAATGTTCGTCTTCAGGAAGAATAAAAGCAGTTTCAGAAAGATTATTTTCAGCGGCAATCGATTGCATTTGATCATCACTTAACCAATGACTCAATGGGCAGACTGCAGCTGGATTTCCACCAAATAATTCGGAAGAGAAAGCATCAATTTGGTATATCGGTTGTTTTTTCATAAAGTCTCCTAGATTGACTAGATTATATTAACATAGCCTGCTAATATATAGCAAGCTATGTTAATATAATGAGGTTATAAATAATAATGAATACATCTACCTTACTTAAAAAAGCCAATCGTCTCCTAATTAAGAAAGCGAATGAATTATTAAAGCCACACGGAATAACCCATGCCTATACTTATTTTCTAATGGAGCTTTATCAGCAAGATGGGTTAACCCAGTCCGAGATGCATAAACGCATTGGTATTGAACAACCCACCGCTGTAAGAACTCTAGATAGGATGGAGCGAGATGGATTAATTTTACGTGAGCAAAGTCCCACAGACAGACGCGCCTTATTCATAAAGCTTACTGATAAAGGCAAACGATATAAGGAGATTATCTTAGGCTGTGCTAAAGAACTTAATGATTTTTCATTGAGGGGCTTCACAGACAATGATAGAGCCTTATTTAATCAGTTAATTAATCGACTTAATTCTAATTTAGATAGTTGATAGTGAATCGGCTGCACCTAGAATAACTAATCGTATAATGCGCCTTATACGATTAGTTTGATGCTAACTCATCGTATAACTCGTGTCTTTATGGTAAATTATCTCTATAAAATCTAATCGCATAATTATTAATGACTAAAAATACCTATATTGAAAACTACATGGCCTACCAAAAATCAACTGATAAGTCTCCAGCGACCCTAGCAAGCTATCGAAGCGATTTAATGCAATTTGCCATTTGGTTTGAATCTATTAATAAGGTTGAAATGGGGCTGGTCAATATTACACCAACCGATACGCGCCAATACAAACAACAGTTAATTGATTCTAATCTCAGACCACAAACCATCAACCGCCGGCTATTGTCATTGAAATATTTTTTGGAATGGGGATGGGATACTAAGCGGATTAAATACCGTTTTCCCTTACCAAAGACAGTAAAACAATCTCAGGTAATACCTAAATGGTTGACGAAGCTTCAGCAGAATCAATTACTGCGCCACATAGAACATCATGGGAATACAAGAGATCTCGCTATTGTTAAAATTCTATTAAATACAGGCTTACGTGTTAGCGAACTATGTAGTATAAGATGGGCGCATATTGTTATGAGTGATAGAAAGGGGAAATTATTAGTGAATGCTGGCAAAGGGTGTAAGTACCGTGAAGTTCCTCTAAATAAAGATGCACGCCAGGCGTTTTTAGATTTGGATCAAAAAACACATGCCGGTAGCGATGCTTATGTGTTCCTTGGTCAACGAGGTGTTCTATCCCCCCGTGCTATTCAGCTGCTGTTAAAAAGGCTAAATATTCCTGCTGAGCTGGGAGCAATATCACCACACCAGTTTAGACATACTTTTTGTAAAAATCTGGTGGATGCAGGGATTAGTTTGGAAAAAGTAGCCTCACTTGCCGGTCACGAGCGATTAGATACCACAAAATTATATTGTCATCCGTCTTTTGCTGATCTTAGTGATGCAGTAGAGCGAATTGGAGAGCTTGATTAATGAGTTTTATAGAAGTTCTTCCAGATCATGAAGTTAAACGATTTAGTAGACCACCCGTTTTTGTCGCTGAAGATAGGAAACAATATTTCAAATTGGATGAAATAGTTTCTGTATTACTGAAAAATGTAAAAGATCCATGCAATAAAGTAGGTTTATTGCTCCAATATGGCTACTTTAGAGCAAGCGGTAAATTCTATATGCAAAAATTGTTCAAAGTAGGTGATATTAAATTTGTAGCAAAAACCCTTGGTATTGAATTATCAAGTGCTTCTCTTTCGGATTATATCGATAGGACACGTCAAAAACACAGGTTATTGATTCTTGAAGGTTGTGGCCACGTCGAGTTTTCCAATGCGGAAGCTTTTTTTGAGGAAGCTGTTGAAGACATGGTTAACCAGCAAATGCATCCGCGAAAATTATGTTATTTAATCGTTGAAAGGTTACGCAACAAAAAAATTGAATTACCGAGTTATGACCGGATTGTTAAAACAATTACCGAGAAATTTAATGCATTTGAAAAAAATACGCTGCAGACAATGTCCAATGTTATCACTCCGGTTCATCAGGAAGCATTAGATCATCTCACAATTACAACTGGAGAATATTACGAGCGCCCCTTGTTGACGCAACTAAAAACCATAACGCAATCTATGAGACCCAAACAAATCAAGCATGGTATTCGAAATTTTCTTATCATTAAAAAATTATTCAACGAGATAAAACCGATCATAGATGCTCTATCTTTATCAGCAGAGGCCACTAAATATTATGCACAATGGGTCATTAAAGCAAAGGTGACACAGATAACGGATATGGTTGAATCCAATAAACGTTACTTATATTTGGTTGCATTCATCGATCATACTCATAGGATGTGGCAAGATACTCTGGTTGATATTTTATTAAAAAGTGTCCAACAACAATTGAACAAAGCAGCTAAAAAGTTAGACAATATAATAAAAGATCGTGCGCCTGATAAAAATAAATTATCAGCTTCAGTTTTGTCTGGCTTTAATGAAACCCAATCAACGGTGAATGCAGTCAGGACAGTATTACATGACAATTTATTGAATGATAATGAAAAAATTGAAAGGCTATATAAAATAGTCCCAGAAAAAATAGTTAATCCATCATTAATTCAAGCGGTATTGGATGCCGATAAGCTTAAAGACCAGATAAACAGCGAGGACGATGAGGCAGACCAGTTTGATATTTTGACCACTCTTTCAGTAAAATTACAAAACCGGGTTGCGGATATTGTAAAGCACCTCGATTTTGAAGTAGGTAATAATGCAGATCCCCTGTATTCAGCATTAGCCCACTATCAATCAGAGAAAAATATTACTTCAACGGCTCCTAATGAGTTCTTGGACGATCATGAGTACAAGGCAATTTATAAAAATAATAAATTTAACATCTCGCTTTATAAAGCACTCTTGTTTTGCAAAATAGCTAGTGCCGTTAAATCTGGAAAAATCAGTCTGTTACGATCTTATCGTTACTTATCGATTGAAGGTTACTTAATCGATGAACAATTCTGGCAAGAAAACAAACAGGCGCTTCTTGAAAAATTTGGACTTTCTAATTTCAGTGATATAGAACAAGTCCTACCGAGACTCAGTACTTTGCTGAATAAACAATATATTGATGTAAATGAACGTATTCTTCATGGTAAGAATCAGTATGTTACCGTTAAAAAAGAAGGCGGCTTTTCAGTGTATACCCCTGCAGTTGAAAAACCAGATTATGATTCAATTACAACAATCATAGGAAAAGATAGATATGTACCAATTCTTCAGATGATGGCGGAAATGAACGGGCTTTCTAAATTCACATCAAACTTTACGCACCATAAGATCAAAGACTCCAAAGAAAATCCTGAGAATGAAATATTTTATGCAGGAATTTTTGCTTTAGGGAGCAATATAGGGCTGCATAAACTTGCTAATACGGCTGTTGGTATTAATTACAATACCCTCTCAAATGCCGTCAACTGGTATTTCTCATTAGAAAATTTACACATGGTTAACCAGACCTTAACCGACTTAATGGCAAAATTATGGTTACCAAATAAATTTAAACGTGAGAAAAGTTTATTACATACCTCCAGTGATGCCAAAAAACAATGTGTATCAGTAGAATCATTAAATGCTAATCACTCTTACAAATATTTTGGCAATGGCAAAGGAGCAAATGTTTATCGATTTATTGATGAGCGTGGTATTTTATTTTACACAACGGTATTCAGTAGTTCAGAGCGGGATGCAGCTTCTGTTATTGATGGCTTACTGCATAATGACAGCATCCAAAGTGATATGCATTCCACAGATACACACGGCTATACTGAGATGATTTTTGCAGTCTCTCATTTAATTGGAGTAACTTTTGCACCGCGAATAAAAGATATTTCATCAATAAATTTAGCCAGTTTTAACAAAATAAAACCAAAATCAGCCAAGGTAGAATATCCTGTCACCCCAGGTCATTACATCAAAGAAAGTAAAATCAGAAGAAATTGGGATACCATATTGAGATTGATTGCAACCATTATGCTTAGGAAACACCGAGCATCAACGATTTTGAAAAGGCTCAGTGCATATGACAATCAACATCCATTGGAAGAAGCCATCAAAGAATTTGGTCGAGTTATCAAATCTATCTTTATTCTGAAATACATTGATGATGTCACCTTGCGACAAACGATTGAAAAACAATTAAATAAAGGCGAGTTAGCTAATAAATTCGCATCTGCCGTTTCATTTGTAGGTGATGATATCACTGAAGCCTATCGAGAGGATCAAGAAATATCAGCTATGTGCAAAACCATTATCCAGAACATCATCATTCTATGGAATTATATAGAACTGACAAAAATAATTATGCGATCAGATAATGAGATGAGAAAAGTCTTGCTCGAGAATATTACCAGCGCATCGATCCTAACCTGGCAACATGTAAACCTATATGGGACGTATGATTTTAGTAATTTACTGAGTGCAAATGACCCGGATTACTCGTTAGATGAGGTGATTAATTTTACTGCAGCTTAGTGTTATATATGAGCAATATTGAGTTTCCAGTTCGCATTAGTACCGAGTCTGTAATTTAAGCCAACAATCGTTAATCGCTCTATGCCCATCATAAAAGTATCCTAGTTTCCAGTTAAGGTAATCAAGCTTTGAACTTTCATAGCTTCGCTCTTTCCAATCAATGTCTTTTATTGTGCAACCGAAAGGGAGAGAGATAACTTTAGTTCGAATATCGTCAGGAGTTTGTAATTCTAAAAAATTACGGTCAAATTGAGCATTGTGACATATGATTACATGGGTACCATTAAGTACTTGTAAAACAAAATCCCAATTAATTGTTTTTCCAACTACATCTTCGTTCCGAATACCCGTAATTTTAGTAATTTCTGGAGGTATTGGTTTTCCTGGATCGTTGAGTTCGTTATAAGAATGCTTAATTTCAAGAATTCCTTCCTCGTTGGAAAATGAAAATGAAAGCAACCCAATTTCAATGATTTCATCCTGGGTGGCATCGATACCCATTGTCTCCAAATCAATAATGGCCGCGACAAATACCTTAGATGCAGGTCCAGGAACAATGTTGTTTAGCTGCATTGGCACTCGTTTTAAAACTTGAAAGTCGGGATGTTTTGATAGTGTATTAATGGCTTGTTCAATCATAAGAATATTTAGGGTTTATTAAAAAATTTCAGATAGGTTAAATGGTAACGCAGAATTTAAAAGGGCGTTAGTATTAAGGAGCCTTAATTCGATTTTTGTGAACACGAATCTGAACGAAAATTGAAAGGTATGGTTCCATAGGGCACCGTCAATTAAATTATTGTTCTAGACTGTAATTTATTTATCGGAAAAATAGAATGTTAGAATAAAACGAAAAATATGACTAAAAACTGTCCGGAAATTTCTGAGGTTCCGGGCTAGAACCTCAGAATGCTGGTGTCCAGTTTTTCGAGGAAGGATCAGGTTAGTTAATAATCGATAGCTTGGACACAGCGCACCCTAACAAAGGGGTAGCCTTTCCAGTCAGGATAGCTCAAACCGTTGGCGAAATACTTATACAGTGCCCTACCTGCATCGACCTCGGTTGAAGTCCATAAGGAATCGGTGGTGAAACCACCAAAGCCAGGTACGTACAAGTTGTTATACACTGCGTCGAGCTCATCCGTTGCCGGTAAATACCAAGTCCCAGAAGGCACGGTCATACCTGATGAGATGGTATTGAGGTAACAATACCCTGCCGCATTGGTTGGAGGATCTTGTGCGCCAATTGAATTAATAATTATATAAGTGTTGCCCAAAGCATTTAAATATTGCCCGTCTGTGTTTGAGGTGGCGCCAGTCAGGGGGCAAGTCCCTAGAGTGCAACCACTCGCATCCCACAAAATATTAGTGCTACTATCTGCAGTATCAACAACATAAGAGGTACCCGTAGTAGTACTCGTTGGTGTGACTGAGTAAACCAAATAGCCTTGATAACTGAACGCAATTGCGGGTGATTGCACGGCCGGAGTAACATTATCCGCAGCAAAAGCTATGGTATTGGTTACATTGGGCTGGCTTGCGTTAAAGGTTAGAGTGCAGGTATTTCCAGGTCCAGGGGCTGGAGCAATATCCCCACAGCTTCCACTTGCATTTACCCCATTCCATCCCGAAGGAAGGGAGTAAGTAACATTATAGGCTGTAGTGCTTCCTGTGTTGGTTATCTCGAGTTGTACACCAGCTACCGGTGGGCTGACAGCAATCACCGCAGGAGAAGTAAGCGCAGTAATGCTTAACGTAGTTGCTGTAGCTGGGATTACCGTGATGTCTTCCATTATAACATTGGTGTTACTACCTGCAATCGTTGCCGAAGTGTTTCCAAGAGATGTACCCGAAGTAAAGGTTAATTGGCAGGTGTCATTTGGCGCCATAGGTGATGCACAGCTACCTGAAACATTAATGCCAAGGCCTGGTGCAGTTGAAATACCCACCTCATATGCATCAACAGGACCATTATTGGTAATCGTCACTATTTGGCTCGCACCTCCTTGGGCAAGGTTGAATACAGTAGGAGTAGCGCTAATAGTCGCTTGGTCTACTGATACCGAAACAGAAACTACATTGGTATTACTGCCTTTAATTGCAATACTAGTAGATGACATGACGCCTGATGCGGTGAAGGTTATGGTACAGGTACCCCCTGGTGCGACTGAACTGCAATTGCTGTAGCTTGCATTTAATGCCCCACCAGTCCCACTTAAATCTGCAGCAATGTTATTGGCATTTATCAAAGAAGAGGCGTTATTGGTGATGGTAATAATTCCGGTATTGCCGGGGGGTACTGTAGTTAAATTTAGCGAGGTCGGTGACGCGTTAATTATCGCCTGAGAGGGCGTGCTGGAATTTAAATGAATTGTAGTCGAGGTGGTATTGTTGGTGCTAAACAGGCAATAGCCATTGGGATAAGGGGTACAACCTGTTGCAGTATACCCCGGGGTCAGTACTTTAATTCCTGCGGCAGGATATTGATGCACTGCTGTAGATCTAATATGTAAATCCTCAGCGTTAACATGATATTTTTGGCACGATAAAGGGCCTTTACCGTTTAAGCATAAAATGATATCGACTGAGGCGGCAGTCCCAGATTCTGCAATATTAAATAGAAGTCCTGATTTGGCATACGTCATTGAGCTAAGCATTATCATTATGGCAATGAATAGATTATTCCCCAATTGTTTCATTCTCTGTCCTTAATTTCTTGATGGTTATTCTTGTGAGGAGCCAACGACCGAATTTGGGTTGGCAGATTGCCCTGCTAACAACACCCTACGCTTAATAAGCATTAAAAGAACTCCTTTTGCATTTATAAAATATTTGGAACGGAGCACTAACATAACAAGAAAACAGTATAAATAAAACATACCATACGAAATGTGATTGAATTCAATTGATTGCAACTAATCAGGCTTTCCCTTAAGAAACAAGCTAGCTACATCTTAAATAGTGCGTCGATGCGTTCATTGATTGCCAGGCTTGATTGAAATGGTGAGATTCGATTAAAGAAACAGCAATATCCATTTGTCTAGCTATTTTCTCACTGTAATCATTTGTATGTCTTGCTATATGAATAGAGCGGCTCGGATGTTGATTAGCTTGTGTAGGCAAATAAATTTTATTTATTCGGGAATTATAATTTTCCAGATAATTGCCAAAGCTCATAATTTGCTGTTTGCCGGTTTTTATTACTGACAATGTGATGGTATTGAAAACCTGGGGTTATCGCTGTGCGATTAAATGACTCAGGGTTTTGATTTACATTAGCCCGAGTCTGCAGGTTTACCCCACCATACACAAAAAATGAATAACGGGACAAGCCGTCAGTTGACTCTTTTTCTTCACGTCTAATGCTTGCAGGGACCCAGTAGCAAACTCCTTCATTATCCTCTTCCGGCTCTTCTTGTTCTGCAAAGGCTAATCTCTGGTATGAGCGATTGCATTGCTCATACTCAGTTCATTTTCTCAGTATAGGGCTCATGCCGTAGCATGGTATTTGTTGGATAAGCTCTTAGTCTAGAAAAAATATATTGCTAAAACTATTTAAAGCGATATCATCAGTTTTGCAGAGCACAATACAAAAACGTTTAATTCCTGTTCTATCTGATATAAAACGGTAGGCACAAACTTTGTAATATCCTGGTTCAATGTCCATGAAAAAACATTTCTTTAAATCGATGCCCATATACATAAAATCGGCGACAGATAGTTTTCCAGAGGGGAAATGCATAATTGCAGTTTCGAGTATCGTATCGACACGTTTAAATTCATTTTCTGCAAGAAGAGGCTCTGCTGCTTCAACAAGTCTAATTTCAATCTTAGTCGACTCATAAATAGCATCACAAATAATATAAGCTTTTCCCTGATTCACTAAATATACGTCTTCTGGAGTCCCTTGCATTTCTAAAATTTCTGAATGATATTGTGTATCCGCGATTATAAGAGTTCGGTCAAGGGCTATTTTTTTTGATTTACTTATGAGCAATTTAATATCAGCATTGTTTGTTAGTTCTAACCTCTTGGTAATTATCTTAGTCAAATATAGAATACAGTCTGTTGGCTGACACTTAGCGTTTATAGCCTGTCTTAATATAGATATATAAAATTGAAGGTGATCAACATTATCAGTTGCTTCAAAACCATTGCATACATCATAGGCAAGTTGGCTTAATTTTTTCTTACGAGTCCTAATATCCATCGAAGATAATTTTTCCCAACTTAAGCGAAGTTCATCATAGGTTCTAACAGGCGGAATATAGCTTTTTTTCTGCATATAATACTCTATAAATGTTATTTATGACCTTATTGTAGAGTTTAGCAGTTTAAATAACAAATACCTTCCTTAAGTGGGTTGGCCGCTCTATTACCTCCCATATCTCATTATCTGAGTTGTAACTGGGACTTTTGAATATTAACCGCTAAATGTCACTGAAGAGCGAGCCTAGGGATATTTTGCTTGGAGTACCTTTTCGTTACAATGCTTGTCAAACCCCAACATCCTATTTTTCCTATAAATAAATTACAGTCTAGAACAATAGTTTAATTAGACAGTGCCCTATGGAACCATACCTTTCAAGCGGAGACGGCAAATAACGTTCGGCAGGAATAATAGATACAAATTTTCTTTAAACCTGCGTCAATTAAAGTGAAGCCGTTGATGGTAAGTCTAAAGTTTTGCTCTCTGCTGATTTAGAAATATTTTGTAAAAGAGTTTCTGTAGTGCTATGACTTGTCATTTTTGAACCAATAAAATGAAGTCCAGTGCCTCTGTTGAGCATTAAACTGTGATTTTTGTTTTCAAGAATCGCATCTACTCGCTGTTTTACTTCCTCTGCAGGTAAAGTATCTAATTCTTCGACTAAAAATTTTATTTCGTTAGCTTTAATTTTCCCTTTGATTTCACTTCCTTCACTTAGCTTTTGACCATATTCTCTTAAAGCAGTAATGGTTTTTTCTAATTCATCTGAATGCTCAACCTTTGAAGCTTTAGGTGATTTTTGAATGCAGCCCATATCGGTTAATCCAGAAAAAAGATCCTGATTAGGATTATTTTCATAAGGTAATTTATATACAGTGATAAAATTAACCTCTGCATTGCTGGCTTGGGCCTGATGCCGTAGATGACCAGCCAAGAAATTAACTGCATCCTCTCGTGTATCAAAGCGAACTATTCCGTAATTATTTTCGTAATATTCAATACTGTCACCGACCATTCTTAATCCCGTAGAATGAAAACCGTCGGTTAAAAAATTAAAGTTGAAAATCGTTTTCTCATCCAGATCTCTTAATGCGTTCCAAATTGCATCCCTCATTTTTTGTTCTTGTTGTACGGATAAATACCACCCAACTCTTCTAAAAACAATATCCATCACGGTGAAATTAGTTTGATAGGTGTCATATAGTTTTTTACTTGAGGCTTGGGAGAGATTCTCTAAACGACCTTCAGAGGCCAATTTTCCGTATTCATGAGTATGTCCCCAACAATATCCCTGAAAATCGGATCCTTTAAAGGGATCATTCGATTGGTTAAAAGGTATATAGTGGGTTGCATATTCCTTTGCAAGATCATGATAATGATCATTATTTACATAGTTATCATAATCATTTATTTGTGCATTGGCAGTTGTTTGAATATCCTTAAGAATCAAACGAATGAATGTAAAACTAGGTTCATTGTTAATTGCCGCTTGTTGATCAATATCTTGCTCTATTGATTCAATGCCATTAACTACTTTTGCTAATTGCATTAGGTCATATTTTTTACGCAATTCAAAGATATCTTCACCACTGTCTTTATTTTCTTTTAAAAAATCGACAAAGTTAGGACTGCTGGCTTCTAATTCCAAATTTTTTAAATCTTGCTCCAATTTTTTAGCAAAGGCTTTATCTTTTATATTCTTGACGTATTTATAGCAATCAGAGTAGTGCATATTAAACCATATAATTGATGTTTAATTAATCTTATTGTAGCTTAAAATTAATCGGGTAGGTCTAAAGTAGGTACATTTTAGTGTTATGAACTGATGATAGCTTATTAAAATGAAAGAAAAACGGGTAAACAAGGGGGAATGTCGAGGGTATATGGAAACCCCAACCTGCTCTGATTAGGAGGCTGGGGAGCAAATATCATTTTAAATTAGGTGCCAATGCACATTTTTCAGAAAACAACTCACTAAGATGGGTAAACTTCATCGTTTCCAAATTGGAAGTGATTAGTTGTTTTAGTTTAACATCCTTATTATAAAGATCATTATTTAAGAAAGAAGCATCAGGATGATCACCGTCCTTTAATCCTATAAGTGCGGATTGTAGCTGAGTAGCAGCCATCTTTCTTGCTCCCTTGCTGTAATCTCGATAATTAAAAAACGAGATCTCGGCTTCCTTGTCTAAAGCACTTAGATATTCCCCCAACCCGTTAATGAATTTGGTTAAATCATCAAGAGAAACTTCCACGTTATCTGGCATGATAAGGACTACTTCTTCCTCATCCTTTAGGTCGTCTTGAGCGTCCTCATTAACAATAGGGGATTCTGTGTCTAATAATAGCCAGGAAGATCCCATTAAATCCCTTTTTTCCAATTTTTCCCAGTCATTGAAACTTAAATCAATACTGGGTACTTTAAATGCGCCAAACTGAAATATAGATTCCAACACGTTTAGTTGTTCTTCTTTATTGGTGGCTAAAATTTCATCCAACTCTGCTTCGTATTCTGATAATAATAGATCCACTTGCTCGAGTTCTTCTGATTTAAAAGGACCTTCTGCTGTTTTAATCGGAACCTCTCTGTCTAATGCAGCTACTTGTAGACGTAAACCTTTAATTTCCTTTATGCAGTCATGAATGTAACTTGCTAACGCTCCTGTCTTTTTCAAGGTATTTCTTTCTGAGAGAGATACCATAAATGCTTTTGTTGTTGTAATTGTGTCTTTTATTTTTGCTACATACTCCGCGGTTGTTTCAGGTGGTAACTCCTCAGCGGATTTTCCGTATGAAAATATAGTTTTCTCACCTTTGTCGAATAAGAAATCGACAGCCTCTTGCGCGATCATCATGCGTGGGGTCAATGGTTTAGAGGCATAAGCCAAATCCACACGAATGGCATCAGCGAGATATTCCAGATCACTAACAGGGCGCTCTCTACCTAGGTATTTTAAATGAGGACTGTTCTCATCTTCTTGAATAAATAAACCTTGGTGCAAGACGTCATCAAAAACAATCTTGGGCTCAATGTGAAGTTTCTCACGAGCAAATCGTTCAATTTCACGTCGTACTTCATTATTAACGCGAGGGTTACTTGGATCAGCCAAATGAGCTAATTGTTTAATCAGCAATGTTCTATATAAAACAAATTCTTTCGTATTGGCAAAAGGTGTATCCAGGTTAGTGGACTCTTTAATTTGTAGCGGTTTATTCAGTGAATAAAGAAAGTCGAGCGAATGGTTTAAATAATTTTGAATATTGGCTGGATTAATTTTTGATTCGATGTGAACACTAGGACTGTCGATTCGCAAACCAAGCATCGCACGATAATCGGCATCACCAATAAAGATGAATTCTTTATTTGGATCCTGAGTCAACGCATAGTTAAACCGCTGCGCAGTAACCAGCATTTGGTAATAGGGATGTAACTCATCCACCGGTGTTTGTGGAGCAACAATAGGTGCCAAGCTCCTAACTTGCTCCAGATCATGGCTCAAACCACCAAGTCCTCCGGCGCTAACAGGGCGAGTATAAAAATCAACCAATTCTTTGGGTAAGGCAGTCTGCTGAGTGCCTTGTGGAACTGCAGCAACAATTTCCATCACTTGCTGTTTGATTTTTTCTACGAGGCCAAAACGTTTGATAAAATCTTGATTATCAGGATGTTTTAAATAAGCTTGAGTATGATCAATAAAATTTTTTAATTTGACTGGGAGGACACCACGCTCTTTCAAGCGCATTTCTGCCACCAGTAAATCCTGCATTTCTTTGGTTTGTTGCTCACCATTTGTGATAATGCCTTTATGGTGTTCTGATAAATTGATTTCTACTTGCTTGCTATGTCGGTAGCGTATGGCATATTCCCTAATCCAGGCACTACTCGCACCCATAGCCACTTGCTGACGGCCGCTGTTGAATACATCGAAATAAGTAGCAAACCCTCCTGAGGCGTGTTGCGCGTTATAGTCTTCTAATTGTTTCAAATCTTTACCCGTAGTGGGGACTACATCTTTAATCAGGCGTTGTAATCGAGTGCTCTCATGGATAATATTTTCCCTTGCGTGTTGGAGAGAATCACGATTTTCCTTGTCGCGTTTGAATCGTAAGCCGTCAATATTATTAACAGCAAAGTAGGTCCCTACGGCGGCAAGACAGGTAATGACCAAGCCAATAGCGAGAATACCTACGGTGATAGGCCCCCCAACAATGAGAGAAGCCAACCCTAAGGCAATGCCACCTGCTATTAAACCACCTATACTGGCTGTTATATAAGGGTGTTTCGCCATGAAACTGGGTTCAACCATTTGGGCTGTTAAGTAACGTAAGCATCGATTCATGAACTCAATCTGCATTTGTTGAGTAAATCTTTCTCGCTCTTCAGGCTTGGCAAAATAATTTTTTAGCCAGCTAATAATTTTATATTCTTGTTTTTCACCTTGAATCTTTTGATCTTGGATGTCATAAATATCAACAAAGGCTTGATTAAATAACTTATTTAACTCATCTAAAAAATAGACTTCAATCGCAGCATTCAGAGTATCTTTATCTAAATGTTGGCCACGGGGTAAGTGAGTATCTTCAAAATCCTGACGCATATTTTTCATAGCGTCATTTTCCAATCCCAACAAGAGGCATTCTCTATAGTGGAAAAGTTTGACCAATTCTTTAGAGAGTTCTTCATATTTTTTATCAGTGAACCCTGCTTTTTTCATTTCAGCATCGAATTCTTTGCGTGCATCGTCATCAGCTGCTCTTCCAGTGCTGGCTAACCATGCCTGATAGGCTAAATAGCCAGCCCCCGCACCTAGGGCTGCACTAAAAACACCGCCAACGACATTACCAACTCCTAAAGGGTTAATAATATCGAGAGGTGCGCTCGCCTTTTGCGAATAATAGGCGGCACCCGCTACGCCAATACCTAAAAGTCCAGCCAAAACCCCTTGACCAATTTTTGCTGTGGCGGAGGGTTGTTCTATTGCGTAATCCAGATAGAAATTTTGACCTTCACGGTAACTACCCAGCAACTCGACATATCGCTTAACTAATCTTGCCTGCTCTAGGTTTCCAGCCATCTCAAGATGGGTGATCATATTTTTTTCTAAGTTTTTTCTATGATTTTCTTTAATCACTTCAAAATATTGATCAACACTTAATTTTTTTGGCATTTTAGCTCTTTACAAAACATGATGACTTTTATTATAGCAATTGGAGATTAAGGATATATTATGTTCTTCTAGATCGTATTTAATTTCTTGATTTAGCAGATTATTACGCTGCACGAGGTTGGATTTAATTTAAAAAACTATTTTTCTTTTTATATCTTACTGCTCCAACCTTGAAGAAATAAATAAATTGGCCAACCAAGTTTTTAAATCAGCCGCACTAGCACAGCTCTTAAGGCTTTTTTCAAATTGAGCGTAATGAAATTTTTAGCGTGGCTCCAAAATGAGCATTTATAGACCTGAAACCTAAAATACGAGTGATTCAGTTTCTTTAAGTTTTCTGGCTTTTATCATAAACACTAACTAAAATGAATAAAAACAAAGTGTCGTTTTTTACAACAGACTGATTTTAAAAATAATTTAACTTTGATGCAAAAGAGAATATATGGAAAAAAAACAATCTTTCAGTTGCTATGTCATTGGCAATGACACACTTACAATGCACTGTGCTTCTATATTAGTAGAAAAAAATCATTCGGTATGGGGGATTATTTCTACATCTCATCAAATTAAAGCCTGGTGCCAAGAGCATAATATTCCATTCATTAATAGTCTTCATGAGTTCGAACAGCGACATATTCATACCTCTTTTGACTACTTATTCAGTATTGTCAATGATGTGATCCTTCCTGAGTCAATTCTTCGCGCACCAAGGCTTCATGCTATTAACTACCATAACTCACCTTTACCAAAATATGCGGGGCTGTACGCCACCTCATGGGCTATCCTAAATAATGAATCAGAACACGCCATCAGCTGGCACCTCATTGAACCCCAAATTGATGCGGGTGCTATTGTAAAACAAAGCGTTTTCCCAATAGAAAAAGAGGATACGGCTTTAAATCTCAATTTAAAGTGCTATGAAGCAGCTATTGAGTCATTTGCTAGTTTGGTGGATGAACTTGCATCAAATAAAGAATGCCTTGTACCACAAAATTTAGAGCACCGTTCGTATTATGGTTTAAAAAATAAACCTAAAAATCTCGGTTTTGTAGCTTGGGATTCCAGCGCTGATGACATCGACCGTCTATGTCGCGCACTCTCTCTTGGCTCTTATCGTAACGAATTAGCCACCGCGAAACTATTCATTAATGATCAGTGGTACATAATCAACGCTCATCGCATTTTGCATGTAACCTCTCAGGGTGTACCAGGTACCATAGTACATTTGTCTAAAAATGAAGTACAAATTACCACAAATACAGTTGATATTGCGTTATTAAGTATCATGGATGCAGAAGGCGTAATTTACGATATGGAGCGTTGGAGCACCCTATGTGCTCTTTCAGTAGGTCAAATACTACCCAATATAAATCAGTTAGAATACCCACTGATGGTCTCAATGCCTAAGATAGAGAAATTTTGGGTGCAGGAATATACGCACTATATTCATCATGATTTATCTTTTTTAGCACCATTAAACAGAGCCCAAAAATCTGATTCAGGACGTCGTTCATCCTTAGTTCTACCACAACATATTAGCCATCAAGTACACCATTATTCATCCACGATGACCATACAACCTGATCATTTCTTACTTACAGTTGTTTTGACTTATCTTTATCGGCTCAATGATTATAAAAATTTTTCACTACAAATTAGTGACTCAGAGCGCTCAGCGCAATTAGGGAAGTTCTCCTTCTTTTTCTCCGAAACCTATCCATTAACCACAAATTTGAGCCACGATTTATCCTTTGGCGAAACATTATCTCAAGTCACAAATGAGATACTTCGATTAACACAACACGACACTTTTTGTAACGATCTATTTGTACGCTATCCAGAATTACAAGTACCTCAAAAAGAAGTATTAATTCGTTTTATTAACGACCAGGAGCCAATAAGTACCTCAACGGAAGAATACAAACTCATTATATCTATTTCCAAAAATGGCTCTGGCCTCCATATTCATAATAAGACCAATTATCAAGACAATGAGTCCTCTTATGCTTTCTTTAATCGTGTAGAAGAACACTTGGCATTGCTTTTAGAAGATGCCCTGGCTCATCCCGATAAAAAACTCTATGAATTAACCATACTAAGCCAGGAAGAACTTGGTCTGATGAACTCCTGGAATAATACAGACTTCGAATATGACTCCACCCAATTACTACATCAAAAGATAGAACAACAGGTCTTAAAAAGTCCTCAAAAAACAGCAGCCTACTTTGAAGGACAAACCATCAGCTACGAGCTATTGGATAAAAAAGCAAATCAATTAGCACATTATTTACTTCATCAGGGTGTACAACCTAACGACAGTATTGGAGTACATCTTCATCGCTCATTGGATATGCTCATTAGTATTTTAGGCATTTTAAAATCCGGGGCTGCTTATCTTCCTCTTGACCCCCATTATCCTCATCAACGTATTCAATACATCTTAAAACATAGCCAGACCCGCTACCTTATTACTCATGAACCGCATTTATCTCATCAATTATCAGATTACAACGGAATCATTATTAACCCCAATAAGGTACCTTATCGCGAATTCGTATCAACCCAACCATTAATAAAAACTCAATCATCAGATCTAGCTTACATCATTTACACCTCAGGAACGACTGGAACACCTAAAGGGGTCGGCATACCACATCAAGCGGCCTGTAATCACATGACGTGGATGAAAACAGCCTATGATTTTAAACCAGATGACCGCTTTTTATTAAAAACCCCTTTTTCTTTTGACGCATCGGTTTGGGAAATTTTCATGCCCTTGATTGTTGGAGGGCTTCTGGTTATTGCGCCTGATGAAGCACATACAAATCCTAAAGAATTAATTGATTTAATTATCCAAAATCAAATTACAATTATTCAGCTTGTACCTTCCATGCTTCGTGAAATAACACTTACTCAAGGGTTTGGTTCTTGCTCCTCGCTACGTCACTTATTTTGTGGTGGTGAAGCCTTACTACCTGAAACTATTCATGGCTTTTACGAGCACAATACTTTCCAGGCGCAACTGCATAATCTATATGGTCCAACAGAAGCCACTATTGATGCTGTAACTCGTACTTGTTCTATTGAAGACAGTGAACGTTCAATTAGCCTAATTGGAACTCCCATTTTTAATACCAGAGCCTATATCCTAGATCAATTCATGAAAATGGTTCCTGCCGGAGTGTTGGGAGAACTTTATCTTTCCGGTGATGGATTAGCAAAAGGGTATCTTCATAATTCTCACTTAACTGAGCAAAAATTTATTCCCAATCCATTCCACCCTAAAACGCGTCTTTATAAAACAGGTGACTTAGTGAAATGGCATAGTGATGGCGCGATTGAATACCATGGACGTGCAGATGAGCAAATAAAAATTCGAGGCTTTCGTATTGAAATTAGTGAAATTGAATCGTGCTTAGAAAAAATCCATGCGGTGTATCAGTGTTTGGTGAAACCAGAACGAACGTCAGACACCGCTGTGTCTTTATCAGCATATTTAGTCATACAGGAAGATACTCACATCAGTGCCAATGAGTTACGTGCAACGCTGAAGAAAGAGCTTCCAGACTACATGATTCCATCTCGTTTTTACATCGTAGAACAACTGTTTTTTACACCGAATGGAAAACTCGATAGAAAGCACGTTCCAACGCCAATAAAAAACCTCTCTATTGCAACTCAACAACAAATAGCTCCAGAAACAAAAACACAAAAACAACTACACCGCATCTGGTGCGATGTTTTAAAAAAAGAGGTATTAGGCATTGATGATGATTTTTTTGAGCAAGGAGGACATTCTCTTCTGGCCATGCAAATTATTTCGGGCATTCATGAGCGGCTATCAATTAAGCTAAGTATTCGAGCATTGTTTGATTACCCTAGTATTCGCCTTCTTGCTCAAGAGATAGAGCGATTACTCCAAAAAAGCCCCTTTAATTTTTCCCGTGATATTCATACCATAATCCCATTAAAAAAATCAGGCCATAAAATACCACTTTTTCTAGTCCATCCAGTAGGCGGCAGCGTTTTTTGGTATACCGCTCTGGCAAAGAACTTTGATAAACAACGTCCATTATATGCCCTTCAAGATCCTGCCTTAGAAACCCAATCGTTTCTATTCGAGCACTTAGAAGAAATGGCCAGCTGTTATATTGAGAACATCAAACGCATTCAACCACAGGGTCCATATCTTATTGGTGGCGCGTCTTTCGGCGCATCTGTCGCGATAGAAATAGCAAAACAATTACAAAACAGAAATGAAGACATAGCAGCTATTATTTCTTTAGATGGTTGGGCTGAATATCCCGCTCTTCAAAGTAATGAAGCGCATTTTAAAGAACTGATGCAAGAGCAAAACACCCGTCTTTTAGAGGATTATCAAAAAAATAACCTGAAAAATGCTAATTTTTTACTGGAAATGCAGTGGCATCGAGAGCAAATGCTTATGCGCTACGCCATGCCTCGAATTAAAGCGCCTTTAATTCTTTTTAAAGCAAGTCATTTATCTCCTTTATTTCAATATGATGCGCCACTCAATTGGTGGGATCAATATGCTGACGTACCGATTGAATGTTACTTGACGCCCGGTGATCATGAAAGTATGTTTTATGAAGAAAACAGCAAAGTATTAGCAAAATTAATCCATCATAGCTTAATGGATAAAGACCATGAATAGAAAGAGACACTCCATATCCGTTGATCTACAGGTAGTGCAATCGCTCCTCGATGCCATCCCGAACCCTGTTTTATTGATATCAGAACATGACAAGGTGCTAAAAATCAATGACTCAGCAGAAAAAGCATGGAATATAAAAAAGGACCAATTATTAGGGCACAAACTCTCCTATACATGTTCCTCTTTAGAAGAAAATGCTCTTTGCCCTGCGATTATTCACATTGAAGGAAAAAAATACGAAGGCCTCATTGTAAAGGCAGAGCATTCTCCTTCATCTGACAGTCAAAACTGGGATGTCATTAGCCGTTATTTATTAACTCCCTTGACACAAAATTCTCAAAAAAATGAACACATGCACCAAGACATATACCACTATATGGAAAACATTATTGCTGAGATTCCCATTAGTGTGTACTGGATGAATACAGAGTATATTTATTTAGGATGTAGCAACGACATGGCTAAACTGCTCCGCCTAAAATCACGCCATGACATCATAGGAAAGACCTATCGCGATCTTTATGATGAACAATCTGGAGCCCATTACAAAAAAGCAGATCAAGAGGTGATTCAAAAAGGCATTTCTTTAAGTATTGAAGAACCATTATATCAATCCGATGGAACGAAAGAGATTTATTTATCAAAGAAAGTTCCATTGAAGAATGCACAAGGAATCATTACTGGAATGTTAGGGATTTCAGTAAACATCACCGAACGAATTAAAATGGAACAAGCACTGGAGCATGCTAAAAAACAAGCCGAAGCAGCAAATGCGGCCAAGACAGAATTCATAGCCAATATGAGTCATGATATCAGAACGCCATTAACTGGAGTTATTGGGCTATCCGGGATTTTAGAACAAACACTACAAGACCCGCAGGATAAAGAAAAAGCTCATATGCTACATGATAGCGGTGAAGAGCTGCTCCATATGCTCAATGAAGTCTTAGACGATGTACGTGCTGACAATCTAAGTGAAAATGATATTAAAACAGAATGCTTTGATGTGCATCAATGCATCTATGATTTAATTCGCCTGGAGTCTCCAGCCACCACCCTTAAACATTTAACATTGCGAGCAAACATTGCACCGAATGTACCCCGTTATATTGAAAGCGACCACAATAAAATCCATCGTATTTTATTAAACTTAACCGGAAATGCTATTAAATTTACCCAATCAGGCTGTATTACACTCAGCATTGATTGTTTGCACCGTGATAACGACAAGGTACATCTCAAGTTTAGTGTCTCCGATACAGGGATTGGCATCCCAGAAGCTGTTCAATCTCAAGTTTTTAACCGATTTTTTAAAGTCAGTTCATCTTACAACAGTAGCTATAGCGGGCATGGATTAGGATTACACATTGCCCAAACCTATGTTGAGCTACTTGGTGGGCATATTACATTAACCAGCAAGGAGGGTGTGGGGAGTACTTTTCATTTTGACTTAGAGTGTTCTTTAGGTAAAGAACCTGAACAAATTACAAAAAATCATGCCCTACAGATACCCCAAATTTCGTCCCCTAAAACACTTCATCTTCTTTTAGTGGAAGATAATTTTATTGCTTTAAAAGCTTTAGAGCTCCTTTTAACACAAAAAAATTATACCTTTACTTCAGCAGCTACAGGAGAAGAAGCTTTGGCTTTGTTGAACAATCACGCCTTTGATTTAATGATTACCGATATAGGGCTACCGGGAATTTCTGGAACAGAATTAACAAAACGCGTGCGAGAACAAGAAAAAAAACGAAACAAGCCTCATTTACCCATCATTGGATTAACAGGACACGCCAGAGAAACAGCACTTGCGGAATGCACTGAAAGCGGCATGGATGAAGTATTAAATAAACCAGCGCAAATTGACCTGGTACACTCGTGCATCCAGCAATTAATACAAAAAGAAACGAATAAAGAGCAAGAAGCACCGAGTAGTGCACCTGGAAAATTAGCATTAGGAGCGGATTTACCCGATACAGAAGAAGAGTTGTTTCAATTGGAACAATTCCCCGTATTTGATGAGGAGCTTGCATTAAAACAATGCCCGGATAGGCAATTACTCATCACGTTACTTGAACGCTGTATATCTGATTTCATGCAACAGGACATTACTCAACTAAAAGAAGCTTATGAACAACAAAATTGGGAGCAAGTAGAAAAGGAAACCCATAAAATTAAAGGAGGGATGAGTTATCTTGGAACTCAAAAAATGCGTTTTGCTTGCCAATATTTTGAACGTTACTACAAAGCTGGTTATCGCAAATTGCTCGATCCCTTATATCACCAAATAATCCGCGTTAATGACGAAACCTGTTGCGTTTTACGTTTTTGGCTTGAGAATAATAAATGATGATTCATCCCCATGTTATACATTAAAAATTATCTAGCGAAAATATTAAGTAATAACTAACCTCAACGGGAATTAAACCATTCCCGTTGGTATATGCCAAACAACTCATTTTCTAAGCGTTCTGTTAGTTTAAACCGTTCAAATAAGCTTTCATATTTTACTAAACCCACCAACATGCTTCTGTTATCCTAATTAATAGTTAACAGCTCGTACACAGCGAACAGAAAACTCACCAAATTTAACATTAGCAAAAGGTTGAGAAACAGGCCCTGGACGAAATTCCTGGTACCAAGCAGAGCTCATAGGACTACTGGAACCTTGGGTTGAGCTCCAATAAAATTGATTCGTTGCTAAATTAGAAACAAAGCCAAGTAGCCATAGATTGGTTGTTATATTTTCAGTACTAGAAGTACAGCCCGAACTAACACCACCTTCATCAGGCCCTAATTGACAAATAGCAGGTAAATACCAAGTGGCTTCAGGTACACTTCCACTATTATCAGCAGTGATTTGGTAACATAATCCCGCTGCATAATAGCTTGTTGAAACGGGCGCACTGCTAATAATGTTATTATAATAACTATAGATATTTTGTGTATTGCAAGCGCCATCAGTATTTCCGTTACAATTTTGCTGTCCTGGGTATTGAATGGCAGTTTGCCCAGACGGTTCTGTTGTATTAGGAAAAGGGGCTAAACTTGTGGAGTTTTCAGCTACTCCCCAAATGCTGGTGTAATCAAAATCAGCACTCGTACCGCTAAGTCCATTTGAACTCCAAATAACCGGTGAACCAGTAGCATCATTATTATCCACGACATAAGCAGTAGAACTATCAGGAATAGAGAATACTAAATAGTCATATATTGAAAAAGCTAAGGCAATTGGGGAGGATACATTCAGGCCATCACCCTTGAAAATTATTCCTCCTTGAGCCAAATAAGGGATTGGTGTATTTGATGTAATTGTTACTGTACACGTACCATTGCCTATAAGAATGGGGCAAGTAGTGCTTGTAACCCCAGCCCATCCTGTAGATGACAAATCAACCCCTACATTCGTTATTATATCTGCTGTCAAATTGCTTACTGTAATAGTGACACCTGTTGGATCATTAACCGGAATTATTGCTGTTGACGGCACAGAAAGAGAGGGTGATACAACAGAGACACTTCCCGATACCAAATTAGTATTGCTTCCCTTTATTGTAATTGAGGTAGTTGGCAACACACTATTTGCAGTCAACGTAATCGTGCAAGTACTTCCCGGTGGAACCGAGCTACAATTGGTATAACTTGCACTTATAGCTCCGCCAGTTCCACTTAAATTAACGCTAATCCCTTCAGCATTCACGAGTGAGGAAGGGCTGTTAACTACATAAATGTTTTGCGTATTTCCTGAACCAGTTGTGGTCATACTTACTGCTAAGGGAGATGCACTAATCAATGCAGTAGGGGGAATGCAATTAATTGCTTGTATATCAAAAAATTTACTTGAGGTATTCCTTCCTTTAACAGCCACATTGGACACTAAAAACGTTGCTCCAGTATTGGTATGAAAAGAGATAATACAACTTGCTCCCGGCACTAAGCGAGGAGGGCAGCCATTATTTTGCACCACATAAGTTAAGAAATTAATGTCATTAGAAAATGCGCTAATATTTTGTGCCACAATGTTGGAAGTATTGGTAATTTGTATCGAGCCAGGCTGCGACAAACACGATGTGTTTTGTGCAATAGTAATCGTACAGCTGCCTAGCCCTTTATTACAAGGAACTACCGTATTTCCATTAGATTGGAGTTTAACTTCCAATTCAGGAAGCAGGGAAGTATGAGCATATGTTTTGCAAGGTCCAAGAAGTAGAAACAAAGGAAAATAATAGATTACTTTCGCTTTGTTTAATGTATGTATGCATTTTCGTAAAATAGCATAAACTTGAGAAAATATATTAATCCATTGGTAAATAGCTAAACTAAAATTAGACATATACTTCTTATATTGTCTTTTGTAATTCACTAACTTCCCCTTTTATTAATTTGGCATTTGCTTTGAATAAGGATCACATTAATCTCGTCGTCCTAAGCTGGCATAAGATTACTTCGAGTTCTTAAATAAATATCGCAAATTTAAACCATTAAAATCAAGGAGATATTGAAAAATTAATTGCCTCATCAAGAAAAAAGTTCGATATCCTTTTCGACTTAATAGATTACAGCTACGATGCCGCCTAGGGTTTAAAATTAAGTTCTTTTTCCTCTTGAGTATCCTCACAGAGGCGTTTTAATCTTTTAAGGTGAAAAGAATCAGGCTTACCTAAGAACTTTTTATGCCCCCAGATTTCTTCAATCTGCTTAGCGGAGAAATGCTTCCATTTCCCCTCAAGATAGAGGGTAACATCAAAACTGAACGTTAACTGCTCATCTTCAGGATGGATTTTTCTGCGCTTACTTGATCTTTTCGCATCGCCCTGGACTAAAATCGCATCATCAAGAATAGCTTTTCTTCCAGTTCTTTGTTTTTGATTGCGAAGAGAGTCTGGTTGGAAAAAATAGTTTCGGGATTGCTGCGATTGGGTAATGTGTAAATCATACTTACCTTCTATCGAACCTCCCACACCAAGGTTGTTTTTAGCTCTCGGCTTAACTACTTTTTCACTAGGCTGGGCTTTTTCTCCACGCGAAAATAATAATACTATCTTGGCAGCTTCGGTTCCTTGTTGAAGTTCTTTAAGCGCTCGTTGGCAAATTTGACTCGCTAAATTCTTGCAATCTTTTGAATATTGTTCAGCGCTTCTGGTATCCTCTCGGTCTAAATCAACCTCTGTAGCTGGGAACGCTCTTTTTTTCTTCGCTTTATGCACAGCCTTATTTAAACCGAATGTTCTTTCCTCTACTTCTTCTTGCATCGTATCAAAATCTATCGCATATTCCCCACCTAAGGTAGCCATTTTTGACCGATGATGTTCAACAATCCGAGTCACTTCGTCTTTAAACCATTTCTGCCTAACATTTCTTAGCTGATTGATCATCATAGGATTAGAGGGCTCTTCCCTAATGTCTAATTCGACCAAGTGTTTTGCTCTAGCCCCAAATCGTGTTATTTCAGTTTCTTTTATTTCGTGCTCAAGCTGTACTTCACTCTCTGCCTCGATGTTTTCTTGGGTGTTATTTTTATCAAGTGAAGGCAATTGCTCCCTATAATCAGGTTTTCTCGTCCTATGCTCCTGGTCCTCAGAAATTATGTTATTTGAATCATTTCCCATCTCAGAAAATGCGCTAGAAATTGCGGTATGAGACATCGTGATCAACGACCCTAAACGATCATCTATTCCTGCACGATTGTGGCCGCTAGAAGTAGTGGTTGAAGTTGAAGAGAGCAAAAGAAATGAAAAGAGTTCTTCGGTTTGATTTTCTACAAGATTAAATGCACCTGTGTTATTCTCTTCATCCAAAATGACGCTTAGGTGTTCAGCTCTTTCGAAGGCTAGGAAATGAGCATTTAAGCGTCTCTTTAAATAGATGATGCAACGTTCAGTAACACTCCTAAGTTGTTGCAGCAAGCCCTCTAACTCTGCCTCAACACATTTATGCGTAGAAGCAGAAGCCCCTTTAAAAAGCTTTTCTACTAATATGTCATAAATTTTTTCTTCTGAATAATTTTTATTTATCCACTGATCTACCCACTCGAGAAGCTTCACAGGCTCATTTATTTGAGGGCTATGAGCGATCCACGATTCTAATTCACATTTTACTTTACTGGTTTCAAAGCGGACACCTGCATGTAATTTGTCTTTAGCATCAATCAGGGAAAGATATTGAGTTTGACGTTGAATAGTCAGCTGCCCTGACCCAATTCTACTGTTAATTGGCAAGAACGGCTCTCCATTCTGGGAAATTTGCCCATCTAACCATCGCTGAACCTGTAAACTAAAGGTTTTACTTGGACTAGGCGATTGTCGATAAGAGTGGTACATCTCAACAGGAATCCTTTCACCACAAACGATCACATATCTGCTTAGCCCTATATCAGGATAATCGGATGTTCCTTTATTTAATTTTTCCAAAAAAGATTCAGCCTCAACATCACTCAAGCCATTAGGAAATACAACTACCACTTCACTATTAGAAGGAATTGAATATCCCCCACTTGATGTAACTAATCGAGTGGGGCTATCAGCAGCTTCTCTGCGGTAAATATACGTTTTTATGCCCATTAAACACCTCTATAATTTACAGAATCGTATGTTGATTTAATGACTCTTCATCTTCAGGGGGATTTGTAGAAACCAGGGTAGTATCTGGTTTAAAGATGCTATTGTTAGATAATGTGCCCCTTATATTTAATGGAGCCAAGTGCTTGAGGTTAAAATTAGCAATCGTTTTTTCTAATTTGTCTTGTTGTTCTTTTAATTTTTGTAATTGCTCTTGAGCATCACTACTTTGTTGCTCAAATAAAGCTATAGTTCTTCTAGCTGTTTTGACATCCCTCTCTAAATTAGAGATAGGTTCTTTTAAGGAAGAAAGCTGCGCATATAATTCCTCCAGTTTATCAGTATAAAAGCTATTCCCGGACTCAAAAAATTTCACTTCTAATAAGGCAGCAACAGCTAGCATTACAGGGACTGCTATTAAACCGGCAATTGATGACAGAAATCCTATGGGAACAATCGGTAGTAACGTAAAAACCAACACTACAAATTGGAATACTTCATATTTATTTCGTTCAGCTTTTAAGTCTGCACAATTTTTTTCAATTTCTTTGATACTGGATTCATTACTTCTTTTGAGCATTTCAAGTCTAGCAGTTTTAAGGTCCAATTTCTCACTCCATTTTTGTTTCTCTTCAGGATAGGAATCAGATATTTGAGTTTTCTCTTCTATTGCTATTCTAAGCTCATGTAACTTAAATAGGTTACGAATATACGCTCTAAAAAAAGGATTTAAATTATTCTTTCCTACTTCCTCTATTAATGCACTTTCAAATGCTCTAATTTGACCTAATGTACATTCACTCAATAATCGTACTTCTCCATCTTCCGATAATTGAATATTTGCCAGAAAGTGTTCAGTAGAAATCATTTGATATAATTCAACTATATTGTCTTGATTACAAAGGTCAAAGACGGGCTTCGTTCTATAAAGATATTGAATGTGCTTTGGCATGTTACACCTAAATATAATTAGCAATGCTCATAATAATACCAGTCTGTTTATCTAATACAAAACTCTCGTTAAACACATTTAAAAGAGAAAATACCAACTAACCAATTGATTTTTAATTTAAATTAAATAAAAATCTCTTAAATTTCCAATTAGGAAAGATCTATTTTCCAAAATACACACCCTAAGTGACGAACACACCAGATAGTATCCTTAAATTAGTTCAAGCCCGGATTGAACTGCCGCAAGAAAAGAAAATGTTTTGAATTAATGGAAGTTTTTTTTGATTCGCTTTTATCGGATAAAAATGTCTTTATACAAAACCCACCATTGGTGGGTTAAATAGAACGATTGAAACTTAGCCTTAGATAATTAGCGAGGTAAATCGGTTAGATAAGCACTGGCTAATCAAGTTCAATTATGCCATCCCTAACTATTTCCTCACATAAATACTGCAAGAATAAATCAATGTACTCATTATTTCTTTTATGCTTTTTGTAAATTGCATAAAGCATAATTTCAGGAGATTTGTTATTGGGTAATACTGGCAATAACTTACCTGCCTGAACTTCTTCTCGCACTGAAAAATAAGGTACCCAAATCAAACCAAGCCCATTTAAAGCCACTTCCTTTAAAACCTCAGCATTGTTGCTTTTAAAATTTCCCGATACATGAATAATTTGTGAGTTTAGTATCCACTTATTTTGTAACCCATAGATGGTATTAATTAAACAATTGTGATTGATTAATTCTTCTGGGGTAGCTGGATAGCCATGGGTCTCCAAATATTCTGGAGAAGCATAAATATCTCTCTGCACAGAAAATAATTTTTTACAAATCATATTAGGTTGCCGAATTACATCGAAGGTTATAGCCAAATCAAAGTCATATTCATACATATCAACAATATTTGAACCAATATGAAGCTCGATTGCAATTCCAGAATTAGCTTCCATAAACTGGGTTGTTAAATTTGTTAAATAAAGGACAGCGGGGCTCACAGTTAAACACAATTTTAAAGTAACTAAACCCATTGGAAGATCTTGAAGAGCTATTTCTTTGATTTCTTTTAATTCATCAAATAAATTCCCTACCTTCTCATAGAGCATTTGTCCTTTATCAGTTAATATTATTTGCTTCGTGGAACGAATAAATAATTTGGTTTTTAACTCCGATTCTAAATTAGTAATTTGCTTACTTATCTTGGAAGAAGAAATAGATAGTCTTTTGGCAGCAGCGGCAAAACTACTACATTCAACCACAGTAGTAAAACTTTTTAAGCATTGTAAAATATCCATTAGTCTCGTTCATTTAATGTAGGATCAATTAAATTTTACACCATCCTTGGCCTTACGCTTCGAAACTTGCGCTGTAATGCAAAATCTCAGGGTAATTTTATCGCTCATCCAATTAATTTGATCCAATTATGCGCACTTATCAGGCATAATGACCATCCCCTTTAGGAATTATTTAATTCAGTATCATTCCCAATAAGGGCTGAGAATTTCTCGTTACTAAATTTCAAACTATGAAGTACGCTAAGCCTTTTTAATATTTGAATATTTTCTGAGTCAGCATTTATAAATGAATCTAGCAAATTACTCGTATAATCAGTAGTCGCTTCATGAATGTTTTCCTTCTTTTTCCTTCAGACTAGGCGAATGTGATTGAGTTGTTCTAATAAAGCATAATTTTGCTAACGGCGGATTCTCCTAGACCAAAACAATCTGTTTTTGTAAGAGCACTGGAATTTTTAACATTCCCATAAGCAATTGGGGTCACTTCACTATTTCTAAGAGATTAGTATAAATTATAACGGTCTTTCGTTTTTGCAACGGAACTGATATGTCTTAATAAGGGGGCCCTCATTGGAAAGAAAAGTTAGCAGGAATTATACTTCGTTAAAACTCAGTTCTGATCAATTGCTTGAAGTTGCAGCAATGACGACCTTTTTTATTTAATTTTAATAAATTACATACATCGCATAGAGCTGTAATTCTCGTGATCTTCTGAGGAAGGCTCTAATGTTTCATCCTTTATTTTTGTATTTAATGAACTACCAATCGTGTGAGTAACCATATATTCACCGACTCCGCTTGCTACACTAATACCTAGTCCAGTATCCAGACTACATATATGTTCCTTTGTCGTTGCGGCGATACGATGGCCATGAGTAAATGTAATAGACTCCCCAGATTTCAATTGAGGGGCGCGTTTTAGTTCATGGAGGTCATTATTCCAGAGCGCATCAAATAAGGCCGTTCCCGCACAAGTGATATAACGATTCCGATTATTAGATAATTCCTTTTGAAATTTTAGATTAATCCGCTCAATTGTTTCTGCTACCTCTTTTCTATTTTCAATTTTAGATGGAAGCTCGAACTCATTAGCAACATTTGCAAGATAATCTAGATCTACCGGGGCATGACTGTAAAATGATATATTCTTTTTTTCATGATTTAATGTATAAGAAAAAACTTTCAAGGAAGATTTATAAACTCTATTAAAAAGGTCTATTATTTCATCCTTGGGAATAAGTCCTTTTTCTATTAGGGCATTCGTATTGATCATTGATTGCATTAACTCTAATGAACCAATAGCAAAGTCAGCCTCTTCAAAATCAATTTCTTCCTCTTCTTTCAGAAGTTCTATATATGTAATGAAATCACTAGCGTGATTTGAAAAAATTATTTCAAATGGTACGTGCTCTTGGTGTAATTTGTCCAATATCCATAGAGTGTAATGATCCCCCATTCCTCTATCTGCGCAATCATCCCCAAGTAATCGAATATTAATATTTTTATTAAAAATGATCATACGGTTACGAATAATACTCGCAAAAGTATTCAAATCTTCTTTTGTCAATTTATTAACGTCCGTTTTATATATTTCAATAAGACGAACATAGTCTTCTTTAGATAGTTTAGCTATTTTTTCTTTCATCAAAAAGAAAATTAGTTTAATTGCATTACCATGCAAATCTCCTAACGTGACGTATAAATCTTCTTCATAGTCCACATCAGGGTATTGATAAATATCTACGTTGCCTTTAACAATTGTATTGTTCATTTTTCGTTTCTTCTGAATCTATGCAGCTTTAATTGTTTTTTATAAAAAAAGAATCTAGCAACCCAGATCCTATTCTAATGGGTGAAAGCACCTATTTTTAGAATCAAGTATAGCTTTCATAGTACATCATGGTTGAATTTTAGTCAAAAATAAACATCTTTATAAACTGATATTCGCCCAGATGAATGAGCTTATAAGTAGCAAAAAACGTTCAGTTTCTAATTAGCAATCAAAAACTAATTAATACAATTTGTGAATTTAAATTTATCTCTACAACAAGAATTTTAGCTGCAATTCTTTACAGGTCGTGGAAAAAACAACCCAATGGGTTTATATTTCAATCAAATGAGCTTTTATTAATTAGTATTCTTTACTCAATTTAGCTAAGGCATCAAATATGACCCCTCAATTTATCCAACATAAATTACGGCTTGGAAATTTGGAAAATGGCTTAACATATCTTAGAAATATCCCAACAGAACAACTGTATCGCTTGTATGTAGATGGGTCTAAATTAAACGAAGAACAAGGACCTATGGCATATGACAAGCGCAGAGAATATCATGATGAAGTAATCCGTAATGAAAATGAGATACTGAAAGCGTTACAAAGTTTACTTGCCCCCATTCAACATGGAATCGGCCAGAGAGAAAAAGCATTGGAAATTCCTAACGAATTACTTAAAAAAATCCATTTTCGGCTCATCCATAAAAATGATGCTCATTATGATTTAATGTGTGCAGGGTGTATGGAGGGAGCCTCAGGATTTAATATAAGCAGACAGAATCTTTCTAAAGATGGCTTAAGACAATTGTTACAGCGAAGTGCTGACCCTCTGGAAACCGCTTATCGTTATAGTTTAGATTTAGACTCACGAACGCTATACATTAATGATAAAAATGAATGCCTTAATCAATCTTATACCGCAGAACAGCAACACACATTTTACACGCTCATTTATGAAAAAGATGGTTATTTCCAAACCTCTAATAGTGATGATGATGATGAAAATGATTACGAGCACATAATCGAAGAGTATACAAAAAATTTTATTAAACGGTTTGAAGTAGTTAGGAATGAAGGCAATGTAGACGAAGTGATTCGCACCATAGTGGATTATATTCAACGCTGTGAACAGCTCCATCCTTTCCCTGATGGAAATAGCCGTACATTTGTTAATACCCTGATGTGCTACTGCCTCATGCAAGCCGGACTACCTCCTGTCATTTTTGATAAGCCTGCGGTAGTTGATGGCCATTCGATAGATGAGATAACAGCAATTGTTAAAGAAGGGTGCATTAATACTCTAAGATTAATTGATGGAGAGGATGGATTTCATGGTTTCAGTCACAAAGAAATGATGGAATTAAAGAAGGAGGATCCTCATTTAAAAAATATCATTATGCAAAGCTATGATATAAAAGCCAGTTTAGATGAACTCTTAGAGCCAATATTAGGGAAAAACACTCTGCCAGTACATGAAGAACGCGTCGTGGAAATAGATCAATATAAACGAGAAGCATTAGTCCAAGAGATTCGCTCCTTATCCACGATATTAGTTACCGCTTCAGCTCTTTCTTTAACTGGAGAAGAAAGTACGATGGCTGAAAAGATAAGAAGTGAAACCACCGATTTAGAGAGTGCAAGCATAGCTGACTTATTTGAGAAAAAAATGTCTTTATATGCAGCTCTTGATGCAGTTATTAAAAAATGTATGGATCAGGTTAAGATGAGTTTGCAAGATTCCTCCATGCAGATAGACCCAAAAAATGACTTAGAAAGCTGTTTATGTTACTTGCAATATATTAAATTTTCATGTGAAGATCGGCTCTTACTAGGCAAACACCATCATGCAGAAGAGAAATATTTTACTGATCTCACAAAGCATATAGAAGATGTAATCCCGAAGTTGAAGCAAGTTATCACTGAGTCAGAATGCCACAAAATTCGCATGCGATTAAAAAAACTAACAGATACTTATCTTAATGAGCTAAACCCTCAATGTAAAAATTATAATTTAGTCAATGAATTAAAGAATACATTAGAGGGTAAAGATGATAGTGCTTTTAATTGTATTGATAAATTTTATCAAAAATTGAATGAAAAGGATAACCTGCAATCTCTGAAAAGTGATAAGACTCGAAGTTCAGCTCAATTCATTTTGGGGATTTCTATAATTGCTACAACTATAATCACTGGTATTTTTCCTGGGATTCTGGTTATGTGGGCAACAAAAAAATGGCCTACGGAACTATTTGTTACCCATGCAGCTACTTTTGTAAAAAAAGTTGACATGGAGTTTGGCTTCTTTAAGTCGTCTCATGAGCCTAAGAATTCTGAAGAAAACCTGCAGGAAAAAGAAAACACATCAGACCTTGCCCCAAAAAGGCATGTATAACTCATTAAAAATACTTCCGTTGTAAAAAAGATTAAATTGATAAAACCATAAGATTTGGGACAGCTCTCATACATTATATACATTTGCTTAAGCGTCCAGCGGTCTAAACAGCTATTAGGCTACACTCCTTCCCAACGCCACACACCGCACCAATTAGCAGGTGATTCTTGCTCCAAAATTTGACAACGTTCAATATATATTGAAGCTAATTTATCACCAGGATAAGCGGGGGTAAGTGTCATAAAAGCATCCATACTTTGCTTCCATGAACCTTGTTGATATAGGGAAAATGCCTCTTTAAACTCTTGTTTATGTTGTTCGAGACGCTCAATATCTTGAGCAGTGATTAACTCATAAATGGCAATGCTTTCTTGTTTACCCCGAACGGCAACTTCATCCAAAAAGCGAAAAAGAAATTTCTCTGATACCTGAATGAATGTCGCGTGGCTAACAATAATTTGCGTATTATAATACCTATTTATTGATTCCAAACGACTTGCTAAATTAACTGCATCTCCCAATGCTGTGTAATTCAGTCTGTCTTCGGAACCTACATTGCCAACAATAGCCTCACCGGTATGAATACCAATTTTAACATTAAATTCAGGAAACCCTTCAATATCATGCTTTTGATTTAATATTTTAAGCTGCTCCAGCATTATTCGAGCAGTTTCACAAGCATTAAATGCATGGTCTTTATCTTGTTCAGGAGCATTCCATAGGGCCATGATGCCATCCCCAATGTATTTATCCAGTGTGCCTTTGTATTGAATTATAGTTTTGGTCATTAACTCAAAATAATCAGATAAGTAAGTCATTATTTTTTGCGGTGATTTTGATTCCGAAATGGTTGTAAAACCCTTAATGTCAGAAAATAAAAGAGTAATTGTTTGATTCTGGCCACCAACCTTAGCTATTTTTCCGGTATGTACTAATTTTCTGACTACAGAATAAGGAACATATCGTTGAAAGGAGACTAAACTTGACCATAGGGTAGATAATGCTTTATCCAAGTAACTGATTTCTTTTATCATAGTTTTTACTGGTACTTTTTCTTTAAAATTAAACATCGTAATTTGTTTTGATTCTTCAGCTAATTGAATGATGGGATTCGATATTTTCCGAGAAATAATACGAACGAAGATTGCTCCAATTAATAAAATTAAAATAGTTAATAAAATAAAGCCTTCACTTAAATTTTTTAGAGGCTCTATTACGTCATTTTCCGGAGTAATAATTAAAACATGCCAAGGCTCTATCCTTAGTTTATTAAATATCGGTTGGTATGAAAAAAAATATGTCTGACCTTCATATATATAAGATTGTATTTTTGAATGAAGAGGGGTGCTAAATATCGTTGATGGAATATTAAGTTTTTTTAGTAAGTCAGGCTCTAATTTTTTTCCTAGAATATTTTCTGCAATGTGTGGAGCACGAAAAGCAATGACATTGGATTTATTATTAATAACGAAAATCATAGTATTTTTCGTGAGCTCCAGCTCCCTTATAAATTTTTGCAGGCGATTAATGGCCAAAGCAATTGCAACAACCCCTTGCAGATTATTATTACTATCATAGATGGGAGCTGCAACAGCAATACCGGGCCGTTTACCAAATAAATAAAATTTATATATGTCCGTCCATATGGGTTTTCTATTGTATACCGCCTCTTGATACCAAGGGCGCATTCTGGGATCATAGGGAAGAGTCATCGACTCTGTTTTAATTATTTTTCCGTATTTATCCAACTGATAGCCCATGTTAACGAACGGGGGTTTTGAGTTAATTGTGTGGATTAATTGTAATCCGCTTTTTTCCTCTCTGTTGATATTAAAGAACTGTCCATTTTTTGCCCCATAGTGAATCATAAATATGTTGGGGTTGTCTTGAATTGTGTCGAAAAGAAATCGTGCAAATAACTTAGGGTTATTAGAATTGATAGTCTCATTACTCAGCGCTTTTCTTATTTCCATTATGTTATGGCTCAAGGGAGCCAAATAGGCTTTAAATCGCTCATTAACGAGCAACGATGTTTTTGTAATTAAATCTTTTGCACTATCATTAAGAATCCTATTAAACGCGACATAATTAATACCAATAATGGTAAAACCTATCGTACCGAATAAAAGCAAAAATAAAGTCATAATACTAATGCGTATGCTAATTTTAAAATTATGAGCCATAATTTGACCAAAGTTACCCAGAAAATATTATCTAAGCCTAGCTGGATTCAACTGATAAATGCAACTTCTGTTTAAGATAGACCTATATCAATATATTAGGTGCTCCGGTAATTCCCCCGAAAAATATTTGCCCCCAAATTCAAGACACGATAGTTCAATTAGAAAAGGAGTATCGAGATTTTTTTTTGCAATCCATTATTAGATTTATCAACAAACTCCTATACTTTTTTTGCAAAAAGGTCGGAGGAGCATTTTGAAACTGTTTTTGAACAAGGTATATGCTTGACCATTTGAAAGGGAATTACCAAGAGGGTAAAGCTCAAGTTAATTTTTAAACCGTTAAAAGGTGTAGTTTAATTGAATTTTAGGCGATCACAAAGGATTTGAATAGCAGCGCAGCTTTTCTATTACGGTGCTGTTGCAGCAATAAATTCAACTCATAGCCCTCATCTACAGCACTTCATGGAGTTTAACTTTCTGAGTGTTTGTTATTTCCTATGCTGTTAGAGCCCACTAATCTGTGGGGCAATTGGCCTGCTCTTTTAAGCGCTGAGCTCGGCTAATACATTTGGCTCTAATAACAATGTCTCAAGATGATCCAATTTTTTTTGGGAGTTAGGTTCGTTTGCTGAAAAAAATACTATCTTTCTATCAGGATCAATTTGTTCTGTCACTAAATGATAATTTGTCTTTCGATTATTAAATAAACTCGCCTGTTCCTTCCATGTCATATAACATTTACCATAAGTAAATAATGGTGGTGTATCCTCAGCGCCTGCTTTATCTATTTGCCAAAATCTCTTATATAAATCCATTAGAGCTACCTCTTTTTGCGCTTTTCTTATAATTGACGATGTGGGGCCGTTGAAAATGATTTTAACCTCGTCACGAATAGCTTTTAAAATCGGAAATAGTGGTGATTCTTCACACGGAAGTTTCATTTTTTTAAAGTCCGTCATCATTTGATGATGAATTTCCATGTTGATATGTTCAAAGAGCGGGCGTGACTCCGCTGTTAATACCTTCGACACAAATTCAGCACCATGCTGCGCCAGCCATTTATTTACTTCATCAGGCGATTCATAATGTGGCGCATCGCCACATAATTCTATAGGAGTTATCGAGGTTAAATCTAGCTTAGGTTCGAGTTCATCAAACCCCTCAATCGCATTTGAAGTGCTGCCTAAGGCTAATGAAGTTTTTACAGAGCTCAGAGTAGGTAAACGACCATTACACAAACCTATAATATCAGGGTTTCGTAAAATCCCAACGGAGTATTTAATTATATACATATCCTCTTGCGATATCAGTATTTGGTTTAAAGCACCAATGCGATACGTCTTATTATAATCCCAAGGTATTTCTACTTTTTTTGTTCCTACTATCATCAAAAATGGAAACCAAACTCCCGAGTGCCCCGAATTCTCACCTGTGGAACAATAATAAGGAATGCCGTCTACTACAGTAATACAGCGTTGACAATAAATGATGGTAGGATAAGCCATAATATATTCCTTATGATAAAAGGTTAGGCGTTGATGCTTTGCTAAAATATGATGATTTTATTAAGGCCTGTCTGGAAAACTCATCATCATCTTCTGGAGCATCATAAATACAACTATCTGGTTCACTTAGCTCCGGAAAGCTGTAATCGGCGACCCCCAAGCGTCTACGTGGGACGCCCTGAAAGGGGAAAGCGAACAACTCGCTCTAACCCTTCTGGAGTGGTTATCGTGCGATCTAGGGGATTAACTTCTCTTAAATCGTGCATTTGAAGGGCAACGCATATACTAATCTTAAAATAAGGGCTGTTCGCAACTATCACCTATTCTTCAATAGTCTTAGGTTCAAGTGAGCTGCTTTAAACTCAGATAAGCCCAGGATTATAGCTAATTTAAAACGGAATGACAAATTATTGGACATTTAATTAGGGAATAGAATTGAAACCAATAAGCTAAGGAGCGATACAAAGCCCATTCGCCAGATGGATGGGTTAAGGGGTTGAGCATCACTCGCATAAAGGTCTTAATAATCGATGGAAAATACCCATCAACGAAGAATCCAACTTCAAAAGTCTAAAGAAACTTGGCAAGACGCTACCCTTTTATGCTATTTTAGCTCTGGAAATAATTGGATTTTACCTGATATCCTTACATTGGTTATTTACTTTCTGTAGCAAAAGGACGAAGATTATGCGAGGAAAAAAAGGATACTTTTGTAAACGCTCCATACTAACAGTGTTTACCTCCTGTTTGATGCTGTCGAACGTGCAAGCAGGTACACCGTTATGGACGCTTACCCCACAAACACCGACTGATATTACTGTAATTAAAGGGAAGACTGAACAGGTTATTTACACTGTTCATAACCAATCGTCTAAACCGAAAACATTATTAATGAAGTCTATTAACGGTATTACGCAAAACGGGCCTTGCCACCTCACACCCAAAGGTACTTGCACTCTGTCTTTAGACATCAATGGCTCGGTTATCACAGGCGATGTATTCGGAGGTCCTGTATTGTGCCAACAGGGGAATTTAAATCAATGTTATCAACCCAGTGCAAAGGATAGCTTACACATTAAATTGACACAAAAATCGCCGGTAACGCTATACACAGCGTTCGGACTTTATTCTTCCTCAGACGGGCTTAGCTATCCAATGTTAGCGCAGAGTACCGATGGAGGGAGTCACTGGTTTTATAAACTAGACAGCGCCACCACCTCACCAATGGAATTCATTGATGAACCTATCATCGCAAGCACCAGCTGCTCTGAAAGTATCTGCGTAGCCGTGGGGGACTCTATTGCGGACAACATTATATATCCGATGCTGGTGCAGAGTACGGATGGGGGTAGCAACTGGTCATATAAACTAAACAACACCTCTACCTTGCCCACGAACTTTAGTGACTATGGCCAATTCTTTGGTAGCAGCTGCTCTGGGAGTATGTGCACTGCAGCCGGAGGCTATCTAAGCACAGACGGAGCCATATATCCGTTGTTAACGCAAAGCATCGATGGCGGGAGTCACTGGTTTTATAAACTGGATAGCACTTCGGCACCAACCAATCATACTTTTGGGGGATTTTATAGCACCAGCTGTTCTGGAAGCATATGTACAGCAGTCGGTGCCTACACAGCTACTGACGGCAGTACATATTCGCTGTTAGCGCAAAGTACCGATGGAGGGGCTCACTGGTCTTATAAACTGGACAGTACCGCGGTCTTACCCACAGCTTTTAGTAATAACGGACAATTTGTAAGCACCAGCTGCTCTGGAAGTACCTGTACAGCAGTCGGTTCCTATAGAGCTACTGACGGCAATACGTATTCGATGTTAGCGCAAAGCACCGATGGAGGGGCTCTCTGGTCTTATAAACTGGACAGTGCCACGGTCTTGCCCACTGGTTTTAGTAATAACGGTCAATTTGCAAGTGCCAGCTGCTCTGGAAGCACCTGTACGGCGGTCGGTTCCTATAGAGCGACTGACGGCAAAACGTATTCGATGTTAGCGCAAAGCACCGATGGTGGGGCTCACTGGTCTTATAAACTGGACAGTGCTACGGTCTTACCTACGGGTTTTAGTAATAACGGACAATTTGCAAGCACCAGCTGCTCTGGAAGCACCTGTACGGCGGTCGGTTCCTATAGAGCGACTGACGGTAATACGTATTCGATGTTAGCGCAAAGCACCGATGGAGGGACTCACTGGTCTTATAAACTGGACAGTGCTACGGTCTTACCTATGGGTTTTAGTAATAACGGACAATTTGCAAGCACGAACTGCTCTGGAAGTACTTACACAGCAGTCGGTTCCTACACAGCGACTGACGGCAGCACGTATCCAATGTTAGCGCAAAGTACAGATGGGGGTAATCACTGGTCTTATAAACTGGATAACGCCACCACTTTACCCGGAGATTTTAATGGTACCGGTACTTTTTTAAGCACAGCATCATCAAAGTAGCATTTGAATAGGCGGGAAAGAGTCTTTACCAGGCTTTAGGGCGCAGAGAGCCTCGGCAGCAGCCGAAATCCAAATTTCTTTGCGCTCTAAACGCCTTGTGGATCAGATGTTTCAGCCAGTTAAAAATGGGAGGATTACCGATGTTCAACTTCTCATTGCTGATGGAATCAGTGCAAGAGATACCAGGCCGGCAAATGTAAGTAAACTACTCTTTATAAAAGTAGAAAAACGAAACTATTTTCCCACGTTGGTGGCTAGTGTAACCGCAAGTGAACTTGAATCACTTTTGATGGATGAAGTTAAAAATTTAAACGAGACATCTTCTGCGTTAACATTTTATGAGTGTGTGATTCCTTCCCACAATATCTACGACTCAATAGATGAGTGCCATCCTGATAGTATGCCTAGCCTCCAAAAACTAACATGATAAGAGGGCAGGCGGGCGGCTTAAATAATTAATTAAGGTCTGATTAATTCCATTATTATATCTAGTAAATTCTATAATCCGGACTGATTTTCAATTTCCCTTCGCCTAAGTTTCGTACTAGGACTCAAATCCATACTGTCTATTTTCAGGTGTATTCCAACTAGCCAGATTAAAAAAATCAAAGCTCCTCACTTCGAATTTTTGGAACCAATCTAAAATTTGATCCGCTCAGAGTTTGGGAAAAAAGGGTAAGTGTTGTTCATTATTTGAATTCAGGCCAGCATTCGACCTTTATCAGTATTTATTGGAGTACACGCGTGTAATTCGTTTGAACAGCATCAATAACTTAATGTTGAGCTTGTTTTCTAAATCGAGTACGTTCGTTTGATATTTACTCAGAGGGCTACCCTGTTTTTTTCGAGCAAATAAAATATAATTTCCACTGTGAGAAAGACCTGCAAATAGTTCGGAAAAATAACGTTGTAAACACTGAATGAAGCGTGAATCATGCTCTGGAAGCTGATGATAGTTCACCACCAGCCAACCATTGTCATCCAAAATACGAGCGCATTGGAGAATGAATTTTTTTTGTCCTTGAAAGGGGTTCATGCCATGAGCTTGATACATGTCTGCAAAAATAATCTGTGTGCTTTGTACGTCGCACTGTACTAATGCTTTTTGTGCGTCAGAAATGACGACATGAATATTGGGATGGGTTGGCATTAAAAAGAAATTGAGAGCCACTTCATGCACTTTCTTACGGAGCTCAATGGCACAGATAGTGCATTGAGGCATGAGGTAATGAAGTGAGTGAAGAAGACATCCTCCGCCCAAACCTAAAAGGATCACGTGTTTAGGGTGAACAAACGCTAAGACTAAGAGCATGATTCGAGTGTATTCGTGTGCAGGAATATGTGGTTCGTTTAAATTCAAGCAGCTTTGTTCATAAATGGGGTCAAAAGCCAGTACGCGCCTCACATTCCTATCAATGACTAATATCTCCCCCCAACTGTCTCTGGTACGATAAATAATGGGATCGCCCAAAAAGTCTTTTTCATTTCTATCAGAGCGAGCAGATGCTGAAAACATGGTATTCCTTCAGGTAGCAGAAGTGCCTCTAAGCACTCAAAATAAAATCATCGGAGGATTCGACTCTCAGCACAACAGATTTATAAAATTAGAGGTCTTGTCGAAACAGATAATAGGAATTATACCATATACTGATATACTTCCAGTACGATTTATAGCCTGCTTTTGGCGTTTGATGGGGACAACTTGAGGGGAGGAGGTGAGTAGAACGGCCAGATCACTCCGACCGAACCCTCCTCAGAACCGGACTTGCGGAACTACCGCATCCGGCTCCCGATAGATCAGTGCCCCACACATGTTCAGCGAGAAGGAAACATTGATATAGTTTTCCCTGCTTTTGGGAATCCTATTGCTTTAAGCATCAAATTGAAACGCGTCCAACTCAAGGAGTTTGGACGGATTATTAAAAGCCTGCTTATTCTTCGATATATTGATGATGTGGAATTACGACAGGCTGTTGAAAACAGTTAAATCGTATTGAACTACCAAATAAATTCTCAAAAGCCATTCTGTTTGGTAACAACCAGGAAATTCAATACAGCAGCAGGGAAGCACTATTAACTATTATTCGCAATGGGTCGACTTTAATCCGGCATTACGTCAATTTGTATGGGGAATATGACTTTACTCGGGATATTGAAAAACAGGATATGTTGTTCGATATGCATAAAATATTAGCACTTAAAGTCGCCTAGCTATCTCATTGCCAGTTTGGTCTGGATACGCGGTAAAACCCCTCATTGCAAAATTTTCTTCTCTTGAGACAACTATTTACTTACAATGCCTATATTTATTACATGCAATGAGATTTAGATGCAACAAAAAACTGATCATTTTGATTCTAGAATTAGTGTGCATACAGCCCTAAATTGCATAAAAAGCGGTGATGCTCTTGCCAAAACCATTGACTCTAACAAACAGGATGTAGGAACCAATTTTTAAGTAATAGAGGTATACTAAAATCCCAATATACAACAAAAAAGGTATAATTGATGGAAAGAACATCTAATGATCCACTACACGGCATTACCTTAGAGGCTATGTTAAATAGTTTGTTGATTTGTTATGGCTGGGAAGGCTTGGCGGAAAGAGTCAAGATTAATTGTTTTTCTTCTAACCCCAGCATCAAATCAAGCCTTAAATTTCTGCGGAAAACACCATGGGCAAGGACTGAAATTGAAACTCTTTATCGTGATTTCTTAAAAAGTAAAGATTGCGACAAATCATAATTACTGGAGTAATAAATAATATGAAAGATATTTTCATTAATAAAGAACATGTTGAACTCTTTAAAATCCTTAAATTTGAAGATATTGCCTCGAGTGGAGCAGAAGCTAAAGAGATGATAGCTGCGGGTACTGTAATGGTAAACGGCAAAATAGAAAAACAGAAAAGAAAAAAGATGGTTTCAGGAGATACGATTGAATTGAAAGGTGAAACCTTTCGGCTCAAGTTGGGTTAATTAACATTTTTCTACATAGATTTTAGTAAAAATGGCCTGTGGAGGAAGGAGCACTTGATATAATTACATCAAATTTATGAAAAGAATTATGCGAGATGATTAATCTCCATGGGTAGTCTAGATCTGTAAGTGCTAATTAGGACGTAACTAAATTTTTGAAAGAGGGTAAGTGAGACTTTCTACCAAATATCACTCATTAAGTCTGATTACTGTGATAATCAGACCTTATTTAAGATGCGTAGCTAAGTCACTCTCTGTGATTGACATGGTCTTTGCTTAGCGAAACCAATAAATGCCTGCAAAATACTCGTAATTTATATTTCTAATTTAGAGCCCGTATTTCCACCATAGAAGTACTTTTAATTCCTAGGCGATTTGCTGCCGCATAAGAAATATCTATAATTCGTCTACTATAAAAAGGACCTCGATCATTAATACGAACCACCACTGTGCGTCCATTGTTTAAATTCGTAACTCGTACACGGGTATTAAATGGAAGCGTAGTATGTGCGGCCGTCATAGAATACATATTGTATCTCTCTCCATTAGATGTCTTATGGCGATGCAAGCGATTACTATAAAACGAAGCCAGGCCTCGTGCTTTATATCCTTTTGCAGATTTAAGAGGTCTATAGACCTTGCCCTTAACTTTATAAGAAGCTACTCCATGTTCGTGATGATTTGCTTTTATACAACCGGTTAAACTAAATAATAATCCTGTAATTATAAAATATTGTATCGTTTTAATGGCTAATCTCATGATTACACTCAAACACCAAATAAGTCTGCAAACATATCATATTGATTAAAATATGGCGATACATTTAATGTTCCTTAGTATTGGATAAACAACACGCGTAGTTGGATGAAATGTGCGATTTAGAATAATACAAAGAAAAGAATGGACATCTAACATACCTTAAACGATTAAGTAGATATCCGATAGAAAAGAAATTTGACTACAACACTGAGCACAGCACATTGCAACATTGCTTTATCATCATCAAGACCAAAAACCAAGACTATTGTCTCGGGAATGCCGAGACAATATACCGTTAGATCGTGTCGTCAAATTTTAAAATTTAAATTGATGGCCCCGTTCATGGAATTATTACTTCATACTTGATTAATTCAGAAGTGGTCTCACCACATTGAGAATTTAAATAGTAAGTATACTTGCCAGATTGACCAGGAAGCGTGTTTTCAGTCCAGGTTATGGCAGCGCCCTTCCATAAAAGTTGTTGTACCCAATTTCTGACCTGGTATTCATTTATCGGTAAACTACCTTCTGGTTTTTGCCATTTTAAAGTGACACTTTTCTTATCGGTAGTATAGGTCGATGTGATATTAGCTGGTGGCTTACATATACTTGGCGATTTTACATTATAGATTTTAATGCTTTGTACAAGCATACTGGCGCTCTTCATGTGTGGGTTTGGAGCACCTGCGTAAGGTCCTCCCATTGCTAAATTTACAATCAGATAATAGCCACCCTCAGGATTATTAAACCCTCTGCTTAAAGCATTGGCTCCATCCGCAGGTAAGCTATCGGTTTTAAGCGGTCCCCAGATTTTTTGATTATCAAAATATCCTGTAATAATATAACCATTTTTAGTGCTTTGGCTGTCCTTTTCCCATTCAAAGCCCCATTTATGAAACTGATTATATAATTTGTCGCTTTCCGTTTTGGTAACTAATCGATATCCTGGACCTTTACAGTCACCACCGGTACAACTTGGAGAATTACCATTAAAATGAAGCGCTGCAGTACTGACATTAAAGTCAGTATTTTTAGGATAAGCCTCCATAATATCGATTTCACCATTATTCGGCCATTGACTATCGTCTGTAGGCAATAACCAAATCGCCGGCCACAAGCCCGTATTATAATTGGCAGGATTTTGCTGAGTTTCACAGGAGCCATCATCACTGGTTTCACAGCGAGGTAATTTGGCTACAACCTCAAGATAGCCATGGCTCGTCGTGCTGGTATCCCAAGTGGCTGAATTTATCGGGGAATTATAAGGAGGACTTTCGAGATTTCTACGCGTCATAATCTCGCCCGAAAGCCAATAGTTATCATTGACCTTTATTGCACTTAATTTGAGTTGCCCGGGTTGCTTTACATTGTCCCAATACGGTGCAACTAAGGTAGTATCGTAAACATTAATTTCACCAGACTTACGATGATCGTAGTTAGTGGAAGCGTAATAATTTAATCCCTCTTCATTTTTATCAGTAAGGATATTGCGGGAGAAGCTGCACTGTTTATTTTGATCAAAAGAGCAAGGCATTGCGTGCAGGAAGTGAGGAAAAAGTAATGGTATGAGGGCAACTATCTTGTTCATAATATCCGTATTTTTTAATTAATGGCTTAATTGTATAGAAGATTCCTATTAAAAATGCAAATTGACCTCTGGCAAGGATCTTTGTAAAAAAGGCGCAGAATAAGGCGCATGATTAAATGGGGTTAATTCTCTTAACTGACGGCCCTCCCATGTACCAAAAAAACGTAACCCTGTTTAAACGAAAATAGAAAAATAAGTTATTTGCACTTATTATAGTTAAATCAATTGTGCCTCTAAATAAAATTCGTGATAATAAACAATTAATACACAACTGATTAGCAACCAATGCTGAACATTCAAGAAAATATTGACTTAACCCCCTTAAATACATTGCGCTTAAAATCAACGGCGTCTCAGTATGTTGTCTTAAATCAAGTCGAGCAATTAGATGAACTTAGAGAAATCATCTCTAAGTTCTCCAAGTTCTTTATCTTAGGAGGCGGAAGTAATTTAATTCTACCTGCCCTATATCAAGGCTTAGTTATTCATAATAAATTACGTGGTATCACAATTACTAAAGTTGGCCAAGAACAGATTGTTACAGCAATGGCTGGTGAAAATTGGGATGTGTTTGTGGCTTATTGTAACACTCATGGTGCTTTTGGGTTGGAAAATTTAAGCTTAATCCCCGGCACGGTGGGTGCATCGCCAATTCAAAATATTGGTGCATACGGAGTCGAGGTTAAAGATTTTATCAAAGAGGTTCTGGTATATGATCTTCAAACTGCAAAACTGGTTAGCCTTAGTAACAGCGAATGCCAATTTAGTTATCGAAACAGTGTTTTAAAAAATAATTCCCGTTTTATAGTAATTAGCGTCAGTTTTACTTTATTAACGGAACCTAATCTTAATGCTAATTACGGTGATGTTGCACAAAGGCTTTCATCGTTAACTAATCCAATCCCCTATGACTTGCGTAATATAATTATTAATATTCGTCAAAGTAAATTACCTAATCCCGACGAGCTAGGTAATGCAGGTAGTTTTTTTCATAATCCTGTTATATCAAAGGAAATCGCACAGCAATTATGTATTCAATATCCTAGTTTACCGACGTTCCCCACACATGATCCTGAGAAAGTTAAAGTATCAGCCGGCTGGCTGATTGATAGTTTGGGTCTGAAGGGATTTCGACAAGGGAATGTTGGTATTTACCAGAAGCATGCGTTGGTTATGGTAAACTATGGTGGTGCTTATCAAGCAGAATTATTGGAGTTTGCCGATTGGATTCAATCGAAAATTAAAGCGCATTATGATGTGGAACTTAACATTGAACCTATTATTTTAAATTGAATTCTCTGCGCTCACGACTAATCCTCGTGCAGGCATTGCTGTAAGGCCATAACTATTTAGCGAATTCACCTCACGAATACCACTAGCTTTTTTGGGCAACCCAAACGGTTGCTTCTCCGCATTCTGGATCTCTTATTTTATGCACTAATACTTTAAAATTATTATCCATGAGAATCTGTTTATATTCTTCCGTAGAAAGCGACGCGTGGTATAAATCGTGTCCACCATTATCACTCCATACCTCACTGTATTCGGGTCCAGACGTAAAAATTAATAAACCAGCTTGCTCAACAAAGGAAGCCAATAACGTTAATGTCTTACGCTGATCGTCATGCGGTAAATGGAAAAAACTATGCCAAGCAATAACTGCATGAAATTTTTCTGGTAAGTCCAAAGTGCGCATATCTGCTAAAAGCCATCTTCCTTTTAAAAATCGTTGCTTGCACAACTCAATCATTTTTTTGCTAGCATCTACTCCGGTTACTATATACCCTTCACTACTATTAACTCAAGAAATTCGCTGATCAGCCCCATAGCGACAAGATAATCGTATCAAAAGTAACAAAAAGTGGAAAATTTAATAAACAGGTAATAAACTAAATATATTTAATGATTCATTACGGTATAAATTGATTTATATTTACACTTAAATATAAGATAACAATTGCGCTCTCTAAGTGGGGAGCGTTGACAGAATAGGTAGTCATGGAGGACATAAATGAAAATCTGGCGATTAATTGTTGTTGGTGTTTTATTGTTACTTTCTTTAAATATAGCAAATGCAGCGGGCACTAATATCGTTAACTTTTCTCAATTAGTGCAAGCTGTTGAAAATGGCAATGATGTTAGAGCAATTATCCATTTTGATAACTGTCTGGTGACTGAACCATCACTTAGAAGGCAAGTTGCCAGACGATTAGATGGTGCTACAACGCGATTTAATTTTACCCATTATTTTCATGCTCAAGAAACTATTAATGAACGATTAATCGATACAGTCACCACCTCGATGAAGATTTTTATAGAACGACCTACAGGGGAATCTTTAATTTTATCTGGTCGTTTAAATGTTTTTGAAGATAATACCGCAACACTTCACCTTAATTTCTTTGACCCCGTTTTGCAAAAACAACAATTGGTTGTCGATTGGACTTGTAACATTAGTAATGGTCAAGATAATAATGGTTTAGTGTTATTTGATATTTCCTAATTACTATTTTTAATGGCAATAGCCCACTACCCTACCTGCTGGCCAATTTCCGGGAAGGACGCTCTCCGATTGAAGATAATTTTAATAAGATGCTTGATCAAAATAGCCTTGAGCTTGGTTTGTGAGACTGGGCCGTAAAGCTCAGCCTCCGTTTTTCTCGACAGGTAACTAGATGCTTTGACTAGAGAGTTTTTTCATAATTTCCTCAATAGGCAAACCCATCACATTGTAATACGAACCTTTAATTTCTTTAACAAAGGTATCATGCACGCTCTGGATGCCATATCCCCCTGCTTTATCAAAAGGATCTCCGGAATCAATGTAGTTTTGTATTTGTTGTTCCGTAAGCTGGTGAAAAGTAATCTGCGTTGCCACGTAATCAATCCACCATCGTTGCTCTGGTAAAAAAACCAGAGCATAACCCGTATAAACCGTATGCGATTTTCCACTGAGCATACTTAACATTCGGTATGCATCTTTGGTGTCGTGTGGTTTTTCTAAAATGTGATCTTCATAAGCTACAGTGGTATCTGCTGCAAGAATTAGATCTGCTGCGCCCGCATCAACCCGCGGCAAAATAGCTTGTGCTTTTTCCCTTGCAAGTCGAGTTACATAAGCTTTCGCCTCTTCCTCTTTTTGCTGAATCTCGTCAATATTTGCGGGCATAACAACAGCCGCCAATCCATGTTCCTCTACTATTTGTAAGCGTCTGGGAGAGGTACTCGCTAAAATTACTTTTAATAAATGAATCGGTTTCATAAAAAACGCTCATGAGCTTAAAGGGCTAATTTTATCTGTCACTTCGTGCAGAAAAAAGCTTAAGACAAAAAATTATTTTTTAAGCTTTATACAAAAGGAATCATTGCAAAATTAGCTTGCAATTACTAGCCTGATGGAGTTGCCCCTATAAAACCGGACCACTTAGCCCTCCTTTAAACCTCTGATAAACTGTCTTGGTGCCATCATTTTTAGCCCTTTATGAGGAGCATTTTCATTATAGTCATGAAACCATTCAGGTAATTGTTTCATGAGGGTATGAGCATCAAAGGGGTCACTAAAAGCCACATAATCTCTTTTAAACGTTTTAACGAATGCTTCAGCCATACCAGGGATTTATTATTTAACCCGCATCAAGATCAAACGATTCAACGAATTCACGAAGAAGACGCTGAGCATATTTATGTGATTCAAGACAGTACATTTTACAATTATACGAATCACAGTGCCAAAATAGATATGGGTGTTATTGGTAAACAAGGACGATTCACCCAATTAGGCTTGCTTCAGCATACGGCACTTTGTATATCACAAGATGAAAAGCCGCTGGGCATCATAGCACTTGATTTTATCGGTTACGATGCCAAAGGTAATCATATTCTTGCTAAAGAAAAATTGTCTTCATTTTGGATCAAGAAACTCTAAACAATCCAAGCAAAAACCTCCGTACTCTGAATTTGAGACTACATTGCTTGAAGAACATGCTAAGTTTTTACATGTTAAATTGGATGAGTAAAATTCATTTTTGCAGTCAATAAAACGGGGAGTTTCGTAACCACCCTACCTTTCTCCATAAGGCATCCAAAAATCAATACTAATAAAGTGAAGTAATATTGTTAAGTTTTCTTAATTAAATTGCTATACGATTTATCGAGATTATTAACAGAGGTTAATGATGTCAGAGAGCGCCATCAGTCACCACCATCTCTAATTGAATCTAAATATGGGCGTGGTTATATTTTGTTCGCTATAATTATAGGTACAGACATGGAGGTTGATATGGCTTTTTTCAAAAAACAAAATTTTAATTTTGATACCTTAGACTCTTTAGATGAAATCAAAGGAAAGCACTTTTATTTAACAGGTAATTTTATACAAAAAACTAAACAAGAGTTTGCAGAAGAGATCATCGGCCTTGGAAGAAATTGTCAAGACTTAACAAAAAGGCCTGTGGTAAAACCCAAAGACAAAGATTATCTAATTATAGGGGGTAATGCTTATCACGATCCGAGTCATGGTAATAATTACAAAAAAGTAAAATCCTGGAATGAAAATAATCCTGATAAAACAATCCCTATTATTCACCAATTACATTGCGAAGAGTTGCTTGAGAAATACAGAGAGCTGAATCTTACCAGCCCACCAACGAATTAATATACATGTCTACTAATTTATAACATCGTGCAGGTAAAAAATTCCTGAAAATGAATTTTATAAGAACACGCATTTATATCCATGCGTATCGGATTATTAAAATCGACTTAGTAGACAAAGAGGGTAATAAATAAGCTATAAAAGAATCCAGCAGAACAAAACTTTGAACCCTGGGGTTTAGGTGGGGGGCAAACGTGTCAGTTCAGGCTTCCCACGATTAACGTGATATAGCACAACACCGACAACAGAACGCGCTCCATAAAAAGCTTATCGGTTCAAACATTTTGTACTGCTGGCTTATAGTAAGTATAGCACTGGAATTGAATACTACTAAATTTATACCTTTTTTATCAGCAAATCACATGGAATCCTAGAGGATAGAATCAATATTGCTATTTGCATGGAGGAGCTCAAAGATAGTGGATTGAAGATAATACGTGTAGGTTCATGGAAATATTATAAACAATCGTTAGAGTACACTCTATTGATTGTTTATAATATTTCTATGGAGAAAAACGCAAGCATCGATCTGCTCTCTTTATGTTCACCCATAGGAATAGCAATATCTTTTTGGTCCGTAGGATTTCAAACGCTTAGTTGATAAAAATAGTTATAAAATTTATTATTCTTCAATTCCAGTGCTATACTTACTATAAGCCAGCAGTACAAAATGTTTGAACCGATAAGCTTTTTATGGAGCGCGTTCTGTTGTCGGTGTTGTGCTATATCACGTTAATCGTGGGAAGCCTGAACTGACACGTTTGCCCCCCACTTAAACCCCAGGGTTCAAAGTTTTGTTCTGCTGTTAACTTGCCATTGCCTCGAAATTAAAAGAGATGACACAGTTATTTAAACACTACCTGGCAATTAAGCCATTACATATTCCAGAAACTTTAATTTCAATTCTTATTGGTGTCTTTGTAATATTTGGGACTTATTATTTCATTAAAAAAGTGTTTTATGCTTTAAATAAACAAGACGATAAATAATTTTATAGAATTTTTTTGTGGCTGGAAGATAAAACTATCGTTGAATACCATAATCAGACCTTGTAGAGTAATTATTGACCTCCGGCCGGGATCTTTGTAAAAAAGAGTCATGTCCATACAGAGACACAGTAATTAACTGAATCAAAAGATTTTTTACCTATAATAGATGACCCTTGATAATATTAACCCAAATAGAAATGGTTGGCTTTGATATAAAATATTAAAAAAAATGGTATATCTGCGGTATAGAGTAAATAATTTGATTAATATTTAATCATGACCCTTTTTTACAAAGATCCCGGCCGGAGGTCCTCAGTGAGTAAACCGCAAAAACTGAAACTTACAAGTTGATTTATTTTTTTAAGGAGATGATTGGAAGGAATAATTTTTGCTAAAATTTGAATTATCTACTCTAAAAAATTGACCTTGCATAAATAAATATAACACACTGAAAATAAAAGGATTAGATCATTATCTACAGTGTGTGTAAAGGTAGCTCATTACTAGAAATTTTAATTTAATAATGAGTCGATTTCTTCTGGAGTAGGTCTTGTTTTACCCCAATATATGTATATTAAACGGCCGGAAGCTCCAGAATGCCCAGGAACTTGATCGCTAGCCTCTGCTTCCACTATAGCTTCATGATGATTTTGATCTTTGTTAACCCAAAAACCATCTATACCAAATAAATCACCAGATTTAACCTGAGCTCCACGTTGTTGGTTAGGTTCGTTATTCATTTCCTTTCTCCTAAAACATGATCCATCTTTTTAAGTATAGGTGCTTGGATAATGCGGTATTATCGTACACATATGTATTTACACATATTTTTCAACAGGCCGGGGGGATTTCTTTGCTTCCCTATTCTATTTATCGATCAAACAAAAGGAAAAGATAAAAAAATGTAAGAAATACGGTTAATTATTCTAAGTTCTTATTGGACAATACTTATATTTAACTTGATGAATGGAAATAAATTCCCGCAAATATGCGCGGCAACCTAGCCAATCCTATAAGTCATTAACTTGTATTGACATATTAATGTCTTCTTCGTCCTCATTCCTTTTAGATCACATCTAACAAGCTTTTCACCTTTGTAGAAATTTTAACTTTATAATAGGTATTTCGATTTAATTTAAAGCTTTTACATTCTGGTGTGTTTTTAGGAAATTCTTCAATCGCACTTTGACCGGTGGATTCGCTTTTTATAAAGAAATGTGAATCACCATTATGCTGAAATATAAAGGTGGGAGGCTCTGTTGATTCTGTATAGTTAGATTGTTTTTGGATTTCCATATAATTTTCCTTATTTTTAGTTTGGCAAAAGTATACCACAGCGAATTTACAATAGGGTTTTACCGCATTCCAGCCCAAACTGGCAATAAACAAATTTTATTTCATAATCGTTTAGTTATTACTGCAAAAAGATGCTCAGGCAATATATCAATAGTGTACACTTTATTAATAGGTAGGAAATTATAAGCAAACGCCTCTCATATGACTTAAATTTGAACATTTGATAGATGACTATCAAAACCTATAGATTTAATTGATATGATCAACCATCAACTATACTTATACTTCTATACTACATCCCACATGTTATAAAATGAACAATACAGATCACAATAAACTTTTTGAACATTTAGAAAGTAAAGGTGTAGAGGAAGTAAGATTGGACCTTGCACAAGGGCGGTATGGGGAAAAAAAGCAACGCTTGTGGAAGATTAGTTAGAGCAAAAGGTGATTGCCTCTGATAACAACATCGCAACCGTGCCCTTGAAATTTCTGAAGCGGCAAACCAAATAGCAAAATCTAGCAATAAAATATCTATCGCCTCTTTTAGTAGTTTCATTCTCCGTATAAGCTAATCTTGTTACCAAGACCTGCTTATACGACTAAAACCAAATTAAGAGCAATAGTTTATCAGCTCTGATTATTACGATTAATCAGTTAAATTATTAATTAAATTGAGCCCTAGGATCCTTTATTTATCCATCTTGCTAAACTTAAGTTAAATAAGTTTATGAATGGATTTCATATGCATAACAACAGCGATGATACTCAAGCTGATTTAGAGCAGCACTTATCACAAATTAAAGAAATAAAATCTGAATTTATTAAAACTACCCGTTTTTCTCAAAGTTTAATTATAGTACTTAATAGCGGCGGAATCGTTGCTTTGGTAGATTTTTTTACTAATATTAATTCCCCACCTCCAATTTTTATCAAATTTGCATCTATCTTCTTTGTTTTAGGCACTATCTTCGGTATTTTTACACTATTCGGTGATTTTATAAGCGGATATTTCCTTTATAGTAACCTCTTAAAAATTAGAACAAAGGAATTATTAATTAAGTATTATTGTGATAAAGAACAAGAAAAGATATTGAATAATATGCGTAGTGGGCTATCCACTTTGATTATATTGGGAATTATGAGTCCTATATTATGGCTTTTAGGCGTTGCTTGTATTTTTGCATATATATTAAATATGCAATGCGCTATAGCTATGCTCTTTTTATTTATACTACTTATAGTAGGATTGGGTTGCTTTTTATTCTACAGACTGAAATCAAAGTTTGAATGGGATTGTCTCTCGTGACCTGGACAACACCATAGCAGTGGCCCCGTTGTAAAAAAATTGAATTGATAATCGTTAAATAGAATTAGTAAAGAAACAGGGTCGTCATTATTCTACGGCAATCTCGCCTAATTTTTCCCAAACATATTCCTAGAGTCTGGTAGAAATTTTTATTTCATGCACGATAATTGCCTATTATTAGTTGTTAATGGAATTAAGCTCGAGAGTAAAAATTGCTCTCTTTTAAAAGCAAGCCTAAAAAACTCCTTATGATGCCCTATAATATCTATAATATAATTAATAATAATATATACTTAGATTCTGCTTCACCCTCGTAGAATTTTCTTGACTTTACGTTATAGATACTTTTTGTACTTACTTAAACTAAGGCCCAAAAATGGAAAATTTAGATGTATTTAAAGAATTAATAACTGCAACAATTAGTCCATTTAATGCACAGATTATAAAAGCGGTTTTTAATTACGACATAAAATACGACCTCTATCAATGCAAACTTTACTTATCAGATGCTAGATTTTTTATTATTGAAATGCATCATCGGTCATTCCGTGATTATAGAGATACTAATGATTCAAAGTCGAAAATGGATTTTTTGGGTGAGTCCCAAAAAAATATTAAACGCTACTTAGAAAATGAACAATTTCATACTCCATTACGCATAACTTTTGGTACTATTAACTAAAATTTTGCTGGAAGTTTCATTCAAAATTACATTTACCTCCTAAAAAGATCTAATATATTGATAAAGTGTCTCTCTACTAATACCTAACTCACGAGCAAGAACGGCTTTTTTCTCGCCTCGCTCAATCCGCTCTCTTATCATATTAATTTGCTCATCATTTAAAATTTTTTTCCGGCCAGGATAAGCCCCCCTTTTTTTTGCTAGTTCGATTCCTTCCCGCTGTCTTTCTTTTAAAAGTGATCTCTCAAACTCCGCAAAAGCCCCCATTATAGAAAGCATCAAGGTTGCCATAGGAGAATTTTCATTAGTAAAAATTAAATTTTCTTTGAAGAATTTAATACAAATATCCCTTTTCGTAACTTCATTAACTAAATTTCTTAAGTCAACCAAATTGCGAGCGAGCCTATCCATGCTATGGACAACGATAGTATCTCCATCTCGAACATAATTTAATAATGCCTTCAGCTGGGGACGCTGAACATCTTTTCCAGATGCTTTATCGATAAAAACTTTATCTAACTTTATGCCCTCTAATTGGCGTTCAGTATTTTGATCAAAACTACTTACGCGAATATATCCAATATTTTTTCCAGCCATAGTTTTAATTACCTAATAGTGTCAGGTTAAATTCTATAACCTTGACCATGAAGTGTCAATGTTTTTAAAAAGTATATTTTCCTGACACCATTTTTCAACACACCCCTGACGTCCATTTAGGGTATACTTTAACCTGACAGTTAATTTAGTAAGAAAAAATTTTAGCAATCTATAATCCAGCTAAACTACAATTAAATCAAAGAGGACTTTGTCCACAACACTCTCAATTAACAAGGATTGAGATACAGTGAATAATTTCTATTGAGTTTCAAAATTCTTTTAAATGATGGACCGAGCTCGTTCATGAGGATTCTATTAAAAATAGCTCTAACATTTCTAATGAATCAATAATTTCCGTTTTTGATAAGCAAGGAATATCTTTTTTGAGTCTTGCTTTCACTTGGTTTGATGCGCAAGGGTTACCTTGATCAGTAACAAAGTAATCTACAAATGGTATAGCCATGCATTGTTGAATATCAAAAAAATCATTTTGTGTCCATTTTTTGCCTTTTTGTTCGTGTCTTATATGTTGAGTAAAAAAACACATAGAAAAAGATAAAAAGTCGGATGGAGAACTATCATCTATTTGATGAATAATCCCGTTTATAATCGAGATCATATTTATATATTGTTTCATATAGTTTTGTGATACGTAATTTTTCCAGTTCCTGCCAATACCTTTGCTTCCCCAATTTCTTGAGATTCCTTCATTGGATTTTCCCCATTGCTCAAGAAACTTTCTGCTAAAAAGCTCTTTTCTGTTAAAAATTTCATCTCTAGTGCTTAAACGAATTAATTCCGATATATTATTGCTTTTAATATAACCAATAAGGTCAATTAGCTTGGGAAGCCCTAAAGTAAGAGAGTGCTCCATACAATCATTAAAATTCTGGGTAATAAAACCTGGATCTATGCTGTCTTTATTTAAAAAAATAAATAATTCTCTCTCAAAAAGAAGCTTTGGTTTTTTAAGATAAAGCAATTTACATTTTTCCAGAAAATCCGCAACATCCAGAACCTTTTCCTTCAGCTCCCCTTGGGTAATTTCTAACAAATTAATAAAAGAAAACAGCAGCTCTATTTGATGAGATTTCAATTTTTTTGCCAATATTAAATCTTGATTTTTTACTAGTTCTTGAATATGGTTATTATCTAAATAAATGCGCATATAGCACCATCCATTATGCCAGACCAACACTACTTATGGACAAGTACCTCATAAAAGCAAAGCAAATCACTCTCAAAAATCAAGGCACACTTATACATTGCATTTAGTGGATCTTGCCGAGCCTTATCCTAAAGGCAATTGGTTGCAATGGCGAGAGAGCATTCCTATTTTGTAGTTGTTTGCCTCTAAACCAAAGACAATATCGGCTTGGAGTCAACGTGTTTGCTGGGCTTGACAGTCCAGTCTAACTTTAAGTTTAGATAAAAGAAATTGTTAATGAATAGTCCACGTAATAATAGCGCCTGAATAGTAGGAGATTTTACTTTGATTACCATACCATCGTTGCGTAATAGGTAAGGAAAGGCCGACTTGCAGCGTCATTTTAGGGGTAGAAAACCAGAGCGATGGGGTTGCATAAATAATATTTCCCCCAGTATTAGGAACAACACCTGAGCCTAATTTGGTTTTATCGCTATATTGGCCATTCAATTCCACTAAACCAAAGAATATGTATTTCTTTTCCAGGGATTTAATAGTACGCCCTACTCCTAAATTGTAATAATATTGTGTTCCTTGCTGAATGGAATCATATCTTTCGATGAATAATACACCTGGAGCAACAAAACCATACCAGTCAACTAAGGTACGCGCGTAAGTTGAGCCAATAAAATAAGTCATTGCATTAAAATTAGAAGGCGCATTTTCTTTCGAAAATCCGGAGGTACGGCTGGTTGGATTAAGTTTCTTCGACAACTCATCTAAATTACTGGTAGGAACTGTAGGGGAGAAAATAATTGTAGCTTGATCTGAGTAGTATGCATTTTCCTTACTGTAAAAGGCATATTCTAAATCGAAAACCAAATCCCCCATTCCAGACAGTACTTTCGTACCATTTATATATTTTAAAGCAACGGGAACGGTCAACAGTACAGAAGCAGAGTCGGTTATCCCATAGAGAAAAGAGGGAGTTCCCTCAATAATACTCTGCGTTTTACTGTATAAGTAATCAGGAGAATAAGAAATAAGCAATTGATCTTTATCAATAATATTTTGACCAAAAGAGAAAAATGGACCGGGTTGTTGTGAGGAAGATAAGGAAAAATTTCCGATGGATGGAGGCTGAATCGCTCTTGCCATGTTCACCCAGAATATGAGTAGTAAAAATACCCATCCTCGTTTAGAGCTTAAAAAATTGATGTGGTTTGACATAGCATCCTGCGTTTTCAACCCTATGCGTAAAAAAATTTAAGCCCATATTAATTAATAAAGCTTAATTGATGCAAGCCTTTAAGATCTATTTACAATCTGAGAAAGAGTGAAACAACAAGTAGAGCTTAATGAAAATGATGCGACCTGTTTAGCAATGGGATTTAAATTGCTTGGCAACATTGTGCTTGAGAATAGGAACAAACCACTGCTTACTGATCTTGGTAAAGCCTTACATACGTTTATTAATCAATTGAAGAAAAGTGGATAATCCAACCGCGGGCAAGCCGCGGTGTATCGACGTTTTTGACTAATTACAATCGGAGGCAATGATTAAACAATCTGGGTCTTTACATTGACTTATCGCCATATCTTCTGCAATTTCTTTGCTACTCCCCGTCCCCGCTCCATCATGACTTTTAGAAAGAGCAAAAGCCCCACACTGTTGATAAGCTATTACCGCACCGCATTGTTCACCACCCGCTTCATTACAGAACTTTTGCGCATTTTTTTCTGCCTCTTCGCGAGAAGAACCACCACCAATACCATAAGCACAGTCTTGGTCGCGACTGGCAGAGTCAACAGAGATAACCCCCCAACCTCCAGCTGATTTTTTATCTTCTGTGCCCGCTTGAGTAACCTGCGCAACATTAAATTTTATTGATTTAACTAAAGCATTATCTACATAAATATCCATATGATATTTACCAACTGGCCAGCCCGTATTAGGTTTGGTTATTTTAAATTTACCACTCCATTGATTACCCGGTAACAGCGCGATTAGATTAGCTGCCATTCCAGGCTGCAGCGTTAATTCTACTTCATCAATTTTATAATTAGGTGGTGCAATATGATTGGTCTCTTCTGCTATCCAAACTGACTTTATTTTTTGCCCTTCCTTCAGCTGAGTTGATTTCCAAAAAACATAAAGAACAGGGGTATCTTTAGTAAAAACCTCTTTAGGTATTGGGTGATTACCGGAAGCGCGGTCTGTAAGAATAGTATCGATTTGAGGGGATATTTCTGCAAATAGAGTGGTACTAAAACCCAAGAAACATAAAACGGATAAAGATAAAAAACTATTTTTTACTGAAGCAACCATAACCAATCCTTAGTCATATTTAAAAAAGTACCGATAAAACACCAAACTTAAATATAAAGTTTAGCAATAGACCTCAACTTATCAAGAATGTGTCACATCCAAGTCGGTACGACAATTAGATCTCTTATCCCTCTAAATTAAACGTTAACTCCATCTCATCATGAGAACCCACATTTGAATAATTCCGATTTCGTTCTCTTTTTGCAGAATTGCTATCACTAAAAACGCTGTTGTTTAACACTGAATTATTTCTTTTATGAAATAAATTTCTATTGACTGACAGAGCAATGGAATAGGAGGTCGGCTTGAATTTACTGCCATCATCGAAAAAAAAGGATTTGCATTACTCTGAGCAGCTCTTTAAATGAAATGGTTATTACTGCATTATAAAGATAGGCTCATCTAAATGTGAAACCTTTTTTAAGCCATCAACTTGAACTGAAGATTCAATTTTTTGTGCCGCAGTAAACGAAATGAGTTACTACAAAATCCACTTCATCGCCAGGAGCCCCTGGAATTCACACATAAACCTTTTTTACAATCGATGAGGGACAACAAAATACCGTAAAAAACACGGTATTTCATTGATGAGCGGTACACGAAATGAATAATAAAAGACAAAACCAGTAATGGGTTCAATGAGTAGCTTGCAAACAAGCCTCCTCAAAGGCAGCTAGTTTTTTACGAGTATCGGTACGAAAGAACCCCTGGCTATAAATATTTGTGTAGATATAACGCGAAATCATATTATGATGGCGGTCAATAAAATCAGCATTTTCTTTATCGCTTAACTGACGCTTAATCGTGTTAAAGAATGCCGTTGCCCCAGCTTGACGCTCAGCCGTTGGCCGCATGACAAAAGCTAAAGTTTCTTTAAGTAATGAGCTGGTTAACAGCAACATTTTATCAGCTTTATCATGGCGTTCAGCTACTGTAGAATTTTCATTGAGTAAAGCTACTGTTTTATCCTTCATATTCACTAAAGCATCATAAATATTGAAATAGGTTTTAGAACGATAAAGTTCAGTATTTTGGATTTCCATAATTCGCACATAAATACTTTGAGTTAATTGCTCCAAAATAACCACGCTGCGTTCTTGCTCACTCCCCAGCTCAAGAATTTGCTTGGGTAACTCTTCTGACGTATCAAGACAACTATCTATATATGATTCATCCGCAAGCTGCTCTTGGGTTAATTCATTAAAATTAGTAAAATACATTTTGGAAATAGTCGTGGCGATTTCCAACATTTCATATTTAACCGACTTTACAGTTGGCGTGGAAATAGATCTAATTGCCATTTTCCGGCATTCTTTCACCTGCTCCCCTAAATCTTTGATTTCCCCAAACACAGCGTCCAGTAAGTCACGTATTTGATTCGGAAAAGCCTCTTTCTCCTCAATTTGCATATTGTTTTGATTATCTTCCTGAAGTTCAATAAATGCTTTCTTGGTCGCCTGAACATCAACTTTAATTAAAATACATAAGCTTTCTAAAACCTGAAAAATTTTACAAAAATGGGTCGGGTTTCTCACATAAATATCACCCAATAATTGGATGGATTTTAAAAGGTGGGCCGATAAATATTGTAAGGAAATAATCTCATGTGCCAGTTTTGCAATATTTGCCATCACCAAGGAGCGATCAATAAGATGTAGGGGATCACTAACAATCTCAAACTTCTTACTAATTTTATTAAAGCGGGTGCTAATGAAATTGCCACTTTCACGAAACACTTTGCGGATGTGTCTTAACTCATGTTCAATCTGTTCCTGCTCTGTAGAATGAGCAAACTGCTTTCTCTCCAACATACTTTTCGCTTTATGAAGCAAAGCAAAAAAAAGTTGGGGCGATGTAATTTTATTTTCTTCTTTTAAATCAACACTTAATGACGCTAGATAATATTCTGATAAATTTTTTATCCATTCCTTGAAAATAGAATTGGGAATTTTTATTTCTTTATCAGACCAAACCTCGACTCCCTTTATTTCCGAATGGATATAATGTTGACGGAGAATGCCCTCTTGTAATTCTTCATGGTCGACGGTGTCCGCCAAATCGGTATCATCGTCATGAACCACCATTTTCACTAACATACGAATCAAACGATCACTGTGACTAACACAACTATCTTTCAGCTCAGCAACAGTCTCTTGTAAGGATAATACTTCTTTGTGTTTTTCCAATTTTTGTTTTGCTTTTAGGAGATGTCTATAGATTGGTGCCAGACGGCTAAAATGTTGGCTCTTTTCCCCGCTATCTTGTGAAGAATAAGCATTAATGAATTTACAAATGGCATCCAAATAGGCAATGTCATAATCGTAACCCAAAAAATTAAGGCATTTGGTATCCAACATTTGCATTAAATAGGAAAGCACTCCCGCAGTTACATCATCTGCTTTCACTTTCCCCCCATCTTTACGAGCAAAATAGTACTCTTGCAGCTTTTTGATTGCAGCCCGTACCGATTCTCGATAACTTGATAAAGCAATGTCAGTCCCATGAATCACATCCGAACCAATATCCTTGACTTGCTCAGGAGTAAAATGCATGGATTGATATTTTCCATCAACCAACTGAAAAATAGGAGGAAATCCGTGAATTTTCCCGCGATGTGGAACCGTTATTTGTTTTAAATGTAAGGCGTAAAACGCATTAACTTTTTCAACCTTTTCTTTATGTTTTTTATCTTGATAATTTTTAAATTCTGCGTAGGTGAACAGAGCGGCACTAACTGCTAACACGACCCCTGCCGAAACCATGGCTGGTATGGTTTCTGAATTTGCGAATAGACTAAGTGCACTTGGACTTCCTAACTTTGTTAAATCCGTACTAACAACCATGACAAATACTCCCTGTAAACACCCATACCTATAAGATCAAATAATGATCATAACCATTAATTTTGAGTATAGATTTAAATGCAGTACGAATTTTTATTAGGCAAAGAAAGATAAATTTAATCAAATCAAAAAAATGAATCAAATTAATTCATAATAATCAACATAAACCCATAAAAAACAAATGGTGAACTATTTTGGCGATAAAAACTGTTGTTGGAATAAAAAAAACAAGAAGTATCTTCTGGAAAAAACAGATATTTCTGTAAAAAAACGAACCCTAACAACCTACGGATGCGAGCATTTATTTACGGAAGACTGCGAAACCCATTATCGAATGTATGCTTCTAGCTACCCCTGCTAAAATTTCTTGGATTATCCTATCCCTCTATTTTTTTGAATTTCCCCTTTGCAAATAACGCGAAAGGGGCTTTTTGATTACATCTTACTTGAACCGAGCGATGATGCGATTAAAAAGTTATCGCGCGAACACATCTTACGTAACGGAAATTCTCACTCGTTTTAGCAGTGTAAAGCTGGAGGCTCGTACCATAATTGAAAACATGAACCCACGCATCGAATTTTGGAGCGCTGGAAGACTCAGTAGAAGTCCAATAAGAATAACCAGTTACAAAACTACCAAAACCAAGCTGGAATAAATTGGTATCAATATTAGGCAACCCGGCAGCGGTACAAACTGTATTATTCCCGTTAATTTGCAAACTCAAAATACATGATTGCTGAGAGCCTAGAATAAGTGGATTAGAACAATTTCCCGGGGTGCTTATCTGACTGATGCCCGTTATCGGCTGCATTATTAGTGTATGTGTTTTTTTTGAATGGTTCGTCACTTGATATTTGATAATTTTTACACCATTAACTGGAACAGTTATATGGTTATTTGTTAACGGGATCAAGGAGAACAAAGGAATTCCCGCATGGGCGGGAGTTAGTACTAGAAGAGAGAGTATAGCCGTAACTACTTTTCTTACCAAAAATGATTTCTGCATTGATATCAATAGCTTATTTAGGTGACTTTAAATGAATGTATCATTTGTGAGATGGTTCAAGGCAGCGGCTTGTTCGCGGAATCCCAACAAACCGTTTGGTGTAGACAGTGCGAGAATTTAGTGTCGGCCATGGCCGGATATGATATATCTAAGATTTTGATGATAAAGATGAGAAATGTCGGGCCATGGACCCGACCTACGATAGCCCATCGAGCTATCTAGTTACCAAAGCTAAATGATGGACCTTTTTGATCTTGCATCGCTTGGTATCCGAAAAAAGAAATTGTAACAGCCAGCGCAACAAAAAAAGCCGTCATTGATATTGCAGCTAATGAGCAAGCAGCAATAATACCGCCAACAACCATCATATTTTCTTTCGTTGCCAAGTTACTCAATTTATTATCATTGCCACCAAAAAAACCAGCCATCAAACATCTCCTCTGTTAAATGATTAAATACCTGTAATTCACCCCATCCTCCCTCATGCTGTTCGGAATAAGGTGGAGAGTTACAAATAACAGGCGAATTGTATGATAATCAAACCATCCATGCAATTGAGCTTAATCTTTAAAAAATTCAAAAATAAATAGGTCTGTGTTTTTGAAATTTTGTAACAGAGAATTTATTTTTAACGACAGCCAGGCCTACACTCTTCAGGATTGTCACATTCCTGCTCTGAATATTCAGGTAGCTCTTCATTGCCGCCCATAGTAAACCAAAATCCAATATTGGCAAGCCTCATTGCGTTTGAGCGCTGAAGTAAGGCCGGATCTTGAGGTGCAGTTTGGTTATAACTATTAAGCACCATGGTCGGTGCTCTCGATAAAGTTGTAGATTGTTCTGTATCTTCAGGAATTCTCGGCATAATAAGTGCTTAATAAAAGATTAAACTGTATTTTAATTTATTTACATAATTTAAACAAACATTAGATGCCACCCTCATCCCAATTTCCCCTCAAGCAGGGTAAAGACCTCCTGCCCAGATGTACTTAGCTAATAGAACAACCACCGGATTTAGGGGCATGCTTACTGCCGGGATTAAGAGTTTCTTCAATATCGAACTCCAGTCCTTGGGTTACATTAACGGTCCAATCTTTGATAAGGGCTATCTTATCATTTGTTTTGGAACTTGCCTCAATACAAGGAAGCAAATACATTTTAGAAAACTTTTTAATCTGCTCTATTCTTTCTTGCGCTTCAACATCGTTTTGCGTTATATCTGACTTCGTGATAACAACAAGAGTATCAACATTATCTATTGAACTTGCTCTGGCCATCTGTACGTAATCCTCAAAATTACTTACAGAGTCATTGCTATATACTCAACACATAGATCATTAAGTTATTTAACAACACCACTTCAGACTTTATTTTTTGAGTATGTAATTGACTCCATCCATTTTAAAGGTACTATAGCGAGGCTTTGGCGGTAGCTAGCCCTTAGCTATGCAACGCCAGACGCTTTTTAAAGGAATGTGATTATTAAATTTAATCACGAAAATACAATCTTGTACTGATTTTAAAGGAGTAATTAACATGGGCTTTAATTCCCATTTAGACCCACTTAACAATTATGATGAGTCTGGATCCAGTGCTTATACTACCTTGTTCCTCCTGACTGGCCTTGCTGTAGCTACGTATACATTTATACGGTTCGCTGAGTCTAAAAATCGTCTTAATTATGGCAATAGGTTTGCCGAGATAATAGCAGGTTTCTTAATCCTTATGATGCGCATGTTGCATACCCGCAGTGACGATTTGAAGATTCCGAATGCAGAAAATAAAATAATCACTATAGGTCCACATCGAACCGGCTGGGAAGCAATTGCTGTTGCTTCAAAAATGGAAGGAACGCCACCTCGTTTTTTTGCTACAACTAACTTTGATTCTATACCCGTCGTTTCTTCCTTTATGAAGATGTATAAAACAATACCAGTAAATGCGAATGCAACAAGAGGGGATAATGGACGCTCAGCTAATGCGGATGCGCTCGATAATGCGAGCAAGGTACTCAGTGAAAATGGTTGTGTTGCACTTTTTCCTCAAGGGAATTTCGCACGATTAGGCGAGGAGCCTCCAAGAGTGTATGCCGGAGCAGCTAAGCTTGCCTTGCAGAATAAAGTACCTATCCAGGTAATTAGACTGGATGGTTTCTGGTGTTTGCAAAATCCTCTCATTCCTACGTTTATTCGCAATAATACGCATTATCGTGCATTTTTATCGTTCTTTCATATGAATAATGTGCGAGCAACACTGTGTTGTACAATTGATTTTCACTTAAAGCCCGAAAATGAGAATCTAAGTGATGAAGAAAAAATAGATGAAATATGCGCCCAACTATATTCATTCTATCGTCACACAGATGAGCTTAGTGCTAAACAAATCGAGGCCATTAAACCAGAAATAGAGAAAAAAACTCATCTCCTAATTTGGCGCAATAAAGTCGAACAAGATGGGTTAAGAAAACAACTGCAAAGCTTAAAGAAAGAAGAGGCTGAGTTGGAAGAGCCAACGCTAGCATCGATGAAATTAAGTTAACTTAATCAAAGCCACGTAGCTTCGTGGCTAAAGTCCTGCAAATACTACCAATTTAATTTTTGAGGTTGTGACCGAATTTTAATTCGCGCCGCAGCCTCTTTGCAATATCTTACGGGCTTACCCTAACCCAGGATTTATACGCAATGGGAATAATCGTTATGGTACTATTTACAGAGCCTACTATTGCTTGTATGCAATTATTGAGGCGTACTACAACAAAGAGTGTAGTCCGTTATCTGTATCGCGGGTAGTTAGTATGATTCATGATGTTATTTTTGATACAATGTTTTTTTTTAAGTGAAAATATACTTCATGGATATACCCAAAAATAAAGCTATTGCCGCTTCAGCTACTCAGGAGCTAAAAGCTCTGTTTGAGATTGACAATACCAACAGAAAAACTGCTTGGTATAGTCGTCTCATAACCTGTCTACCTCACGCGATCTTCACGAGTGGTGAGCCTGAGATCATCTTCAATCCTGCCGGTCTCACTTATTATAATCTTGAGCTTACAGAAACCGTCCTTGAAGAAGGCAACATCATAACAAGTTACACCATTCCTGAGCTCATTGATACGTTTCTAATCAATGAAGGGGTTGGCATAGCCATTGAGGCACGTAATCCCAAACAAGCGATTGATCTCAGTTACGGCGACGTACTAGGTTTTCATCTCTATCGAACGTTTGCTGAACCTGAGGATCATCCCTTCAAAACAGAGAAGCCGCATCCTGATATTATTCGCGAAGGCACTGATCTCCTCATCAGCGACGTACCCGCGCAGATCCTGCCCGCTACCTCAATAAAATTACTTGGAGCGATTATGCAGCATTTCGGCATCGACGATCCCAAAATAAAGCTCGTCTATCTCTCAGAAACAGATCAGCATGAGTTAGTCTTCTCGATTGATAAGAATCAATTTACACCTAGCCAAATACAAGCATTACTCCAAAAACTAGGCTGGTTTTTACCAAGATATTACTCCTATTTGGCTTGTGATCTGAATAATGTATCCCCTCTAGTTGAAAAACACTAAACCCAGCATGGGCTTCCTTACCACTCATATCCTATCAATGAATACTGGTCTGATTATGCTACATAATCAGGCCTATAAATTTTAGATGTCTACTCTGTATATCCGAATCCATATGAAATAATCCTGAGCATTTAATAATCTCTTAATTTTTTTTAATTATAATACTGTTCAATATTTAGTTAAATTGTTTATTAAAAGAGATAACATGCCAAGTCATAATGAAAAATACGTAACCAAACATGAACGTCATTACTATAAAGAAGCGAAGAAAAAAATAGTTCATATAAAAAGCAAAACAGAACAAAAGAAAATTGACGAATTTATGGATGAACATTCGACTACTCCTGATGGTACGAGTCGTGAATCAGGTTATTCAGCTTATTTATTTGGGATAAGAAAAGTTAGAATCAATAGATCCATGCTGATAAAAGAAAAAACAAGTGAGGGTAATTATTTCCTTTCAAGAGCCTCAAGAGCTCCTAAATTACCTGTTTCTTGTCTCGCATCAGCAGAACATATCGTAGCCATGCAAAATGATGTTACTGATTTTAAATTAGAATCTGAGCCAGCAACAAAGCAGCAGGTCATGTATCAAGTTTTAGTATCGTGCAGTACAGATAAACTGAATATCAAACAGGAAACTGCCGCTCTTTTAAAGCGTATCCATCAATACGATGGCACCTTAAATAAAAATAATGTCTCTATTATCTTTGACCAAGAAAAGAAGGTCTTTGAGATTCAAGTCAGTACTCAAGATGCAGATATTCAGTTACTGATTCAAGCATTAACTAGTGTAAAAAAATACACAATAGTTAGTTGTGATTTTGCTGACATAGATTTAAACCAAGGGGTTTGTTTGGTTAAGGAAGATACATCCAACCCTATCCATGCCTTAGTTAATATCGCAACCCCCAAAACAGATGCAGGTGAAAAAGGGTTTCTCGAGCGAGATGCTGGTACTACTTCAGGACGTACGGCGGCATCCTATCAGGACAGAAATTGGACTTTTAATTTCTTTTCCAGCATACCTGATATGCGAGAAAAAACCGGTTATCCACCAAATGCTTATGCGATAAAAATTTTTAGATCCATGCAAGATATGTAACAAAAGGTTCTGCAGATATTCCATGACAATAGGCCGGACTCTCGATGTGACTGCGGATATCAGTCACATCCCTGAGCTGACTACCATTTTGTTATGATGCCCATGCCCGAAATAGACCTTTGAATATGCTCAAATTAAGAGCCCTCACCGCCCGCCAAATTTTTCAAAATTTTACTGGGAAAATACCTTCATCTTATGGATAATTGCGCAGTAATTTTTTCAGAGTGTACACAGGAATAACAGTAATAGCCCTCGCATTGAAAAAATTAAAGGAAGTGCAATTAGAGAAACGGAGCAATCTGTCTGTTTCTATGCTGTTTTGATTTTTAAAAAGGATGTACTAAATTGATAAATAACACTTTTTGCAATAAAGAGAAAGTGCTCCGTGTTGTAAATGCTTCTTGTAAATCTACAATATTTAGCTTGAAGCCACTATCAAAAATGCTATTTGCATCATGTATCCTGGTTGGCGTATCCACACCGATTAATGCTGAAACGGAAAAAAATACTAAAGCCCCCCCCCAAAGAAGCGGTGAATAAGAAAACTTGGTCTGATAAAAAAATTCATCTGGGTCAAGTAACAATCACCCCAGGAGGTTTCTTTGCTGGCGAGGGGGTTTGGCGTTCGCGTAATATCATGACGGATATGGGTTCAAATTTTGCCGCAATTCCAACACTAAATTTACCTCAAGCTTATATGAAGGAGTTTCGTTTATCTGCCCGTCAGAGCCGTCTCTCAGCATTGGAGGAGGGCAATATTGATCCACAAACTCTCCTTTCAGGTTATGTTGAAACAGACTTCTTAAGCAATGGTTCTGGTAACTCGAATGAGAGCAACTCATTTGACTTACGAATCCGCCAATTCTATGCCAGTGTCGATTGGACCCAACCGGGATGGCATCTTCTTGCGGGACAAGCCTGGACACTCATGACGTTAAATAATGATGGCATTACTCCACGTCATGAAGTACTTCCGCCAACTATTGATGCCCAATACCTTGTTGGTTTTATATGGAAGCGTCAACCTCAAGTTCGAGTGACAAAAAATTTTGGTCAACGATTCTGGGCTGCAGTATCGGTTGAAAATGCACAAACCCTGTTCGGGGGAACTCCGGCTTGTATTCCTGCCCCTGTAGGAGTAGGCCCTGCTTTTAATGGAATTAGCAATATCTTTTGTAACGCCCCGGGTACTCAGTTTTTACCCGTAGCAAACTTTTTCTCGTTTAACCAGGTTCCTGATGTTGTAGGAAAAGTTGCTTATCAAGATACACTCAATAATCATAAGGTCCATCTGGAAGTATTTGGTATCTACCGTGATTTTTATGATCGTGTATATTACACAGATGGTACAAAAACCAGCATAAATACCACAGGATATGGTGCCGGAGTCGGAACTTTCATTGAAATTATTCCAAAAAAATTAGATATTCAAGGAAGCGCGCTATTAGGTAGCGGTATCGGCAGCTATTCTTCAGGAGTCTTACCCGACGTAACTTTTGCTCAAAACGGTTCATTGAAACCAATTGATGAATTTACGATCATGGCCGGGATTACAGCACATATCACCCGGGCTCTTGATATCTATGTTTTTGGGGCAAGGAACAACAAAAAGCAACTTATTTTTATTCTCCTCCTCCAACGAATAATTTCTTTGGTTTAGGTATTCCTGACGCGAATAACTCTGGTTGCAGTACTGAAGGAGGCATCTGTGCGGGAAACACCAAAGAATTGTGGCAAATAACGACTGGCTTATGGGATAAAATCTACGAGGGAGCATACGGTCAATTCAGAGCCGGCTTACAATATTCCTATACGAAAAAAATTCTATTCCCAGGCACTGGCGCACACGAAGGCGGCATCCCTGTCGGAAAAGCTGTTGGTGGCCAAACAAATGACAATATGGTATTTTTTAGCTTACGTTATTTCCCTTTCGAAAACAGCGCTGCAACACCTGCTTCGATGAAATAGCCATTTCGGCTATTTCATATCAATTTTATGAAACTATAGGGACGATGCAAAAATTCTATCATTCAGTTGAAGTGTCATCCCTTTTTTGTATACATGAGTAAGATTCTGATTATCTACTATACAACCAGATTAAAAATATTGGTCTATACTTAAACTTTATGATGCGCATGGAGGATATCATGAAATATTTTATTGCCTGGTTATTAGGTGTCCCTATTAGTATTCTCATTCTTGTGTGGTTATTTGCCCGCATTTTCTAAAATAGATAAGCAGTAATATTTACCCGCGTAAAACGATTTGTCTCACAAAAATACAGGAGTAATTATTATGAACAAAGATATATTCCAAGGAAAATGGGAAGAAATAAAAGGAAAAATGAAACAAGCATGGGGGAAGCTTACTGATGATGACTACAAAGAAATCGAAGGAAATCATCAGGAGATCTATGGAAAATTACAAAAACATTACGGCTATACCAAAGAAGAGGCAGAGAAAATAGTTAAAGATTTTCAGGACAAATAATTCCATTTATCAAGGAGAAACAAATGAAAAAATTAATAATGGTTTTGCTTGTACTAAGCACTTCCGCTGTATATGCAGTATCAACCACTGACATTACCCAAAATTGGGTATGTACTACAAATGCAAGCAGCAGTGACGTCGCCACGGATAAAGCTGCTGATGAGCAAATGGCAAAGACCCATAATTCAGCCGCATCCAGTTTTGAGTTTGCTGTTAAAAACTGTCGCGATTGCACAAAAATAACCTGTGAAGCAAAAGAGTAACAAAAATTTATCTCATCAAGGAGGATTAAAATGAAAAATCATAATGTGGTAAAAGCCAGTGAAATCACTGGCGTAAAAGTCCAGAATACCTCTGGAGAAAATATCGGAGATATTAACGAAGTTGTTCTTGATAAAATATCAGGACAAGTTAATTATCTGGTTTTAGATTTTGGTGGATTCCTTGGTTTTGGAAATAAATTTTTTGCTGTGCCTTGGAATGCATTTTCCTACGATAAAGAGGACGATTGCTTTGTTTTAAATGTTGATAAAGATCGTTTAAAAAATGCTCCTGGCTTTGATAAGGAACATTGGCCTAATTTCGCCGATCGTAGTGTCACAGAGTCAATTACTAAGTATTACCAAATATAACTAAAAGTTGATTGCTCCTCAGGAGCAATCAACCCTACTTATGGAGGTCAATATGTTAAGTACTATATTGATAATTCTATTGATTTTACTGCTCATAGGAGGTCTACCCAGATGGAATTACAGCAAAGACTGGGGATATGGGCCTAGTGGTTTAGTTGGAACACTACTGGTTATTTTACTTATTTTAGCTTTATTAGGTCGTATTTAAAAAAATGGGGCACTTATATGTGTTCATTTTGAATAAGATTACTTCTTAGGATATTTTTAGGAGATTGCAATTATGGACAATATTGACCATTTTAAAGATAAATTAAAAGAAAGTACCGAAGACACGCTCGAGAAAGTAAAAGATAAGGCTGAATACTTAAGTGATTCGGTAAAAAAACAGGCTTGTGATGTTCAAAAAAATTTAGAATGTAATTACGAGGAATTGGTTAGTCAAATCAAAGAAAAACCTATTAAATCCGTTCTTATTGCAGCAGGAGTTGGTTATTTAATTTCAAAATTTTTAAAATAGCTAACAGTTCACCTCAGTGCCTTATTTAGTTAGATAATATAACAAATAAGGCCTAACGTTCACTTACAGTCGGCTCATTCGACAGTCACTTAACGTCGCCAATAGAATACAATTAACTATAATTAATCAAACATGTATAAGGAAATTTCATGCTTGGCTATACATTTTTTGACCTATTGGAGGACATCTATAATACATTTTGGTATCACAGAAATAAGCACTGGGCACGCTATGTGTCACCATTATTGCTGTTTTGGAATGAGAATTACTTTTTAGATTTCTCTGACTTGCAGGCACTCGCAAAGGAACGTAATTTAATCATTAGTGAAGAAGATTTTCATCAGCTTCAACATTATTTTGATGAAAAAATTGAGAACAATTTTTTGACTAGACAAGCCTTAACGTGCAGTTTAAATATTAAAAAAATTAAATCGCGTATAAAAGATGCTTGGCTATACGTATATGTTGACTCTAATGAAAAGGTACACGATTTTTATTTTAGCCAGAACGACGATTTTGACACTGCTAAAGAATTTTTCCAAAACTCTCTCGCAGCGAACGGTTTACCTCATAAAATAAACGTTCTTCTAAAAGAAAAAGTAAAAATGATAAGAAATAAATTTGATATTATAAAGAATAACCCTGACATAGATATTTTTTAATTATAGAAAAAAATGAATCTGAATTATGTAATACAATAGAATGGCTGTCCTACGATCTTAGCCCCAAAGGCTCAATGTATTTAATATCTAGAATAGACATCACATTCATAGACAAAAGAACACAGAAGTTCTTTAGAAAAATCATCGACAATACAAAATAAATCCACTAAATTATTCATCCTAATTCTTTGGGAGTGCTTATGTCCATCCACGAGCAAGTGATGCAGAAAATGCAGGAAATGGCTACGTTTTTTTCTGCAAAAAATATTAGCCTAGATTTGCCTCCACAATCAAATCTTACCTTGGGAACAACCTATACTGAGATTGAGTTTGGTAACATGATTAGCGCAACAATCCCATTTAATACTAAGTTTATGAATCCGATTCATGTTTTTCAAGGAGGCTTTTTAAGTGCTGCATTTGATGAAGTGTTTGGTCCCTTATCTTATATGGCCGCAGCAAGACCCGTGGTAACTCTTGAATTAAATACGACCTTTATTCGTCCATTTGTAGCAAAAGATGAGTTTATTCATTTGCGTGCCGATCTAGTCGCTCAATCCAAATCATCAATCGTTATGCGAGCAGAAGCGAAAACTAAAGCTGGAAAATTAGTGGCTACCGCCACCAGTAACTCCTTGGTATTAACCGACGAGCATTTGCAGCAAATGCGAAACTAATTCAGGCTAGGCGCCTGCTATTTAACTCGTGATTCTCAATACCGAGTTCATATACAGCCTGCTTCATTCGGCTTCTAAGTTCCGAGTTCTTGATTACGATATTTATAAGCTCGCTCGAATTTATAAACGGTAATTCCTTCGCACATATTTTTGCCAGTTGAGTATCAGGTAACAGCCAAAGGGTATCTTCTAACTCGTTCAACCAGTCCTGATAAATGTGATTAAAATTACATAAATATTCTTTTAAAGCATCAAATAGTAAATGAATGGCCGCAGCCTTAGAATGTACCGTGGAGCTTTGTGTTTCTTGCAGTACCCTAAGGGTAATAAGGATGTTGAAGCTAGCTCTTAATAGGGCTTCAGTAAGCTGCCAAAAACCTACTTGCAGAGGTAATTTAATTTCATTTTCTGGAGTACAAACTGGCTGCAAATCTGCCTTAAAAGAAAATAAATCACGATATAAATAACTATTTGAATGAGATGATTTTGAAATTTTAGTTTTAGCTACAGTATTCGCACCATCTAATCGCTTAACTTGACGTAATATAGCCTCCAAATAACGATTAAACTGAGCGGCTAATTGCGTTCGCTCAATATTATTAAAATCAACAATACTTTTTTCATCAGAAAACGAAATTACCTTGAACCAAAGATGCATTTGTTCGGCAAAAGAAATAGCCTGGCTTAAAGATAAGCGAACAATTATGGGCGTGTTTTCTTTATAATCTTGTTGATTTGGCTCGATTGAATTATTTGTAAAATCCGCCAACTCGGTCATTTTATTTAGTCGCTGCATTAAAATCTCAGATAAGTCATCAGAAAATTGTTGATAATCCCCTCTTTCGCCAAAGCTGATGTTCTTAAAAGACTCTATATATAAATATTTAGCCAATTGTTCTTTAATATCATTATCCACTAAGTCGACAGGTAAATTACCTAAAATGCCATTGATCATACTTACAAATGTTTCTTTAGTAATTTTTTCTAGCAATTGTTTTGCTTGTATCGCAATAGCGGGAAAAAGACCTTTAATTCGTTTGTAATTTAAAAAATAACCTTTCGTATATCCTTTATGGTTAAAAAATCCTTGGTATTCAAAAGGATATAAAAGATCCTCGTTGTTCTTCTTATGACCGTAATAGCGAAAAGCAGCACCCCAATCAATACGCGCAAATTGAATAAAAGACTTTTCCATTGAAGATAAGATCTCTAAGCAAACTACATTGCCGCTGTGTACACTATGATCCCCTAGCAATAATGAAAACATTAATGCTATTGCTAAACCATAATATTGTTTAAATTGAGTAAGTAATAAGTAAGAATATGGACCATACAACATTTCCCAAAGTGGGCTCCGATCAGAATCGTCATAATATCCCGTGCCAATAACTTTATATAATTCCTGAAATTCAACTTTTGGTTGAATAAGTCCATAACTACCGTCTTCGAATTGAATTAATTGGGCACAAATCAGTGATGCATGATATATTTTGTCAACAAAACCTCGGTTCTTAAACTCTTGCAACAGTAAACCTGCGAACAGTTCAGTGAATAGCTCTCGCTTATCCTGTGGTTTTTTTACAAAATACTCAACTCCATTGCTATCAGCATAAAAACCATCTGCATCATTTCGATTTTTACCTCCTTCTTTACTTTTAACCTTAGTGAGTTCTTTTCCTTGATAAATAAGCATCATTAACTCAAGTAAATCCATTTACATTATTTTTATCATTTTTAAAATTTTTAAGAAAGATAGGTTAGATATCATTTCCAGTTTAGGCCAGGCATGCGGGAGAGCCCATACATTATGAAAAAGACAGTATAATCAATCTACAAACAAAACTATTTTGAATAATTCTATAGACTCATCACATTAAATCGCCCAAAATAAGCTCGTTTTGCGCTTTTGGAATGATTTGCGATAAAACCTGCGGTTTAACTCAACTTATTAGTTTTAATGGATTAATTATGACAAAGTATATAAGAAGTATAAGCATTGTGTTGTTAATGATGGCATGTCAAATCCTATTTGCAGGAAGCGGTTTGCTTTTTAATGTTTCAGCAACGGGCACAGCAGGTGATGTAGAAATTACTCTCTGCTTAAATGGAAGAGGGGCTTTATCGTGTCAAAATTATGATGTCTCGGCTTTAAGTTTAAATATCTGCGCGGCACTAAAACATTCCTATCCGAATGCTGGAATTAAAGTGAACACACCAGATTTTAAAGTAGGGAATTTAGGTATGGATTGTGTACCCATCAGCAATGGATATTGTTTATTTCCAGTAAGCAATACTGCATGTAGAAGTATTTCGATAGTTGCCAACACCCCACTGACGATTTCTCCAACGTCACTACCCCCAGCCCCATTGAATGTTGCTTATAGTCAAACAATTACCGCCAGCGATGGAACTCCTCCATATACCTATGCCCTTGTTTCTGGCGCGTTACCAACCGGTCTTACTTTAAATACTTCAACCGGAAAAATAACCGGAACACCAACTACTGCCGGAACCTTCTCATTTACTATAGGTGCAACCGATGCTAATGCAAATACAGGCTCCAGGACTTATTCTGTTGCCATTTCAAGCTCATTATGCATAGACAGCACAACTACCCTGCCTTTTGACTTAGATGTTGATTTTACAGGAACAGGTTCCCCAGCTTGTGGCGACAATGGTCCCAATCCAGACCGCTATAAACTGTTTCAATACAACAGTATTGCTTGTATCGGGGGGCAGTTAAAAGCAAGCACCTGTGGCCAAACTACTTTAGACACACAACTTTCGGTATTCCAATCACAAGTTCCTCCTTTCGGAGCCTGTATAGCGGGTAATGATGATTCTTGCGGCGTACAAAGCGAAGTCACGTGGAGTGCAGGAGGAGGTGTTTATGATATTGTTATAAATGGATTCGGCGGAGCTACTGGTCAGGGGAATATAATTGTAACCTGCACTTGTTAAATGAAGAGCTTGTCGCGAAAAATTAGTTTTGCGACAAGCATTCGAGCGAAAGGTGCCTTAATCTATTTTCTCAATATTATATCCACTATCTATGGGGATCTTGATCCCCATTCTATTACTGATTAGAAATTTGCTCTGGCGCTGAAAATTTGCTTTCCTCATTAAACTATCGCTTGGATGCAAACAATTTGGGCATCTAACTCATCTAAGATAAGCTGCTAAAAGGCCGTTCATCCGAGTCCCGTTTTTTTGAAGTTTTTTCCGGTTGAATAAGAGGAACTTTCTGGATTTTTGGTTGAAAAAAGCGCCGCGTTGGCCTGGTGTTGAGTTAGCCTAATATCGAATGCGTCAGATGTAAAAAGGTCCAAAGCTATATCTTGGGGATTGGGTGATTAGATATTTTTTGTTCTGCGCTTTCTTTGGCAGCATGTTGTTTAAACGTTTCTAGAGTAAATTCGTGCATTAATATTTTAAGTTCTTTCTCTGAAATACAATTTACTAAAAAATCACTGGTATATTGGATAATTTTTTCTAATTTATACTCTAAACGAGTATTCCGCAGTCCTTGCGGTCCTAATTTGAAAAATTTTTGACTCGATTCTTTAGTAGTCTCTCCTTTTTTATTTATAATAAGATTTTGTTCGCTTAACAGTCTTTCTGGGATGACCTCATCATACACACTTTTACTTTGCATCGTTCGAATAAGGGATAAAGGTATAGGACATAAGGTAATACTGAGAGAGAACGCCTTATCATCATTAAAAAAATTGGCCTTTTCGGGTGTTTTTAAGGCAGATAAATAATCCCAAATGTCATTTTGCCCCGTAGGAAGACGAAGAGTGTAAGAATGCATGGCATCATCGAGGGCAAATACCGAACATCCCTGCGGCGAATTTTGTCTTTTTTCTTTAGCAACATAAATTTCATTTTCAGGGAATGTCTCCGCAAACTTAAAAATAAAATCATTAAAATACTTTGAGTTACTGCTTTCTTTAGTACTACCGAGGGAATCAATCAACCAGAGTTTCGCTCTCTCTTGAGTATCGATTCGAATTTCACCATAACAAAAGTGAGATCCCGAAATAATAAACCGCTTCTGGATAGGATGGTTTTGTTTAAGTGCAGTAAAAAAGTCTAAATATTCATTCTCTTTTAATAATACAGGATCAAAAGGATAAGTTTTCCTTTTCTTGACTTGTGCAAGCACGAGCAAGATTTCTTGATACCCTAAAAAACCAAAACCATGCGTTAACGGTTGGATGTAATTGCTAAACCATAAATACTTGTCTTCGGGCATGGACAGTAGTTTTCTTAATCGGATGGACTTTTCTTCATCTAGGTTTCTTATTTTCTCTTTAAATAGAACAGAGTTAAATTTTTTTAGTTCTAGAAGCAGATATGCATTGTATTGATTTAGAGCTGTTTGGAACAAAATATCATAACCCTCCCCTTTTTTTGCTAAATTTGATTGTAATAAGAGATCGGCTGCTTCCTGCAACGGATATTTTTTAAAAAGGCTATCTACAATATAAAACAAATAATTCGGGTGAGTTAATATTGGGTGTAAATTGGTTAATACTTGAGCAAGATTATTTTTATGGATATCATCGTTGATAAAACCGGTGATAATTCCTTTAATATAAGGTTCTATATCAGATTCATGAATACTTAACAGATAGTTCAAAAATTCATCGCATAAAATGCCTGTGTTTTTATTTTCTGTTTTAGGATTGATAAACCAAGCAGAAGCATTGACAGAATTTAAATTATCACTCTCTAATAAATATACAGCTGCTTGTTGATAATTTTGATCTTTAATTAGCTGGATTAGCTCTTTTGCTTCATTAGCGGGAGTAGGCATAAAATCACTCTCAAGTATACTGTCTAAATTTTAACCTTTTTGGTTTTTTTTATCAACTTAAGCTGAGTGCTCCAAGATATCTCTGTTTCAAATAAGATTTGAGATTCATTGATGGATAGATTTAAGAGTACTGGCTGTACCATTGCCAACATAAAGTATCGTTAATGATGAAAAAAACGACAAATAGATCGATTTATTTACCGACACTCTCCAAAATGATATTATGCATATCTCATTAATATCCTAGGATTGCTAGGAATTTTTTTATATACAAGTTCTGCCATTTGTATTTAGCCATTGAGTTACAAGGACTAAATCGATAATGAAAGAATTATATTTTTTATTACGCCAATATTGGTGGCCTGCCGTCCAAATTAAATGCTTAAAAGGAGTGATTAATGTTTAGAGGTACTCTTCCTAAATCCCTTAATGATTTAGTTATCATTACCGGCCATCGTGGTATGGGGGTCACTGAAAAGCCTCGTCATCAATTCTTTGAAAATGTAACATCTTATCCTGAGAATTCATTAGAGGCGTTCACTATAGCATTGGGATATGGAATCCACAGCATTGAATGTGATATTCATGTATCTCAAGATGGGGAGCCTATGGTTATACATGGCAGCAAAATAGCTCCTTATGCAGATTTAATTTCCACGCAAGGCATGGATGAAAAAAGTCAAGCTCTTTTAAAAGAATGGCTTCTTTGTATTCCGAGCGAACAAGTTGACCCAAAGTCAATTTCTCTCGATGATACATTGCAAGTGGAGAAATTTACTACCAAAGTTCTACAGTCCTGCTTCTCTTTAAAATCATATGACGTAGAAATAGAAAAAACCAGGCTCGAAGGACGATCGAATTTTTTTGATGAACTAAATAGTAAAGAAAAAATCGCATTATCATCTACAGAGAGACAGGTCATCATCGACAAAAAAGATAGTCTATTAAAAACCAATCCCCAAAGACATCAAATCCCGACTTTAACTCAATTACTGCATTTATTATATGACAAAAATAAAGCGCGCAGCAAAACACCTCAACCCAATATCAAATTGAATATTGAATTAAAAGGAAAAGGCTCCGCAATCGCGTCTATCTTTGCTCTTTTGGAGTTTTACGAACAAACTCCTGATGCCAAAGAGCATGTTAAACCAGAAGATATTATTTTTCTTGGTAAACGAGAGGTAGGTGAAATTTCTATCGCTAATGCCATGCTGAAAAATCATACAAATTTTGAGGTATCATCCCACTTTGAAGTGCCTGAATTATTTAATCATTTTATGAAGACTGATTCGCCATCCAAAAAAAAGGTTATGCTCAAATATCATTCAGAGCGTGCACTCCTGAATTTGGTTGTTAACCTATTTGCACCGCATGCTCCATTTAACCGCCCGGAAATTAGCGATTTCACGAGAAATACCATCCTTCTCATGGCCTATTTAAAGGCAGGTGGCAAGCCCGGTGACTTTTTGAACTTTCTTAAATCCATTGAAACCCCCTACCCATCCATTGAAAATTTCCTAGTATTAAAAAACGTTCCATTGCAATTAAAACATTTAGCTAATAATGCGGAATGTAAAGAACAAGATAATAGTTACTGGAATAAGAGACGTAAAAAAGAAGTTAAATGCAAGCGAGCCTTAGAGGATTTAGCTCAATTAAATAGCTGCCTGATAGCCGCCTCCACAGAAGATGACTATTTAAAAATAAAAATGCGCGACCTTTTTGCTAATCATCTCAAGCACACTGTAACGCAAATCAAGACAAGGCTGGATACGTATAACACCAAAAAGAAGAACTCTGCCGATGAATCGGAATGCAGCGAGGATATACAATTTCATGTTATCCTTCAGATGATTACCAACCAACTAAAACGGTGCAAAACGAACCTAATGTTATCTACTGGTGATTTATTTGGAGTAGAGAATCTAATACCCGAAGATCCTGATTTTAATATCAAAGAAGGTATTGTAGAAATTACTAGTGGTGCGAAAAGCAACATTAAAGAGGCACTGATAGAATACCAGTATGATGGTATTGATATTAGTCTTTTTGATTATTGCGGCAGTGTTCTCGATGCATTAGAAGAAGCGATTACCGAAGGCAAACTAGATAGAGATAAACTCATCCTGGGTGCTTCAGCATCTAATTGGAGAGCAGCAAAAATAGATAACACCGAAGAAACGACACAAAAAAATATAAAAAATCCCTATGAGGTGCCAAAAAGAGCATTGGATGTAGTTAAAGTAACACAGGTACCTCTACTGGTGAAAGTGGATGAGCCTGGTTGTTTCCATCATTTAAAAAATGAGCTAGCTCGATTAGAAATGGCGATGGAATTAGAAAAGCAGATACCTGCTCCTACCAGGGGTCCACTTGACTCAAACAATGACGATCCATTCACTTACGTGGATACGGTCAGCGCATCAATTAGCGATACCCGCGACAATGACAACTTATTCACTCTCACAAATACCTCCGAAAATCTCAGTCCTCCAACCAGCGATCCTCGGAACTCACACACTAACCACCTATTCACTCCTGTAAATGCTTTGAATTGTTTCAGTCCACCACTCAGTGGCTCCCACAGTGAGAGCCGATTAACTCGCATTAATTCCAAAAACCCCGCCCGTCCCTACCTTCCTACGTTCTTAAGCGGAGCAATAAACCGAGTCCAGAGCGATCTATCGTCAGCCACCTCTGGTGATAAACTTGGGTGGTTCACAACAAGCTCTGTTTTGGACAACTCATTATTTGATGCAGGAAATGTGTATGTCAAACAAACTACATTAGGTAACAAGCAACGATTTGAGCCCTGTCGAAAACCACCAAGAGGGACGCGCAAGAATAATCAGACAGAAGAAGTCCAAGCGTGCGAAGGTGCAGAAACGGAGAGCTCAATGAGTGCATCTACTGCAAAAAAATAAATAGAAAATTAAATATATTCTCTATAGAGAGATAAGGGTACTATTTGCATCCACATCAAAAAAGAAAACTAATGTGTTAGTGCAATTCCGAGGTGAAATTATCAATGAACAGTTCGGTGAGAAATCGGTAACACAGTGAAAACTGGAACCATTTCCGCTCTTTCGATGCAATCGAGAACCTCATCAGCGTGAAAAGTAGCCTTCCTGCTATCTCGAAGAATGCGTTGAAGTACCATTAAACGAATTTTCTATATCATGGATGAATTTATTAGATTGAATATCGTCCCACGCTTCAGGTAGTGAAATAGAGTTATCTGCTTTTGAGCTTACCCCGTCCATATGCATTTGATAGCCATACCAACAACAAATTAGAAGCAAAATAATATAAAAAAACTTATTTTTTAAGCGCGAAAATAACCCATTAAGCAATAAATAGGGGCGTTGCTGTTGCGGACTGGAGCTGTTCATTTTTTTCCTTTTATAGCATGAAGGAGCATTTTACTTTTTAATTTTCAAATTTCAAGCAGCATTCAATTTTTACGCCGCAAAACCAATTACCCAGTTAGCCCAACGAAAAACTTCGGTTATAAATTGCTAGTTGCTTAAATATCAAAATCAGCGAGCTTTATTGATTTGGTAGGATCATTCGATAATTTAATTTCAGCTTTAAATAACATGGTAATTTCAAATTTTCCACGAGAACGTAATATTTTTAAAAACGCACCTGATCAATTTCGTTCAATTAACTTCGTATAAAACTATATTTTTTATAGCTTCGGAGTTATAAATCAATAGAAGAAATATAATGACTCTGTTCTGTTAAGTGCTCACTTCGTTCTAATATTATTTCGGCATACTTATTGAGAAAAATTGTCTCTTTTTCATTCGCCTTCACTAAGTTTATTTGCTTATGCAATGAGCCTTTTATTTTCCCGATCAAATATTTTAAGCGCCTAGCTACTAAAGCTCTGTTTAATCCGCAAGTATCCGCAAAGTCAGCCAATTGATAAGCATTTATACCATTTTCATCAAATTCATCACCTAACGCCATGGCCAATTCATGCTGAAACTCAGGATACATTTTTATGTTTACTAAATCATAAAATGGCGCTAGAGAAATCCCTTGGGGGCTTACAAAAAAACTAATATTTTTTCCATGAGCATCACAGTTATAAATTAATATATTAAAGAGTACCCAATCCAAGATTTGCAATTTAGTTTTTGCAGGATTTATACATTCATTAGCAAAAGCATATAATTTGGGCAGACTTACCCCATCTCTTATATGCGCAACATCCCTACCATTTCCAAAGTTTTGTTCATATTTATACTCGGGCGGTAAATTCAGTGCCTGACACCCATCAATGATATGACTTCTTCTAACCATCCCTTTAGAATCAAATTTCCTATCGAAGCGTTTCACTAATAATGCTGGATGTGGGCCAAATCGCTTCAATTGGACATCCGCGACATTTAACCCACAGTCTTTTGCTAATAACATGCTGAAATATTCATTCAATACCAAATTAGAATGCCTATGTTTTTCGAACTTAAGAAGATGGGTCGAACATAAAATTCCATCCCCAAATCCCAACTCCCCTTTTTCATTTAACACAATATTAATTTTATCTTGTACACCTGCCACCGACAGTCGTGGCTTACCATCCCAAATTATTAGGCCATAAGTGTCGCGATTATTTAATCTCTGCTCTAATTCCTTATCACTAAGTAACCTAAATGTTTTATCTGTAGGCAGAGACTGATTAGAACTCAAAATTATTAAAGAACCCGGAGTATCCAAACCCAATTCCCGAACCAGGGAAAATATATTATTTTTGCTTAAATGATAATTCGCGATTAATTCTTCGAGAGCCTTTCCTTCGGGCAATAGATTTTTCAAAAAGCGCACTACATTTAATGAAGGAATTTGATCTATTAAAGGCAAATGAGGGGAAACTGCATACCCTACTTGGAGCCAATCCGGAGAATATGTCCAATATAATTGCTCATTAATAACATTGATTTGAGCTATTAATTGTGTTCCCAAATAAACATCTAAAGCCGGATTATCTCCACTCGTTTTCATCTATTTTATCCCAGGGCTTTGCATAAAGGTTTATTCCTAAACTGGCACAGATTTGTAGGACACTCCCTAATTGGCAGGTAGCTTTTCCATGCTCAATTTTCATCAAGGTATGTTTAGCAACTCCACATAAGGCAGCAGCGTCCTCTAATCGGAGCGCACTTTGTGTGCGTCGCGCTTTAATTAACTTACCAATTAACTCCGCTGTTAATGGTTCGTCAAAATCAGGATTTTCGATTCTTTTAATTTGTTTGGCCATATAATCCTACGATACTAGTCTTAATGTAGTTCTATTATTAAATTATCCATATAATCCTATTATAGTAGGATTAAATTATTTATTCATCAGTTTTTTTGAATAAATCCTGCTTTAATAGGATTTATTCAAAGGAAAAAATAGCAAATAAATGGGCGTGTTGTTTACATTTTTTATAGGTCTGAATCTCTGAAAAAAATAATTTTTTAGCTTAAAAAAATAATAAGGATTACTTCCGGCATTTTCGAACAAGGTTTTTAGGCTTACAGATAACAACTTAAGTAAGTAATTAATGAATTTATAGGGGCAAAGGTTTCTAATTCCGATTATGCTTAGGCGGAACTATTCCATTCAATTTAACGGCAAGACTTTTTTAATTTCATCTCAATAATTCCGCCTCTATGCTGAAAACAACCGTCGCTTCGCTTCAAAGCGTTCAAATTCACAGGAATACGCATTTGACGCGTTTCTGTAATTAAACCTTATAAGGAGCATCAAAATTTCCATTTTAGAATAGATTAATTTCCAAATGAACGCATTATCAATTCATCAAGTCGCTGATAGAATGAGCAATATTAAGGCAATCTGCGTGGATTTATGAACTTCTTCAGCAACATATTTTAAGTGTTCCTTTATGATCTGCTTAAATTATGAAGTGGATAAGATAGTGATTACATCATAAAGCATACAACTTCAGAGAATACTAATGTCAAACAAAAGCTTAAAGGATCTAATTTTTGATACCTTTTTTGGTGCAACAGGTTCAGCTATATCTAAAAATCAATTTCAACATACGGTTATTAAACGTGATGTTAGAATGAGGATAAGTAATATGAGTAGATACAGACCAGCCCAGCGTGTTTTATTTATGCCTTTTGAATCAGATGATGATATTTTCACAAAAATAGCATCCATACCTTTAGCGCCATGTGCTTTTTCAGTTGAATCTTTGGCGAATGCTGGAGCAGCTTTGGGTTATGCTTTAATAGCGTTATTACACCTTGCTATTTTTGATCTGAATGGGGCAAAAAATGATTTTCTAAAATCAGGAGTATATCTATTGTCATCGGTGCAAGCCTTAAATTGTGCTCTATTAAGTCCCATAATAAATGCTATTGATTTGGTTGTTAGTACCATACTCACTATGCGCGATGGATTTTCTGGCAGTGATGATTATGAGACTATTTCTGCTGAAGAATATGAGGATATAAATCGAAGTCAATCTAATTGGGTGTTCGCATAGGATTAGGGCTAATGTGGAATTACAAGCCATTCAATAGTCTATAAATTAACCATATTGGATTTTAAGAAAAAATTATCCAAAAAGAATCTACCGTATAAATGAGCATGGTGCAGGCTCTTGTAGCCTGCAACTTAATTAAATATTAGGATTGTATGGCTTCTCTTCAATCTCTTCCATTTTTTCCTTGCCTTCAGTTTTCACATTATCCAATCTGCTTTTAAAGTCACCTGAGGCCGCAACATTGCTCTCTTTAACCGTTAAAGCATCCTTAATGCCAAGATACTCTTCAAGTACATTATTGATGCACGCTTTAAGCTTATTCCATATACCAGGCGCAGCCATCACTGTTGATTGATGTTGATGAATAGCATTAACACTTGCTTCACAGAAATCATGGAACGCTTTATTATATTTTACAGCATGCATTCCTCCTCCGATAAGCCCATGTACTGCATTTGTTTCATTATCAAACTTTTTTATCGCTGTTTTCAACGACGCTTTTAGGGCTTTAAGTGCATCCGCTACTTCAGGCTCAAAAGCTACGCTGCTGCTCTGTTGAACCGCGGTAATTTCATTAACCAACTCTTCCACATATTGATAAAACTGTGGTTTACCTGCAACCTCGTTGGCAACCCCGTTAACAAAATTTTTAGCCTTCTTTTTCGCATCGGTAAAAAATCCCATAATATCCCCCTAAAAGGCAAGCTCGATTAAGACAAGATAAAACAATAATTATTCATTTAGATCATTTATTGTTAAGTATAGTATATAATTTTTTACTTAAGGCTTTATTAACTTCCTTTATTGACAAAGAAATATGTGTACATAAAGTGATATGTTGCTGGGATAAGGCACCGTCAATTTAACTTTGAGCCAATCTATAGCGTAGTAATACATGATAATTAATTAAAATAAAAACAAAAGAAAGTATATAGTTAAAAACCATAAAACAATACCGATTCCAATGCCTAGCCCAAACTTCAAAACTTTTTCTTGGTATGATAAGTTTTCTTTTCTAGTAGTACTTATGCGTTTCTTAGTCATATTGGATAGTATTTTTAGTCAAGTAAAAAGAATTTGCAGAACGGGAGTGATAATATACATTTATTGAGAAATATAAAAAACTTGTTAAATAACCGACAATAATTCCATACAATACATACTTATGATTAGAACATTTTTTTGAGGCCAATTTAACTCTCATTTTTTAATGGGGGGAATCCTTGCTTGAATACATAGTTAGTCTTTTTCTCTTTCAGCAGATGGTGGAGAAAAATTTGAAAATAATAGTCTTCTCCCCATGCTTCTGCATGAGGAGCATCTGGAAATAATAAAAAAATGTCTTCATTATCGATAAGTACTTCACGGATGAGCTTCATATTAATCATAAATAACTTGGAGCCAAGTTCCCCGCTATTTTTGGGACGCCCGTTCATCGTAGCAACACTGATGCAACCTTTTGGGCCAAGCTCAGTTTGTAAAAAATTAAAAGCGTCATCCCAGGTATTTCCGTTAATAGAGCTGGGGTTCCATGATAATTTTTTGATGTTGTCATCCAGCATAACGAATTCATCAAGCTTGAAATGATGAGCAAAAAGGAATAGTGCAATACGCCGTGCGGTAATACTTCCCAATGACTCATAGTGTCCATAGTACTTGCTATCGAGGCGTTTAATAACCAGCAAATGAAGGTATGGGGATACATAAGGTTTTAATTCTTCAGATTCGCTCTCAGTACAAATTAATACACAGCCTCCCTTGTTTTGGGGAAGAGGAATCAGCGCATTGGTTTTTCTGCCAGCACAAATAAATGTCCACTGTACAACCTCGGGCGTGGTTTGGTTTAACGTGATAAAAGACGCCTCAAGCGTCTTAATGTTGAGATCAATAGTTGTAATATTATGGGAAAAGAACATCGAGGGAAGGTTACTGACTTGCGTAAAAGAACACTCGGTGACAAGACGAGGAGGTATTGTAGATGAATACAAAGGTTGAGGCAGGCGAGGAAGTGGGCCTGCTATATATTTTGAATGAATACCGCCTTTTATTTGGCTTTCTGCGTGTACATTAGCCCGGCTTTGGTACTCTTTAATTTTTTCTTGGTTATTGTTGGCTGTATAGCCTTCAATAATCGCCTCGACTGACGCATGGTGTTGAGTGTAGTATTTCTCTACTTTTTTGTGGTTATTTGCAACAGCGTATCCACATGCAATTTCATTTACCGAAGCATTATAACGAGTACGGTATTCCTCGACCTTCTCGTGGTTATCTAGGCGAGCATACGAGAGGGCAATATGATTTACAGAGATGTTATGCTGGATGCGGTATTCTTCGACCTTATCGTAATTTTTTGCTTTAATATATCCTAGGATAATAGAGCTTAATAATGCCCCATGCTGGCTGCGGTACTCCTCGACTTTTTCGTGATTGCCGTCTAGGGCATACCAACTAGCTATGTCATGCTCTGAAATATTGTGCGCAACGCGGTATTCTTCGACCTTATCGTAATTTTTTGCTTTAATATATCCTCGGATAATAAAGCTTAGAGATGCCCCATACTGGCTGCGGTACTCCTCGACTTTTTCGTCATTGCCGACCATAGCATACCCACTAGCTATCTCATGCTCTGAAATATTGTGCACAGCGCGGTATTCTTCAACTTTATCATAATTTTTTGCTGTAATATATCCTCGGAGAATAAAGCTTAGAGATGCCCCATGCTGGCTGCGGTACTCCTCGACTTTTTCGTGATTGCCGACCATAGCATACCCCATAGCTATGTCATGCTCTGAAATATTGTGCGCAGCGCGGTATTCTTCGACCTTATCGTAATTTTTTGCTTTAATATATCCTCGGAGAATAAAGCTTAGAGATGCCCCATACTGGCTGCGGTACTCCTCGACTTTTTCGTGATTGCCGACCATAGCATACCCCATAGCTATGCCATGCTCTGAAATATTGTGTGCAGCGCGGTATTCTTCAACCTTATCGTAATTTTTTGCTTTAATGTATCCTTGGATAATGAAGTTGGGAGATGCCCCATACTGGCTGCGGTACTCCTCAGCTTTTTCGTGATTACCAGCCTCAGCATACCAAAAGGCTATTTTATTCACTGAAACATTGTGCACAGCTCGGTATTCATCAACTTTTTTGTGATTATTTGCTGTAAAATATAGTCTTGCAATCCCAACGGCCGAGATTACATTTTCCTCGCGATATTTTTCGACTTCTGCATGCTCGTTTCCGTTAATAAGGTTATAGACCTTATGTTGAATTGGTGTGAAAGGTACCTCATTTGAAATCATTTAATTCTCACATCGATGATAAAAGCGCACATTGTAACCATTTTTGAGCCATTTGTACAATATTTGACCATCGCCCTCTCAAGTTGAAAAATCCTTTTTTTTGCCTATATGCAACATTAGCGTTAGGGGTAAGTCCCATGATAATAGATTTAATGGATTTACAGCACCAATGCAATGAACCATCGTACCTCACTGAGTTATTAAACACCCACCATGAGAGACTCCTGAGTAGTGGAGCAAGCTATTGAGGTTATGCTTAGTGAGGGATGCAGTGAATTTATAAGTTGAGGCCCAGGGGGTAGACAGCGGCTACATTCCCTGGGTTTAAGAGCTAAGCGCGAACGAGGCCATAACGATTTGGCTGGAGACAGCTTAGATCCAAATCAGAAATGGTTACGCCCTGGGAAAATAATCTATGGCGCTTTTCTGATTTATTTTGTTCTGATGTCATGTGTTCCACCAAAAGTTCCTGAGGTAATTTAGCATAGTACTGATGTAATCGTCGCAAGACAGTATTGGCTAAATTGATGCTCATATAGGAACCGTTGCCCTGCAAGTAGGGTTCAGGAGCTACAGAACGCTCCGTTAACGTACTGAGGCGGCGTTTAAGAAACTTTATTCCTGATTTACATTCGCTAGGATTATCACCCCAAATCATCTTGTTTAAAGCCGGCTCATACGCACTTATGATATCGGCGGCAACGTCACTCGCTTGAAAAAGGCGCATGAGTTGTATTTGCGTTGGTAACTCGGCATGAGCCGACTCTTTCACGAATCGAGTCATGGCTTTTAATAATAAGAAGCGTTCCGCTGATGTGAGCTCAATTCCTGCGGGCGCCAACAGATATTCAGTCTTGTCAGAAAGGTCATGCTTATCCAATAAAGCAGCGAATTGTTCTCTAAGGGTCAATGGCCTATAGGTCTTCAATTGCTCCAGCTCGCTAAGAGCAAGGCTTAGAAGTTCTACATCAATGACATTATGGGTATTGTCTTCCTCCGAGACTCCTTTGATCACAGTATAATGTCCAGCTTGTTGAGGATTGGGACTGTCTTTGTATTTCACACCCTTGATACCTGGCTTATCAGAACTAAAAAATAGATCTTTTGCTTTAAGTTGTTGATGTTGGCTAGGGTCGGCTAATTTTGCTTTTTTCGCCTGCGCCTTACCATCAATCGCATCAAATAATATTTTATCCCCTCCGGACTTAGAGCACTTGTTGCCGGCTTCATCATGAGTCGTTGCAGGTGCAACATAAACTGCAACATGCTTATTGTCTGGGATTTTGATATTAGCAGCTGCTGATTGGTACTCGTTTGCTGTTTTTTCAAGGGCGGTGCGTAAACGGCCAAGTACTTTTTTATCTAAATGATGTTTTTCAAAAAAAGTGCTGACTGCATTAATGATTTCCTCAGAGTGTTTACTCAGAGAGAGACCTGTGTTTTTTAGTGATTCACTAGCATGCAGCACATGATTAATGATGACTTCTTCGAGGCTAGTGTAGGTATTGTTGGTAATCACGCTACAGCCAGGTAGCTGAGCTGCAGCTTCTCGTACGATACGGCCCCCGTTTGAATGCCCAAGCAAGACTAAATCTTCGGATTTAACCCCCTTTTTTTCTAATAAAAAGCGTGCTGCTGCTAAAATTGTGTTCACGGGATCTGCAAAGGAACTTGGCTTTTGTACCAGGTAATCGACCACAAGAAAATTGTACTGATTACGGACAGCTAACTCTTGAGCAATGGGTAACATATCGGTGTACGCGGCTCCTGCGCCACCAACAACAATAAGCCATTGATTTGTAACAACCGGATTACGATATTCAATAGCCTGCACGATTGTTTTCTCGTCTACCCGTAACTGATAATTATGGGTGTCATTAGGTGCAAAGAGTAACGTTTTTTTTAGCGTATCGGCAATATCTACGTCTTTTTGTGCCACATGACTCACTATTCCCAGACAAAGACGGGTAATTATTTTATCAATAAAACCCGGCTTCACTGCGCGCTCCTTAGTCTGTGCTTGGTGGAGCGGCGGTTTCGATAGTTCAATAGGTGAAAGACTACGTCGGTAAATATGCCCAGCGGTAAAGTTCATTGCGAGAATTAAGTCATAAATTACTACTAATTTTTTTTTAGTTTCGTTTAGCGCATCCTCAAAAAGATAATTATTGCTTTGGCGCTCATTAATGATTTGTTCAATCAAGGTGCGATTTTTGTCGATTAATTGATAGTAGCTAAAGAGTAATTTCCATGCCTCATATTTTTGAGATTCACTGATTTTATTATTTGACTCATTCAACTGTTTTTGTATGGAGCAAATCGTATTCTTGATGGCATAGGTTGAGAAACTCAGCTCATCAGCAAGCTCGCGAAGCTGCATGGTTTGGGGACTGGCTGTTGCAAAACAAGAAGAAGCTTGTTGGCTTATAGAGCTAATTTCATGTCGCAATTTAGTTAATTCATTTTCAAAAGGGGTGGCAGACATCGGTATTACTCATCAACGATCTTTTAAATAGGGCTTAATTAGATGAAATCTAAAACATTAAGCGGATAAATATTCCTTATCGTCTTATCTCACCAGGTGTAAGTTACCATTCCTAATGAGTTTTCCTTTGTACAGTTACAATAATATCAAAACAATTTTTGCCGTAAAGAGGCTACAAAAGTTAATTTATTCATCAAATAGAATTTAATTCATTTGATTATATCATTTTTAATAAATTTGGAGGTTTTAAAACCCTAACATATTTAAATTATTAGGAAATTGCACGGGGTTATATATAGTGCATCTGGTAGAAACATTCGCATCATTTTTTGTTTGCTAATCCATTAAATAAAGAAAGCTCTCTCAACGCCCTATGTGATGTAAAAGCTCATTTCGAAGCGTAGTATCTTCTATTTTTCTTTTAGATTTATTCGCAACTAAATAAATTTCATTCTTATCTGTAAGAATCAACCAATTGCTATTATAGTGAGCAACACAACTTTTAACTGCTTTACCATTTAAGGCAGTCATTTTGTAGGAACTTTATTATTCATCCCACTTCCCCAGGCTAGAACACGCTTATCGAGGGAACACTTGGATTGGTTATCAAGGACAGATTGCCGGAAGATCACGTTCCAATAGATGGTAAGACCTTAAAAAGAAGTAGCCTATCGAGACTTTTAAAACTTACTAACGGGATCTCACAAAATGAATCACTGCGATAAGATTTCGATGCTATTTCCGCTTTCATTACTAAGAGCCCACCTTAGCTCAGTATAGGGCTTTTGGTATGGCTCATTACATTGGACTCAGAGCCTAAACTATCCCTGGTTTGTACGACAGATACAATTTCGCCATTGTGTTTATGAGCGAATAAAGAATGCTTGGAACTTTTCAAAGAAAAGGACTTCTTTTCTATCTCCTGGAAACATTTAGTCATGCTTTCTTTGTGTTTATTTAAATGTCTAAAGAAGGCGAAGGGTGTTTCTACTTTTTCTTCTCGACGTGGATATATATCAACACTGAAATAATGGTCTAAAGGTTTCCCCTTATATTTAGGATAGGGCTGGCTCTGAGGGTTAATTTCACAAATACATCTGCATACCTCTTCTGAAGGAGGAGAAAGTGTGTAAGGCCCTTGGCTATAACCCAGCGTGTTTAAATTTATATGCTGATTGAAATCAAACGCTTTTATTTTCATTATGGTTTCTGAAAAGCTGGATGCCGGATAAACTATCCCTTTTTCACCATACCATGGATCAATTATCCACGCATGCTCTCCCCACGTTCTATAATCAGCAAGAACTCCCTCTCTATTTACGATCACATAGCAGTGCTGAAAATCTAACGCACTAACTAATTCAATCCGGGAGATCTCTTCACTATGCTCCCATAGATATTTGACTGCAAGTGCCGCCTTAAAATCGCAAGTTCCCCCGCCTAATTCTTTGCAGGTCATTGCAAGAAATAAAATCCATTTTTGTTCCGTCTCTAAATCAAATAAATCTAAAGTAATTTTTTGATCCGTAATTTCTAGAGGACAAAGTCGTAAAGAGGAGCCTCCAATTTTTTTATAACGATAGAGCCAATTTTTTTTGGTGTACATAAAAATGCCTTGCTGAGGCTCATATGTAGCATTCTGCTCTTGGTCCTCTTCCGTTGCTCTATGAGACGGGATAAAGTAAGTTTCATTTGTTCTGAGCTGAGTAGCGGTTCTAGTCCAAAAATTAGTTCGTAGCTGGTCTGCCAACTTGTTAGAAGAGCCTAAAGGACAAAGGCTCACGACATATTCCAGTGCTCTTTTTAAGTGTGCTGGAGGCAATTTGTCATCAGTTATTTTGCTTTTCATTCTTGTCCCTACACAATCAATGCAAAATCTTAATCACAAAGTTGCTAAACCTAAGAATTAACCTCATTAATGAGGAAAAGTTAGTTAGTGAATTTAATTGGCATTAATAAATCTTATTGCATAAATTTTATCAAGATTGCCCTGGATTGAAAATGCGTTAATTTTGAAATGAATTTATTCCAAAATAGCAATTTTTACGATGCAGGAGCTCGAGCAGGATCTTATCAGCATTAGAACCAAAGAAACACTGGGCTAATAAAAAAGCACAAGGAGTAATTATTTTTAAAGTTGTGTTTTTTATCTATATTGGCTTAAAAACCCTCTCGTAAGCTTCATAAAAAACTTGACTTTATGTTTAATTTGGTGCCATTATGTTTGTTTATATTGAATAATTACTGTTCACTAAAATGCAACAAATACGTTTACAACAAAGGATGATAATGCGCTGCCTGGACACTGTTGTCGAGGTTGGGCGGAGTTATTTGTAAACGGCGCGAACAAACTAATCCTCACCAATACCAGTGTCCAGGTTTTTAGGACGCTTGGATTTCTTATTTAAACCAAGATAAAGCGCTTCATTAGTAAATGATGGGTAATTATCATGAGTCAATCTAAATTTTCAAGAGATGGTTTTTTTAATCGTTCTGTTAAACAACAAAACAAATTAAAACTATTAGATAAATCTATTAAAACGGTAATTAAAAATGGTTCTGTTGAAGGTTTTCCACCAGGAATTGTCATTAATGAATATCATAGCCATAAATTCCCCAAAGAATTCTTGATTGCTAATTTTCAATACTTTAAAAGTCTTGGCATAGAAACATTATTCTTTGAATTTGGCAACGATGAGAATCAACACCTATTTGATCAATCACTAGACAGTAACGGGACAGTCGCCATAAACTCCGGACTAATAAATGGAGATGATGAGACAAAAGCCGTGGCTGCAGCCGCAATCCAAGCGGGTATTAGGATAGTTGTCTTAGACTGTAAAAAAGCCAGAGAAGGAAGTCCTGAATATTTTAGGCGCGCGACAAAAGAAGACTGGAATGCATATTACGAAAGAAGGGATGCCCTCTTTGATGAAAACACTCGAAGGATATTTCTTAAGGAGCACAACTCCAAACCTTATCTCTTTTACTCAGGACTTGCACATGGTAATTACCACCACGGGTTTCCAAGCTTTTTTCCCGGCTCGAAACTTACTCTGTTGTTATCCGATGACGGGTTTGATTTTCAAGTTAATGGAATAAAGCAACACTTATATGTTGATACTCTTATATTCAGTCAAGATCTTGGCAAAAATTATTGCCTTTTTAATAAAAGTCATAATAATCAAAAAACTAGATACTTAATAGATGCGATAGATCAGGGATACCTAGATGCAGATCGAGCCACTTTTTTGCTGGGAAGATAACAGAATAAATTAGGAAATTTCACAGACAGATAACAGCTTCGGGACAAGCCTTGAATCATGAATTGCAACCCAAAACACTCTATTCAAAATTCAAAGCCTGCCTCTAGAGTTGCAGATGTATTGTAACTCCCGCTCACTCATAATAATTTCAAGTCTCATGGATTGAGACTGCTTATAAGCAGCTGAAATATCGCCTATTAGTAAGTATTAGCTCACTTTGTTCGCATTCTTTTATCTCCTATTTGAGAAACAAGCACCTCTAAAATACTTAAAAAACTCATAAGTAAATTAGAGTTTTTTACTTTCGAATGTCCCATAATTTTTGCAAAAAGCATTCGAATCAATTTAAGGCGAAAATAGGATAAAAGAAGATGATAAAGCATTCGAATTCCTAATGTATAACCAACATTATTATTATAGTCTAAAATATATTTTATTAATTAAGAAAGCGGGTGATTTTCCAAAAAATTATATTCATTCCATCACCTTCAAGCGTTTAAAATATCGATGGAAGGAATGTTAATTCTGAATATTTAATTGTTCCAGTTCCTTTATGAGAAAGACAGGATGAAAAAAAATGTCGGAATTCAACGAAAAAAACAAGGAAGAACCTTTGCTTATTACGATGCGAAAGGAAAAAAGATAACTGATTCAAAAATTTTGGAGCGTATCAAATTGCTGGCGATCCCTCCCGCTTATACGCATGTATGGATAAGTTCTAATGAGAAAGGACACATCCAGGCAGTAGGACGAGACAATAAAAACCGAAAACAGTATATTTACCATGCTTCGTGGGTGCAAGTAAGGCAAGAGAAAAAATTTAAATCATTATTGGATTTCGGTTATTCCCTTGCTCACTTAAGAGAAATAATCAATCAAGAAATCAGTAAACCGCCTACCCTTGATAAGAGCCAAATCATTTGTTCTATTCTTTTTCTAATAGATAATTATTCCGTAAGAATAGGAAATAACACTTATGCTAAGCAAAATAAAACCTATGGTGTGACTACACTGAGAAAAAAGCATCTTCGGTATAAAAAAAACTCCGTTTATTTTGAGTTTTTAGGAAAAAATAAGCATCCGTGGAACTTTGAAGTAACAGAAAAAAATCTCATTCAAATTTTAAAACATTGTACTGATATCCCAGGGTATGAGCTATTTAAATATTATAACGAACAACAACATATTTCAGTTATTTCATCGCAAGACGTTAATGAATATTTGCATCAAGTCACTCAACAATCTTTTACAGCCAAAGACTTCAGAACATGGATTGCGACAAGAGAGTTTTTTATTCGCGCTATTTCATTATTAGAAATAAAAAATTTAAAAATATCTCTTATTAAAGAAAGTATGCGCGAGGTTGCCACCTTGCTTGGACATACTCCGTCTATTTGCAAAGCCAGTTACATTCATCCCCAAATTTTTGAATGGTTAAAAAATGGCAAATTGATGCAATGGAAAAGAAAAAACCAAAAGAACATTCAAAACAAAAAACCTGATGAACTTCTGCTTATATGGTTGGAAGAAATTTATCGTTCATAAATAAAACTTAAATTAAGGAAATTACTCTAATTGGCAATAAGTTTTCTAAGGTATTATTACGAAAAGTACCCCCTTAAAAATTAAAATATTAATTTGCTAGCTATTGGTTAATGAAACCTATAAATTTAAAATTTATAATAAGAAGCATAAGCTTATGTCTGAAACTCTAGTCCTTGCATTTTCCTTAATATTGATCACTGGTTTTCTCTGTCAGTGGCTAGCATCTTACATAAAGGTACCGGCTATTTTATTTTTGCTGCTTATCGGAATCTCTGTAGGACCTGTTTTTCATTGGCTTAACCCGGATAAACAATTAGGCGACTTATTATTTCCTTTCGTCTCTTTTTCAGTGGCTATAATTTTATTTGAGGGGAGCATGACGCTCTCTTTTTCCAAAGTGAGAGGTTTAGGTAGCGTTATACGCAATTTAATTAGCTGGGGCGCTCTGATAACATTCGTATCAGTGGCGACGTGTACTCATTTAATAATGAATATTTCCTGGTCAATCTCGTATTTGTTTGCCTCATTAATGACAGTAACCGGGCCTACCGTTATTGCTCCCATGCTGAGAATATTACGACCGAACTCTAATATTTCGAACGTATTACAATGGGAAGGCATATTAATTGATCCTATAGGAGCTATTTTAGCGGTTCTGGTCTTTGAGGTACTCATTTCTAGTGGCCTTGCCAAAGGAATTGCTGCTGGTTTCCTGGTTTTTATAAAAATATCACTTATGGGTATTTTTTTGGGCTTAGTCGGAGGCATTTGTTTGGGGATTGCCTTTAAAAAATACTGGATTCCCCAGCATTTACATAATTTCGCTGTTCTTGCCATAATTGGAATTATATTCTCAAGTGCAAATTATTTGGTTTCGGAATCAGGATTGTTAGCAATAACTATAATGGGGGTTACTTTAGCGAATTTTAAAAAAATTGAGTTGGAGCATGTTTTAAATTTTAAAGAAAGTCTTAGTATTGTCTTAGTGTCTTGCTTATTTATCGTGCTCTCAGCCCGGATTAATTTATATTCATTTATAGAGTTAGGATACTCCGCATTAATTCTTTTTCTTCTAATACAATTTTTAATTCGTCCACTCAACGTTTATATTTCTACCTGGGGTTCTGATTTAACTATGCCGGAACGACATGTAATATCCTGGATAGCTCCGCGCGGCATTATCGCGGCAGCAATTTCCTCATTATTTGCTATGAAATTAGCTGAACTCAATTACCCAGATGCCGAAAAGCTCGTGCCTCTCACGTTCTTTATGATTATTGCAACTATCGTATTACAAAGCCTTACCGCGAAAACAATCGCCACTAAATTAAAAGTTGCTGAGCCTGAGCCCCAAGGATTCCTTATTGTTGGTGCTAATAATGTAGCTCAGGCAATTGCGATGCAACTTAAAGAAAATGGGTTTTATATCTGTTTGATAGATGAGCAATGGGATCAGCTTAACGAAGCTCGAATGAACGATTTACCAACCTTATGGGGAAATCCTATCTCTCAGCACATTGAGGAGAAAATAAATTTAATTCAAATCAAACAATTACTAATTATTACTCCCTATTTGGATTTAAATATACTTACCTCGAAACATTACCGCTCTATTTTCTCTGAAAAAAATATATTTTCTATGCAAACCGTCATACCGCAACCAGGCCAAAATGAAGATAAATTTAATTTTAAAAACAGCGGTAGAGTCCTTTTTAATTCCACGCTGACTTACCAAGACATAGATAAGTTATTAGCCGAGGGGGCAAAAATTAAAACAACAACGCTCACCGATCAATTTTCTTTTGAAAATTATCAGGAGAAAAATAATATAAATTATCCTTTGTTTGCAATAGACCCTAAAAACACCATTCACGTATTTTCTAAAGAAAATGATTTTAAACCCATTAAAGATTGGAAAATAATTGGATTGCAATGCGAAACTAAAAATTCAAGTTAACTTTCGCCTCCTCTCTACCGTAGAAAGTAGGCGAAACAGAGTGCATTCCTTAGTAAATATTATTCACTAACTCTCTTTCATTTGAATTCGCAGCGGGAATGGTTTAAATGACACTATTTGAAGCAATTGAGCCCTAAGGAATCTATCAACTAACCTAAAATACTCAGCCCATTTTAAAGTAGCAATGCAAATTAAGAGATCTCTTACATGATTATGCGCTATTTTGAGTGTCACTAATTAAAATTATTCGCTATGATTAAGTCAGTACGAGGAAGGACAGTGGATGTCTTATATGGATCATTTGAAGCATCAAGGACGATGCGCAACCACAAGGATGTGGGCTGCCTCCTCGGAACACCAATCATCTCCTCAATTATAAATAATCAAAAATCCATAATGTTTTTATCATAAAGCTAAAACACGAAAAATCCCCCGTTCACCAATTCCTTTGATACCAATTTAAACGATGCATAGATATGTACTAAGTAAGATATACTTGTGTTCTCGACTAAGCCAAGTAATTTATATTGACATCACACAAATAATCATTAATAGTGCAATCTATGTTTTTTGTGCAATTATTTATCTTAAGCAACTGTTAAGAAAAAGAATATTGAGGTGCTGTATGCTGTTAGATCAACTTATTTTAACTGCGATTGAGAAAAAATTAAGTACTCAACATACAGAGTTTAATATTCAGATTTTTTTACAAATCCTGCAAATTACTACCCGCCCTTTAGGTTATCCTATCTACAAAGAAGGAATAAATGAACAATATTACCTATTGAAGCTTACGAGCAACCTGAACCAGGCAAAATCATTAAATTATAATTATAAAGCAGCAGGGACCATGTTGAATTCACTAGCACAATTAAGATTTTGTGTCTGCTACTTTCAATCAACACTTGATGAACAGAAAATTGATGCAGAGTTGATTTCCTTATTCGAAGCAGCCATTGACAATCGGCTCTATACCAGTGCTGAAGAACAGTGTGCAGAAAAAAGCCTGCTTAGAACACTCATAAACTGCCCCCAAGGAATACTGCAATTATGTTCTGAGTATGAGAGAAAGTTGCAATCTCCCAATATGCAACAACAAATTCAAACACGAATTAATTTCTTAAAAGGAATACACGAGAAAGAAGAACCAGAAAACGCTCAAGACCCGGTAACGATTACAACATTCGAATGTGCCATGCAAGCTGCACAGCATCATTCCCTATTTAACGAACTGAAAAAAAACCATCAGATGCTGCTTGGAAAATATTTATTAAAACGCGCGGCAGAGTCAGAGTTAAGCAGTGAGTTATTGGAACACAACAAGCTCACGATAAAGCCTAAAGAATCGGCTCAAGAGAGCCTAGCCCCAAAAAGTAAGGACACGCTGTCAACGACAATGACTGATGAGTCCGCTAGTGAAGCACGTGATTTGTTGATATATCAAAATTCATTAAATGTGCTAAAAGCACAAATTAATAAAACGCATGATTCATTTGCCAAGACTAACTCCACTAACAATCAGAGCCCCAATACAAATGACAATCTGCCTGAGCTTCATCGACAACCTGCATTTCGCCGCTAGCCGCACGTAACTCCCCCAGATACGCGGGGGGCCCTGCCAGGTAGACTAAAAATATCCAAACAAGATTAATTTTTTACATAATTCATATTGAGTACTGTGCAAACACATGATATATCTTTTGAATATGGATGATTAATTAACACATAGCATTGCCAATCTACACCTTTGAAGAGTTATTGAGAGAAGACAATCAATATTGTTGTTCAATGACCAAGGATTTATCTTTTATGTGTGTAAGGAGTACGCCATGCTTTCAATTTATCATATTAGGCTACTGATTAATGAATGCCGCGAGATGAGTCGCGTTGGTGTTTTTAATGACCACCGTGTTGCTATTCCGCATTTAGAAATTGACGTGGTGTTACCAGGGGATTTCATTGGTGCCAATAATAATCCGGCCATTTTTGTTAATTCCATGACATTCAAGCGACTTAGCAAATTTCATACTCATTGGATTGAAAATGGGACCTTAGTATTTCAAAAATCTTTTTTACAGAAAGAGCCCATTGATATTATCGGCGCTGTCATTCATGAAACAGGACATGCGTTTAATGTCGCCGCAAATCTGCCTAATACGGAGGTAAATGCTTATATCTACGAAATAGAAATATTACGTCAATTATACTTGTCAAAAAGTCCATTACTTTTTGATTGTAGTCTTGAGGATGTACGGGCTTATTTTCATCGTCGCCTGGTTTTCTATGCGAAGGACAGCCCACATAGTCCTGAGCTTCGTACACTAATTGAAGAAATTACCACAGAATTTGAGCTGCAAGAGGATAAGCATACGACACCAGAACCTGAACAGCTTGCAATGAATATAAGTTCATTTTTTTTCCAAAATAAGGAGCAAGATAATATGCAGGAAGTATCAGCCCACGAAAATAGTGATGAAATTAGTGCCAACGATAATCTCTTCTTATAACATCTGAAAGAATAAATTTAGATTAACCCGTTGCAAAAACCACGCTTGGTTTTTGCAACGGTTACTTTAGCTATTAGTGATGCAGATGCACACCGAATTTAGAAGTAATGCAAGAAAATAACAAATATTTTGGACTAATGTTTTAATTAAAAAATAATCTTACCTTATTTTATGAAGGTTTATTTAGTTGACGCTGCCTCTCTTAAGGTTAATGCGCTATAATTGGACATACTGTTTTATTGAAGAGGCTTTATATGCTAAAACAAACCAAGAAAATAATTAAAAAATACGGGAAAAAGCTTACTGATGGCAGCATTTCTGACCAAGATTTAAAAGTTCTACTAACCATATCACCTGAAAAACAATCCTTATTCAAAAGAAAACCGAAAAGTGGTTATGTAGACCCTACTGTTGTAAACAATGATAATTTTGGTGTAATGGATGGCATGAAAGACTTTGTTGCACAGCTGGCGCCAAAAATGAGTCTTAAAGATCTGCATGACATCACTTCAAGGCTTATTCATGCCAGTCCTGCGACAATAGAACAAAACACCTTTATGCGTAAATCCTGTCTAGCCAAGGTATTTCTGGCTTATGAAACTTATATAGCTCCGAATAATGCCGAAGAGCATTATCGTACCATGCGTATGCAAACAGAGTTTCCTGGTGCTAATGACATTTCTAATTTAAAACGGGTTATCCTTGAGCCTCTGATTGTTTTCTTTGAAGAGTCTCTTGGTGCTAAGAGACATACTCCGCAAATCACATTGGCTGAAAAGATACTCCAACAATCAGAACCTGTTAGCAATCCAGAGGCAAACAGTAGCGCAGCCGCTTCAATTGAAAGTTCACACCAGAGCATGCCCTCAGAACACTTACCTGTTGCGCCTGACTTAGAAGAGACCGTTTCACAACCTGTATCAGCGCACGAGCTATTAACACCAGAAAGTACTCAACGACCCGCACAAAAATTCGAACCGATTAAAAGAAAAACGTCACAGCAATCCGTTGCACATACCAATACGCCAAGCACAGCACGCACTACTAAAAAACAAACTGTTACCACTGGCCTGTCAACTTTTATCGCACCAAGCATTCTCCAAGCCAAGGAGCCAATTAACTATTTTGATGCTAAGACCAATCCAACTTTGCTTCAATTAATTAAATTATGTCAGAACTATAGTGATCACCTCACTCCCCTGGCCATAAAAGATAGCCGTGCTCAGGATAAACTAACCCTTGTTACAAAGATGCTCTCTCACTTACAGCAGCCTTTAGTACCGATAGCATCGCAAAGAATTCGTAATATGAGCGCGCTACTAACGCCCGAAGCTAAAGCTGTACTTAGTGAGCAACGCAGTGGGGCGGGAATGAGATTTTTGGAAACAGTGCTGCATATTTTAACGGTTGGTCTGTATTCTAAATATACTAAAAATACCTTTGCTTTTTGGAAGAGTCATGGCGAGGTGTTAGGGGACAATATTGCACATTTGACGCGTGACACTAATCCACCGATTAAATAGTGGGGCTTAACGCAGGATTCTGTCGAAAATAGAGTAATCAAGACACCGTTGGCCGCATAGGCCGGCGAAGTCGGCGGCTTGTCATGTTTCGTGTGCAACGTCAATTTAACTTTTTCTAGACTGTATATTATTTTTAGGAAGATCATAATACTCGAAAGCAAGCCCGCACCAATAACTCAGATTTGACTTAATACATGAAGAAAACGTAAAATCTGGACAAATTGTTCCTATATTAATATAGGCTTGTGGAACTTTGAGATTTATAGATTAGAGAGTACTGAGTTGATTCCGCATACAACGTCACTGCTTAAGCGTCTTACTGTCTGCCATGTTTTTTTAATAACCATCAGTAATATCTTAGTGCAATACCCTTTTGAGCTTTTTAGCTATGACACGACCTGGGGTGCGTTTACTTATCCGTTCATTTTTATTTTGACCGATCTAACTACTCGGCTTTCTAATGCTAAAACCTCTCGAAATATTATTTTTATCAGTATGCTCCCTGGACTGCTCATTTCTTATTTTATAGCCAGCTCTCTTGAAGTTATGGGAGACTTAAATTGGGATAATGTGTTCACTTTACACTACATGCCATTGCGGATTGCCTTAGCATGCTTTGTTGCTTATGCCATTGGGCAGCTAATAGATGTCTTTATTTTTCAGCGTTTGCGTAATAGCTCCTCTTGGTGGATTGCTCCGGCTGTTTCAACTACGATAGGTAATATAATAGATACGCTTTTGTTTTTTACGATCGCGTTTTATCACAGTAACAATCCTTTTTTAAACCAACATTGGCCGGAAATAGCGATGGTTGATGTTTGTTTTAAAATTATCATTAGCCTGTTAGCCTTTGTCCCAGTATATGGCTTTGTGTTACACTTTTTTAATATAAGAAATAAAAATACAGCTACGGCATAATCAACAAGGACATATTTATTCATGTCTGCAAAAATATTCATACCAGAAAACGATGTCTTAAATGGTAGTTATATCCAATTAGAACCTATCGCAAGTCAACATCGAGAAGCGTTGTCTGAAGCCGCTGATTATGAGCAAATATGGCAATACATGCCGCAAAAAGCTACGAAAAACTTATTTGGTTCCTGGTTTGATGATTGTCTGGATAAAATGTCAACGAGAGAACAAATTACCTATATCGTCCGCTGCAAAATAAGCCAAGCTATTGTAGGCGCCACCGCCTATTATGCAATTCAACTAGAAAACAAAAGCCTTTCCTTAGGTTATAGTTGGTACACTCCTAGTTATTGGGGTAGCAAAGTAAATCCCGAAGCGAAGTTGTTGATGTTAACCCAGGCATTTGAATGCTGGAACATTAATCGTGTTGAATTAGGTACTGACTCGCGTAACAGCCGCTCCTATCATGCCATCAAGAAATTAGGTGCGACAGAAGAAGGCCTGTTACGACAACATATGATTCTTCAAGATAAAGAAATCACGGACACCATCGTTTTTAGCATTCTTCGTTGCGAATGGCCTACGATTAAAAGGAACTTAGTAAATCGTATAGCTCAGCAAGAAAAACTGTAAAACGCTGACCAAAATGATAGTGCGATTAAAAAGATTTAGACACTGCTCAATGAATTCGCAGCTCATGGCTTCGCGGTCGCGAGCAACCAGGCACCTTTTTGTAGGTCAGGCCCATACCCGACGTTTCTCATCTTTGTCACCAATCGAATAAATTAAACACCTGTTATCCAAGTTTTTTCTCACAAGTTATTTATTATTTTCTTTATTAATTGTAAATTAATCAAACAAATTGAGGTCGTTCAAGTTGAAGAGAATCGTATGGCGTGGATTAAGTTAGATACATCGCAAACTCGAACTGAGGAAATCGGAAATGCATTGACTCATGGAATCGGAGCCCTATTAAGCATCGTTGCAATTATTTTATTGGCCCTATTTGCGTCACATCAAAACGATAACGTGAAATTAGTTTCCGGTATTATTTTTGGTAGTACCTTACTTTTGATGTATGCAAGCTCAACTGTTTATCACAGCCTGAGCAATCCTAAAGCCAAACATTTATTTCGTATAGTCGACCATGCCTCGATTTATTTATTGATCGCAGGAAGTTATACCCCCTTTGTATTGGTGACGCTTAAGGGCTCCTTGGGATGGACCATGTTTACGATTATTTGGTCTTTAGCTTTTGCTGGAGTGTTATTTAAGTTGTTTTTTGTTCATAAATTTGAACTGCTTTCAACTATTATTTATCTTTTAATGGGCTGGATGGCTTTAATCGTTATAAAACCTCTTTATCAATTACTACCATCAGGTGGATTAGCATATATCGTAGAAGGAGGCTTATGTTATACCGTTGGGGTCATTTTTTTTATTTGGGAACGATTGAAATTTAGCCATGTGCTTTGGCATTTATTTGTTTTGGCTGGAAGTAGTTGCCACTTTTTAGCCGTATTGCTGTACGTGGTTCTTGTCTAACTACCCCATAATCTCATTAATGGTGAAAAAGGCCAATTTGTTCAGCTTTGTATGTGGCTTCCTTTGGAATCCAAAGGTAAACGTGCGTGGCTGACTGATGAGCCTTTAAAGTTGTAGATGATAAAATTATTTCTGCAATCAAAACAATTGTTGATATCAATGACTACAGCAAAAGTTTTACATTCTAAGAGGGTTAAAGGAGCGGCAAAACCTGATCCCGGTTTAATATTTTCTCCAATGTAATTTTCAAAACAGCGGTTCGGGCTCTAATATATATAGAGTGCTACCTTGATAAGCAGCAGTGGAGATAACCGATGACTGAAATTAAATCCGAAAACCTTCCTTCTAAATCGATTAGAAAAAATCCTTAGCGCCATGATTAATTTAATTTTTTATGGCTTAATAATAGGCATTCTTGCCTCTGCACCTATAGGCCCTATAGCTGTCTTATGTGTTCAGCGTTCTCTAAACTTAGGGTTTAAAGCAGGTTTTATTACCGGTTTAGGCTCAGCATTGGCTGACGGAGTTTTTGGTTTAATTACAGCTTGTGGGCTTACGTTCATCTCAAATCAATTAACAATATATCAAACACAATTACAATGCCTTGGTGGTTTTATCTTATTATATCTTGGAATCAAACAATATTTAAAAAATCCTAAAACCCCTCATATAAAAGAGCATCAACACTCATCCTGGCATTTTTTGATTGAGGCTTTTCTGCTGTCTCTTTCTAATTCAGCAGCCCTGCTCTTATTTTTCGCCGTATTAGCCGCCCTAGGATTAGACCATCTGAACCTGAATGTGCTTGGTGGCAGCATCTTGATCGTGAGTATTATACTCGGCTCATCTCTGGTTTGGTTAACACTAAGTGCTGCCATCGCGTTCATTTTAAAAAAGCACATTACTACCGATGCACTGCGCATGATTAACTTTGTTTTTGGCTCTGCTTTTCTTATTCTCGGTGTTGTCATCTTAGTAAAGCTTGTTGCATTCTAGCCATAATTGTTAAATAACCCATTATTTTCCAAATATTTTTAAAATAATGTTCAAAAAATGGATGTACATTAATTTAATTTCTATACTAAATACTAAACCCAATGTATATGGAATGAGCAATGGCTAATAAGGTAGATATTTTTGATAAATGTTATAACGAGAATGGAAATTTTGCAGCGCAAAGCAAGGATGATGACAACTACTTAATCAGTCCTATCTTACAGGGTCCTTCTGGCCCACACATGCAATTTCAAAACAAACCCATGATAGTCTGGACTATTAATGATTATTTAGGTCTTGCACAAAACACTGAAATTCAGGAAGCCGGATTTAACGCAGTCCAAAATTGGAGTACAACAACCCCAATGGGTGCAAGACTGATGTCTGGCAACACCATGGATCATATCAATTTAGAAAAAAAACTGGCCTCCCTTACCCAAAAGGAAGAGGCGGTGTTATTTATTGCAGGCTATCTGGGAGTACTAGGCACCATTACTGGCTTGGCAGGAAAAGGGGATACGATCGTTATTGATCAATATTCCCATGCCTGCATGATTGATGCAGCCTTTCTGGCTCAGGCCCGCACCGGTGTGCGTATCAAACCATTCAAACATAATGATATGGCCGATTTGGAACGGCAGTTAAAATTAGCATCAGAAGAAAATCAAGGTGGAATTTTAATAGTTACTGAGGGAATTTTCGGTATGCGCGGCGATCTGGCAAATCTACCTGAAATCTGCGCATTGAAAGAAAAATACAAAGCTCGCCTCTTTCTCGATGATGCCCATGCGTTAGGTGTGCTTGGCAATGAAGGTCGAGGAAGTGGAGAATATTTTAATCTACAAGATCAAATTGATATTTATTTCGGTACTTTTGCTAAAGCATTTGTTTCCATAGGTGGTTTTGCTAGTGGCCCGCGTGAAGTAATTTCCTATCTGCGCCTTAACTCAAGGCCCGCTATTTTTTCTAAGGCCCATCCATTAGTACTTATTCATGCAATTGATAAAGCAACCGATCTGATCATTGCCGGTAAAGAAAAACGTGCAAAATTATGGGAAATAGCTACCGCATTGCAAACCGGATTAAAAAAACTGGGCTTTGATATAGGCCAAACTCAAACCCAGATTACCCCAATTTATATTCGTGGTGGAGATATGAAACTGGCGATTGAGATGTTACATATTTTACGGGATGAATACGGTATTTTTGTAACTGCAGTATCCGCTCCAGTTGTTCCTCAAGGAACCATTCTGTTCCGGCTGGTTCCTACTGCCGCACACAGCCTCGAAGATGTTGAAATCACACTGGCTGCGTTTCAAGGTATGCGTGATCGGTTAGCGCTCAATTAATCAGGAGTATATTATGGTACTGCACCACCCTAAACCTGAAAATATGGTTGAATTACTTAATTTACAAGCTCAAAAAATAGAACAAGATCGATTATTTTTTTTAAATTCTTCAACACGTATTGAAGAAAAATTGAACTACCCTTCTTTGCGTATTCGTGCACAATCAATTGCAGCAAGAATTCAACAACATACACAACCAGGAGATAGAGTTTTATTAATTTACCAGCCTGGATTAGATTTTATTTGTGCTTTTTATGCCTGCCTTTATGCTGGAGTCATTGCCGTACCCGTCTATCCACCCGCAGAAAAAAAACTCATAGAAAAACTACAAGCCGTCATACAAAACTCAGAACCGAAAATTATTTTGTCGACAGAAAGCATTATTAAACAAATCACTAAATTGAAATATGTTAAAGCATTACAAAATCTACCCTTTGTTACTTATTTGATGGAGCGTTTTCAGGAAAACGCCTACGAGTTAACACAATGGGACTTTGATAAATTCACCTGGATTAATACGGACACTATTTCAACAGATGAGGCTAATGATTATAAAGAACCTCTTATAAAACCGGAGAACATCGCCTTCTTGCAATATACTTCCGGCTCTACTGGTCAGCCCAAAGGTGTTATGGTGAGCCATAGTAACTTACTGAATAATCTACAATTTATTAACGAATACTATAGTGCAAAACACGATTCCGTTTGTGTTATTTGGCTTCCTCCCTATCATGATATGGGTTTAATTGGGGGAATACTGTATCCCGTTTTTACAGGAATACCCGTTTATCTCATGTCTCCACTGACATTTCTACGTAATCCTGCCACTTGGTTGCAAGCCATTACAGCCTTTAAGGGTACCGTAACCTCAGCACCAAACTTTGCCTATGCACTTTGTAATAAAAAGATTTCCGAAGAAACCAAAGCTCAACTTGACTTAAGCAGTATGCATGCTTTTTTAAATGGGGCCGAACCGATCAATGCTCATGTTATGGATGAATTTACCCGACAATTTACGAATTGTGGCTTCAAAAAAGAAATGTTCATGCCCTGTTATGGCCTTGCGGAAAATACATTAATGGTCACGGGAGAACAAGGAGGCTTAACTCATTATTTCAATAAAGAAGAACTGCGCAATCATAAACTGCAGGAAGTCTCTGTAACAGACCCAACAGCCCAAGCTGTTGTATGTTGTGGCCCCCTTTCAGAAGGAACAATCATTGTTGATCCACAAACCCTAACCCCATGCGGCGATCAGCAAATCGGGGAAGTGTGGCTATCAAGCCCCAGCGTAGCTCATGGATACTGGAATCAAGAACAAGAGACCAATACTTATTTTAAAGCCACCCTGCCTCATACCAGTGAAAAAAACTATTTACGTACAGGCGATTTGGGTTTTACTATGAATAATAGATTATTCATCATGGGAAGATTAAAAGATTTAATCATTATCAATGGAACCAATCACTATCCGCACGACATCGAACGCTCCGTAGAAACCTGTCATCCAGCAATACGTCAAGGTTCTTGTGCAGCCGTCAGTATTGCAGGAACGCATCAAGAAGAACTGGCAGTAGTTGTTGAAATTAATAAGAATTGCCCTGAATCTGAATTAGATGCGATTATTAGTGCAATCAAACAAATTATTCTCCAAGATCATTCATTATCAGTCCATCAAATTGCTCTTATAAATGAACGCAGTCTTCCTAAAACAACAAGTGGTAAAATAAGACGCCGACTGATTCAATCTCAACTCATGGATAAGCAACTTGTAACCAAATTACTATGGGTAATGGAAACTCCTGTAGCAGAAGAGATAAATCCCATCTCGAATAAGGAGGATACAGACAAGCAGCAAAATGAATCCCCTATCCCCTCAGAGTTTATCCAAAACCTTCGCCATACAATTCATGTAGAATTAAGCGATATGTTAAATATAGATAGTGTGATCATTGATGATAATAAAAATTTCGCTGAATTTGGGCTTGACTCTTTAATGGCAGTCGAATTAGAAGCTCGGTTGCAAAACCATTTAAAATCCCGCTGCCATTTAGCAGACGCCACTGTGGTCAATTATCCTACTATAAATTTGTTAATAGAACACATCCAAACACTCTTAAATAAATCAGGCTCTTTAGAGGAATCCGTATCAGCTCCATTTGCTTTTATCACTATTCCAGAACATTCCTTAAAGCCAAGAAGCGACGGATTAACTTCACTATTAGATACCGGAATGCATCTGATGGATACGGAGCAACTTCTTTTAATGGCAGCAGACTATATTGATGTCGTTAAATTAGGTTTTGGAACCTCCAAACTCTACCCAGAACCCATACTACGAAAAAAAATCGCTTTGTTAAAATCAGCAAACATCCATGTCTGCGCCGGAGGAACATTTTTTGAAGTAGCCCGTAGGCAAAATAAGATAGAAGAATATTTTAAAGAGTGTGTACGTTTGGGCTTTAATTGCCTGGAATTATCTGATGGTATGGCAGGTATCCCATTAGAAGAAAAAATCAACTTAATCTCTCGGGCAAAAAGCTATGGTTTTGTTGTTTTATCAGAAGTAGGCAGAAAAGACGTGCAACAGGACAGCTTATTAAGCCTTGAGGAACGCTTATTAGAAATTAAAGAGCAATTAAATGCAGGCGCCTGGAAAATTATTCTCGAAGCACGTGAATCAGGCACCACAGGCCTATTTAACACAGATACTTCGATTAAAACAGAAGATTTTGAACGTATTATAACCGAGACTAATCCTAAGGATTTACTATTTGAAGCCCCCATTAAACACCAACAAGCATGGTTAATTAATAAGCTAGGAGTTTCGGTAAATTTAGCCAATATTGCCCCAAAAGATGTATTGGCCTTAGAGGCACTCCGAGTTTCTTTAAGAGCAGATACCATTCCGAAGGAAGCACCATGAGCAATAAAATTATCCGTTTTGAAGTAGGTGCGGCAGGTGCACATCGCGCGGCAGAGCGAGGCGATCTTTGTATTATTGTTGATGTCTTGCGCGCGAGCACCTCCATTATTGCTGCGTTCATGGGTGGGATCAAATCCATTCATTTAGGTGACAACGCATCGTTCGATGTTGCCCCAAATGAAATTACGGCTGGCGAACAAAATTGTATAAAAATACCACACTTTACTTATGGAAACTCACCTGAAGACTTGCTTCACACGACCCACAAAGGTCGTGAGCTTCACTTTTTCTCAACGAACGGTATTCCATCCATTAAAAGCTGCATCCCCTATCAAGTACCTGTTTTAATTGGAGCAATTATCAACGCAGATGAAGTGGGAAATCTGGCTAAAGACACCGCGATGAACTTAGGCCTCAATATCTCTATTATTTTAGCCGGCTACAAAGGGACTTTAGAACAAGATGATCTGCTCGCAGGCTCACTAATTTATTATAAACAACTACGTTCCTTTCAAGTCTTAGGCGAAATCAGCCCGGTATATTCTGATAATTTAATAGAGTCTCTTCTGACTAGTCCTGCGGGAATTCGCCTAGCTAATCTAAATCTAGAAAAAGACATCTATTTTTGTGCGCAAGAAAATATAACCAAAATAGTCCCTATTTACGATGAAAAGATACAGCAACTAATACCCTTTGCTTATGCATCGGACTCTTAGGAGAGTTAATTATGTTGAAGTTTTTTACTGAACACCCTGCTTCTGTCAATCAAACGTATTGGGAGCATTTATTATTTGCCATTTCATTTGGATTTTCTATGGTCAAAGGGGGTTGTGCCTGTCTAGTCCATGCTATTTTCCCATTTCTTTTCCAAACAACGGGAAGCCAAACAGCATTTAGTTCCGTAGAAAAGTACTTACAAAAATGCCCCCATAAAAATGAGAATGATGAAAAACTACTGCAATGTATTCAAGCACGTAAGCTAAAAAAATAAAGTAGGTGGCAACTGTCTTGAATTAAAATTCAGGACAGTTACTACGCTCAACGGATTAAACATTTATTTGATTAATAAAATGAAAATTGATCTCTGGTGAATAGGCGTAAAATGACTCTATTTCTTCTTTGCGTTCATCGGAAGGTAAATCCCCTACCTCAACATGCAATACCTCAGCTATTTCTGATAAGTCTATACTAAAATGATCCTCAATCCGATAAATGGCCTCGACCATTTCTTTAGATAATTCAATATAAGCAAAATGGTTTCTAGATAACGCATCGAGAGTGGGTACAAAAAATCTCACAACATCAGAATTTATTTGATCAGCTCTGGGGAAAAATTTTTTTAAACAGTTGGCACAGTACCTTAATGATAGATCGTGTAACTGCGAGTTTGCACTAATTTTATCAAACATAAAAATCCTTCTTTAATTTAATGTGGCTTGTTAGAAAGCATTACATTACCAAAATCAAATGTCAATGAGAATGATTATCAATTGCATTTAGAGGAGGAACTCAATGGTCATGCTCAAACTTTATCACTATATCCTGCTAGCTTTGTGATGAAGTCTAAGCCCATTAATTGTGAAGGTGTTCGATAACCACCGTTTAGTTTATTTTTTAACAGATACTCAGCAATTCCTAGGCTGCTCGCCACAGTCAGAGCATAACCATTCGCTGTTGTAATTCGAACTGTTTTGCTTTGCCCTTGGGCGTTTATTGCTTCACCCCAAACGTAGGTTAATTGGCTTTTAAATTGTTCACGATTAGGTCCCTTTTGCTCTGCAGCTTTCTTTTTAAGAAAGCGTTGTACAAAGCGCCAACCCAAAATCCAGCGGATATAATTGACGCGTTTCAACATAGATAATCTTTTAGGGCTTATTGGAATATATACTTCAATATTAGGTATGCCCGTTGTGTAAAATGCAGTACTTACATCTCCCCATGGAATGGTAGTGGCTAATTTCTCTCCCATACCAAAGTCAATAAAGCGGGTTTTCCAGGCCAGCGGAACTGTTTTTATTTGGCTATTAATACGAACTTTACCTCCTATAGCCAAACCTTCTACGGCTGTTTTTGCTGTACCAGGGGACATAGCTGAGTTCGAATCAAATCCAAGAGCCAAATAATTTGCATCAGGAAGCATTTGTTTTAATTGCGCGGCAATACAATCTGTTGGTGTGACGTCAAATCCCACCCCTGGGCACAGAACAATGTTCGCTTCCTCTGCTAATAAATTTTGGCTATGGGCGTATTCAAAAGTTGAAATTTCACCGGTAATATCGATGTAGTGGGTTCCAGACTGAATACATGCAGTGATCATTTGCTGGCTTGTGGTAGAAAAAGGGCCAGCACAATTTAAAACTAATTGCACATCTAAAAGCTGATTTACTGTATTTTTCTGATCGCTTAGATTAAAAATGCGATTATTAAACCCTAGTTCTTCTGCTAATGCTCTGATTGCTTTTTCGTTACGTCCTGCAAGAATAGGATGCAATCCTCTAGCTTTTGCCTCTCTTGCAATTAATTCTCCAGTATATCCATTTGCCCCATAAATCATCCAGTTAGCCATTTCCTGACTCCCGCAGTTTGCAAAGAGATTAGTGTCAATTTTAATTGTAGACAAGATATTAGGATCATAATAAATATCTAAAGATGAACAATATTATCCATTCATGAAAATAAAGATTTTTGTTACAATAACCAAAGAGATACACCCTAAATTGTACCGACTTAATGACATCTGCTTAAGGAAAATACGTCATCCCAAGCACAACGAAGGCGCTCCTGGACATCATTATACGAATACTTTTTTAATAAGCAGAATAAGGATATAAATAAATATGGAAGTTAGTCTGAATAAACTCCTGGTTTCCTCATGTATTTTTTTGATGTTCTCTAATCCTGGAAATACCAACCAAATCAGCTTTTTTGTTTCTGGGGGGCCTAATTTTTCAACTCTTGAAAATAACCGTTTAGTGGAAATTAATGAGGTAATTACCAATGCCTATCACACCAAAACCCAAACAAGCGCACGGGGTTTTTGGGCTATAGGGGCAAGTCATACATTTGAAAATTCCACCGTTCCATCTTATCAATTATCTCTAGGCCTTGCCGGTTATTTTTTCCAACTAGGCCCCGTAAAAGGAATAGAATATCCATTTATCAACGCCGGACTTTTCGATACCTTGCACTATGATTTTCGAGCAAAAAGCAATTCATTAATGGTAGAAGCCAAGGCACTTTACACACGCTATGCCATAAAACCTTATGCTTTAGTTGGTATTGGCCCTAGCTGGAATAAATTGTCTGCTTATCATGAAAAACCAAGCGATCCTTCTTTGAGTGCATCTCCAGCGCTCCCTTTTAGTGATCATACAAAACAAACATTTTCTTATGAGTTAGGCACCGGCCTTCAATACTTGCTCTGGGATGATCAACGACGGCATATTCAATATCATGCTTCTGCTGGCTATCAATATTTTAATTTGGACCGAGGTGCCTTGGGTCGGTCCTTAGCGCAAACCTCATCTGATCGCATCAAAGTTAAAAACCTTTATACACAGGGAATCATATTTACCCTGGCAGCTTCTTTGGGTTAACAAGGACGAATACACTCATGAAAAAACACATCTTATTTCCAATCTACTGTGGTCTGTTCTCGTTAACGGCAGCGGCACAAGCAGCCGCGATTGTAGAAATTGCCCCCAGCAGCTCCAGCCCAATTGCAATTTCTCCCACAGGTTCCACTTATGTAACTTATAATGCGAGAAACAACAGCGCAAAAGTGTTAAATGGGCTTACTATAGAACCTGGTTTTGGAATCACAAACAAAACGCTGAACGCTTCTTTAATTAACAATACCTGCTCCACTTTAGCAGCAGGAGCAAGCTGTTCGTTTATGGTGTCCTTACAAGGAACTGGCCAAAACTCACAATCAACCTTATCGCCGCGAGTTTGCGCGTACAAAGGAGCAACATGTTCGGTACCTGTGGCAGGAAATCGCATTCCAGTAACTGCAAGCTCAGCTCTTCCAAGCAGCAAATTCCCTCGTCCTTACGCAGGAACGTTCTACCCAATCTACAATTCCGGTGTAGGCCAATGGTTACCACCCAATCAAGCCCCTTTTCCTCCATTTAATCGAGTAAGTGCTATTTTTGTAGCCTTTGCCCATGCCTATGCTCAGAGAAATGGTGCTATTTTTACTTACGAGCGCGGACAAATTGATCAGCCCACACGTCTGGCGTTATTAGTGCAAACAGCGCGTGCCGCCAACTCCAACATAAAAATATTGATGTCTTTAGGATGGAACCAAGATGATTGGGGCGCAATTAATACAGATTACGTGAATCATGCGAATATTTTCGTACCCAGTGTCATTCAATTTATTCGTACCAATAATCTTGATGGTATTGATATTGATGATGAAAGCGTTGGTGGAACCAGTGGTTCAATTCCTCAGGCCAACTTTGATGGCGTAATTGCCAATTTAAAAAATGCGTTAAATTATGCATCGCTTCAAGATGGTAAACCATATTATTTAACCATTACACCGGCAGGAAATAATAATCAACCCGGAGGCATTGACTATACCCAGGTGGATGCTTTAAATGCCAAGAGCTTTGATTTAATCAATATACAAACATATTTTGATGAAGAATGGGGCGCGAGCTTTTTTGAGGGGCTTATCGCTATAGGCTATCCGCAAACACAAATCGCTAATGGGATTGATGTAGACCAATCTAATTGCTCTCCTGAGTTCCCACCCTATATTGGATTGGCAGGACTGTTTAACTGGAATATGACTAGAGACAGTACTTGTAGTAATTATGCCAATACGATAACTATTGCGAATATGGTCGGCTATTACGGGACATTTAAGTACTAATCACCGGGCAGGCGTCATCCCAAGTTAGGGGATGACGCAACATCTTTAAATTAGATGTCACATCCAACCAAGAGAGATTGCCATCAACTCATTCTAATGTTAAGTTACCGACATTGATTATTAAAGATAATTTATAATGACACGGACGCTTCTTACTACCCTACTTTCTTTATTTTTTTCCATTGCTTTTGCGCAAGACAGAATAGTTGATAATTTCTTTAACGATGTAAATCCAGCTACACTTAGCGCTAAGAGTAAAAATAATATTCGTGCAACACATTACCGTCTAATACAAATTGATTTAAGCCAACTGTATGCAGAGTTGGAAAATGTTCCTCATCGTGATGGATTAAGATCAGGAGTAGCAACACAAATAGCACTCCCCTTACCCGACGGAAGTAGCAAATTGTATCGGATTGTTGAAAACAGCACCTTGCATCCAGAACTTGGTGCCAGATACCCAACGATTAAAACCTATGATGCTTATGGAATCACGGATCCCGGCGAGTTTGTAAAATTGGATTTAACCGCTCAAGGCTTTCACTCTATGATTTTGCGCCCAGGTAAAAGTCCTGTTTTTATCGACCCCTTAGGAAAAGGCAAACATCAATATTATGTGGTCTACAAGAAAAAAGATTTAATTAGTAACAATCATTTTAAATGTAATGTGCACAGCATAAACCTAGGCCTTAAAACGCCTAGCCACAGCCCATCATTTGCGCAATTTAATGCTTGCCAACTCAAAACCTACCGCCTAGCCATGGCCGCAACTGCGCAATATACCCAATTTTATGGCGGCACTATAAATGGGGCATTAAGTGCGCAAGCAACGACAATGAATCGTGTTAATGGCATCTATGAGATCGACATGGCAATCACCATGCAAATTATTGCCAATAATGATCTAATTATCTTTACCGATCCCGACACACAACCTTATACCAGCGGAGACACCACTAAACTCATTGCTGAGAATCAAGTAACGGTAGATGGGATTATTGGCTCTGGCAATTATGATATTGGCCATGTTGTTGATGCAGCAGGTAGCGGTTTGGCACGACTAGAAAGCGTTTGTAATAATGAAAGCAAAGCGATGGGGACCACAGGCAAAACTGAACCCATAGATGATCCCTTTGATGTGGATTATGTGGCCCATGAAATGGGGCATCAATTTGGTGCTGAGCATGTGCAAAATAATGCATACAATCGCAACCCAGCTACCGCTGTAGAGCCAGGCTCTGGTAGTACGATCATGGGCTATGCAGGAGTTTCCCCTCCGAATGTGCAAGCTCATTCCGATCCTTATTTTAATGGTATTAGCCTAAAACAAATGGGAGATTTTGTTTCTAGCCCAGAGCATAATTGCCCTGTTACCTCGCCCATTCCTAGTGCCCCAGTAATTCACCAGACCAACGGTGGCGTGAGCATTCCAGCACAAACCCCTTTTGCATTAACGGCAGTAGCAAGCCCTGGCTCTTCAGGTAGTATCATTACTTATGCCTGGGAACAGATGGATAATGAAATAACGCCTCAACCTCCCACAGGTACATCCAGAGGGGGGCCCAATTTCCGGAGCATCTCCCCACAAACTAGCCCCACTCGCTATTTTCCTAATCTTAGTGCCTTAGCCAATGGAGGCCCTTTTACCTGGGAGGTATTATCCTCCGTCTCACGAGTAATGAATTTTAAAGTATCTGCACGTGCCAATACGCCGGGAGGGTCGTGTAATGCATATATGGATACGAGAGTAATGATCGCAGATAATGCAGGGCCTTTTATGGTTATTAATCCTTCTGCTGCAAACATTCAATGGGCAGGGCAATCACTACAAACTGTAACTTGGGATGTCGCTAATACAAGTACTTACCCAGTCAGCGCGCTATCAGTGAATGTTTTCTTATCCACTGATGGAGGAGTAAGCTACTCTACCCCTCTCGTCGTGGGCACCAGCAATAATGGTCATGTGGACCTCTGTGTTCCTAATATAAACACCTCGGCTGCACGAATTATGATCCAGGCAAGCAATGGAACCTTCTTTAATATATCCAAAAATAATTTTTCGATTGTTGCTACACCGCCAAAAGCGCCGGTATTAACTGGAGCGGATCGTAATCGCATGAATACAAGAGAAGCTTTTGTTTTATATGCGGATTGCCCACCCTCCTCGAATACAACCTACATGGTGAACGGTTTGCCTGGCGCTACAGTTAAATTGGACCTACAGCGTCGCCGCTTTGTTATTAGTAATATTTTGACACCAAAACGCGTACGCAATGTCACCATTACTGCCATCGATGCATCGAATGTCAGCCGTACCTCCAACTCAATTACAATCCCAAGTATTTTATAAAAAAGGTAGAACATGAATAATAAATACAGCCTAATAATTATTGCCTCAATGCTTTCGTTTCATGCTGAAGCCGGAGTATATACTGGCATTGATTTAGGTATTAATACAGTAAAGGTTCAAAAAGAGTTAACCTATCCGCTAGAAGAGGAAACGCCCACCACAGCTCATTTTAATAATGCCTATACTAATTTTCATGGGCAACTGCTTGCTGGTTTTGAAGTATGGTTAAAACCTAGATTTTCAGTTGCTTTAGAGGCCGATGCAGAACTATTTACCGGTGCATCACGCTATAAAATCAATAATTGGTTTTTTACGCAAAATGTTGCTACAAAAGAGCAATTGCAATATGGATTTTCGTTCTTTTTACTGCCAGCTTATCAAATTAATGAATCTGTGCGCCTTTTTGTAGGTCCTGGGATTTCCCCAAGCTACTTTGTGGTAAAAAGTGAAGAAACTGCGGGTAATGTGGGCGTCAGTGGTAGCTTTAATCAGTGGTTAACTGGTGGTGGATTAAAGGCAGGAGCAATTACGCGCTTAAATAACAATCTAGATCTAGTCTTAACCTATCAATTTATGCAATACAATAGTGTTAAGCGCACCTCGATTGAGCCTGTATCGGAAGACAGTTTACGAGGAAACTATAAGCCGAATGTAAATTCAGTATTAATTGGCCTGAGATATAATTTCTCAGATACCAAACCTTCGCAGTATAAGTAGTTTTTAAATAATATTGTCTAGTTTGTCTGCAATGATACTTACTTAAGGATTTCGCTGCGCAGCGAAATCCCGGGGGGATGAACAGAGCGAAATCGTCTGTTTTTTCTTAAGAAGTGCCATTAAGTCCATAGCCTGACCTACATATCAAATCCCCTTAATTCACTACACCTGCAATTGATTTAAGTTGATCTAGCTGAAGCAATTGAATTTTCTTATGTTCAATAGAAATAATTTTATTATTTTTAAATTGAGTAAAAAGGCGACTAATCGTTTCTGCCGTTAATCCCAAGTAATTTCCAATATCTTGGCGAGACATCGGCAAAAGAAATTCTCTGTGTTGTTCACATACAACTAATCGCTTAGACAAATCAATAAGAAAAGCGGCTAAACGCTGCTCTGCTGTTATGAAGTTTAAATAGGAGCCTATAGCTAATTGCTGACTAATTAGATATAAAATTTGCTTCTGTAGATTGGGGTAAGAGCACAACAATTCAGTAAAATGAATATAGGGAATCTCGCACACTAACGCATCAGAAAGAGCGATCGCTGAGTAACGATAGTCTCCTCGGGCAATAGCATCAAAACCTAAGATTTCGCCTGCAAAATAAAACCCCCGGATTAATTCATTACCGTCACTATCTACCTCATAGGTCTTTAAACACCCTGATTTAATTGCATACAGGTTATGGAACGTAGTTTTGGGAAAATACAAGGACTGCTTTTTTTTAAGAACATGCTGTTGTTTTACAGCAGAACTGACTTGATTGACCCATCGCGAGTTGGCCTCGGCCTCCTCTAGCGTGCAAAAAGGCGAGAATCCGCAATTAGAACAGGATTGAGTATCTTTTTTGTGCATCAGGACGCCGTAAATTTCTAATTAGTAGAGTTTAGCTTGTTTCTAAGCCTTTTTACATTTTTCCATGATGTATATCAAGGTATTTTCAGGAATGCTGCATATAAAATGAAACAAAACTAATAGCGATCACTGAGGTTAAAAGAAGTTCAAACATAATAAAAAATTCTTTCAGCTTATACAAATCAGAAGTGAGAAAAAAATGAAGAAATTAATCAATAGGTTAGTTGCCACAGCCTTACTCTCAACAACAATACCAGCGATGGCCGATTCACCTTGGCTCATTCGATTACGCGGCATTGGCGTATTACCTAGTGAATCAAGCTCGACTATTAGCCTAATTGGAGGTAAAGTCACTCGAATTAGTAATGAAATAGTCCCAGAGTTAGATTTTAGCTATTTCATTACCCCTCATATCGCAGCTGAGCTTATTTTAGCAACTTCACGGCATAGTGTGGAAGCGACCAATACTGTTTTAGGTAACGTTAATTTAGGTAAAGTAAGTGTGTTGCCCCCTACCCTAACAGCACAATATCATTTTGCTCTTAGTTCCCGTATTAAGCCCTATGCAGGTGCCGGTATTAACTACACCCATTTCTTTAACGTGAATAATGGCCCCGTAGCAAGCAAAATTCATTATAGTTCAAGTTTTGGCCCAGCCTTACAAGTAGGCGCTGACTTTGCAATTAATGAGCATTTTTTTATTAATGCCGATGTAAAAAAAATCTGGCTCAATTCTAATGTAAAAGTATACACCCCTATTGCTCAACTGAACACCAAAGTGAACATTAATCCTTGGGTAGTTGGTTTAGGCGTGGGATATCGGTTTAGTTAATTAAAGTAAGCATGCAGCTAATAGCTGCATGCTTTATCTGATATCTAATATTTGGGAGCACTCATCATCAAACCTATTACACGTGATATTTCTTTGACTTTAGTCATCAAATTACTGCTTCTATTTTTGTTGTGGTGGGTTTGTGTGCGAACAATGCATCCCCAGCTTGAAAAAAACAATAGGTGGTTACTCGGCTCACAAGAAAAACCAGCTCCCATCAAGAAACAAGAGGTGTTTAAATGATTCCAGCAACAGAGGTAGTTGACCTGTCTCGATTACAGTTTGCATTAACTGCATTGTACCATTTCTTATTTGTTCCTTTGACACTAGGCTTTTCAGTCCTCCTAGCGATCATGGAAACCGTTTATGTCATGACCGGTAAAGAAATTTGGCGAAAAATGGTTAAATATTGGGGCGTCTTGTTCGGGATCAACTTCGTTCTAGGTGTGGCGACTGGCTTAACAATGGAGTTTGAATTTGGCACAAACTGGTCCTACTATTCCCGCTACGTGGGCGATGTATTTGGTGCCCCATTAGCCATTGAAGGACTGATGGCATTCTTTTTAGAAGCGACTTTTGTCGGGTTATTTTTCTTTGGCTGGGAGCGTTTATCCAAACTGCAACATTTGCTGTGTACGTGGCTACTGGCTTTAGGTACTAATTTATCTGCGTTATGGATTTTAATTGCAAATGGATGGATGCAAAATCCTGTGGGTGCCTATTTTGATTATCAAACTATGCGCATGGAGGTGAGCAGCTTTTTCGATATTTTATTTAATCCTGTGGGTCAAGCAAAATTTGTGCATACCATTAGTGCTGGATACGTTACCGGCTCAATGTTTGTTCTCTCCGTTAGCGCCTATTTTATGTTAAGAAATCGCAACTTGGATTTTGCAAAACGCTCCATGACGGTTGCAACCTCATTTGGTTTGGCAGCAGCCTTATCCGTCGTTGTTCTTGGCGATGAGAGTGGTTATCTTGCCAATGAGGATCAAAAAATAAAAGTTGCAGCTATGGAGTCCATGTGGGAAACAGAAAAGGCACCTGCTAGTTTGACTCTGTTCGGCATTCCAGATGAGCAAACAAGAACGACAAAATACGCAATTAAAATTCCGTATGCCTTAGGTATTATCGCAACCCGTTCATTTAACACACCGTTGTTGGGTATTAATGAATTGATTGAGGATGGAAAAAGCCGCATCAAAGATGGTTTACAAGCCTACAGTGCTCTAAACACTTTGCAAAATGATCCGAATAATATAGAGGCAAAAGAACAGTTACAAAGCCATGTTAAGAATTTAGGCTATGCCCTTTTGCTTAAAAAATACGCATCCAACATTAATGAGGCGACTGAAGAGCAAATAAATCAAGCTGCTAATGACTTAAAACCTAAAGTGGCCCCGCTCTTTTTCTCATTCCGAATTATGGTGGCCTGTGGTTTTTATTTTATCTTGCTGTTTGCCTTAGGTTTTTATCTCGCAGCTAAAAACAAATTACACACAACACGCTGGTACCACCGGATGGCATTTTATTCTTTACCACTACCATGGATTGCAGCAGAACTAGGGTGGGTAGTTGCTGAGTATGGACGACAACCTTGGGTGGTGCAAGGAGTTTTACCCACCTTTATGGGAGCTTCTTCTTTATCAACAAATCAGGTTCTGACCTCATTAACAGGATTTGTATTGTTTTATACCATCCTGGCTGTAGTGGAGCTGTACCTAATGGTTAAATACATTCGGCTTGGCCCAGATGGAATGATTATTGAGTAGAACCTTACATATCTTCTCCAAACCTTATTGATGAAGACATTCATTACGGAGTGCAACATGATTTTAGATTATGAAACCTTAAGAATAATCTGGTGGCTATTACTAGGCATTTTATTAATTGGCTTTGCGATAATGGACGGTTTTGACCTAGGCGTTGCCATGTGGTTACCCTGGCTTGCGAAAACGGATACCGAGCGTCGTATTTTAATTAACGCGATAGGACCTACTTGGGAAGGAAATCAAGTCTGGTTTATTCTTGGTGGTGGAGCAATTTTTGCCGCATGGCCTGATCTTTATGCTTTATCTTTTTCGGGCTTTTATCTGGCGATGTTAGTTGTTTTATTGTCTTTAATTTTAAGACCTGTTGGATTTAAATATCGCTCTAAGCTGGATAACCCGACGTGGAGATCCACCTGGGATTGGCTACTTTTTATCGGTGGATTTGTACCCACGCTAATTTTCGGCGTGGCCGTAGGCAATGTTCTACAGGGTGTCCCTTTTAATTATGACGACAGCTTAAGAGCCATGTACACCGGTACTTTTTTACAGTTGCTGAATCCCTATGCACTCTGCTGTGGCGTACTTTCGGTATTAATGCTCGCGATGCATGGTGCATTTTTTATACAGATAAAAACCGAGGGAACATTGCAACAAAAGGCGAGAAAAAGCGCGCGCTATACTGCTTTATTGATGACTATCTTATTCATCATCATGGGCTTTTGGACTAATGCGCTCGATAGTTATGCCTTGCAAAATGTCATGCCGCACGATGGCCCATCAAATCCCTTGTATAAAAACGTGGGCATACAAGCCGGCGCTTGGTTCACTAATTATAAAACAGCACCGATTACTTTATTCGTGCCTCTTTTGAGTATCATATGTGCATGGCTAGCCATTCTGTTAATCAATAAAACACTTATAGCTTTTATATTAAGCAGTGTGAGTGTGGGCTCATTAATCGCAACTGTAGGGGTAAGTATGTTTCCCTTCATTCTGCCTTCATCAACGCACCCCAATCACAGCTTAATGGTATGGGATAGTTCTTCGAGCCAAATGACTTTATTTATTATGCTGATTGCAACGGTAATTTTTCTGCCGATTATTCTGGCATACACTGCGTGGGTTTATCGTGTCCTTCGAGGTAAGGTCAATGAAAAAACCATTAAAGAACAACTGGCTTCATATTAACATTAAGGAGAAGATAATGTGGTATTTCTCTTGGATTCTTGGAACGGGGCTCGCCTGTTCCTTTGCAATATTAAATGCAATGTGGTTAGAGTTAAGGGATCAAAAGAACTCATAACCTTATAAATGGGCAAATAAGGATTTGTCATTCTCCTGCGAGGGAATGGCAATGCCTCTGACGCCCTAATATTACTAAGTCTCTTTATTACAATGGTGATTGCATGTTTTCAAATGATGTTTCCGAGCAATTAATATTAAATTATGAAGGTCAGGTTCCAAGATATACAAGCTACCCAACAGCCCCTCACTTTTCTCCAGAGATTGACAGTACAATCTATTCACAGTGGCTTAATGCACTCCCCTCACAGGAAACTCTGTCACTTTATATTCATATTCCATTTTGCCGGCAATTATGTTGGTATTGCGGATGCTCTACTAAAGTCTCCAATAAAGAAGCATCCATTGAAGCGTATATTGAACTATTGAAACAAGAAATAGCGTTAGTTGCTACACTCTTATCGAACAATAGAGTAACACACATTCATTTTGGTGGCGGCTCACCCACAATATTATCACCTAGGCTCTTTTTAGATTTGATGAACACCATTCACACTTTGTTTAATATATCTCCTCACGCCGAACTAGCTATAGAAGTCGACCCACGTACCCTCGATGAAGAAAAAATAAAAGCCTATGCAACTGCGCGGGTAAGTCGCGTGAGTATTGGCGCACAAGATTTTAATCTTGAAGTTCAACAGGCAATCAATCGAGTGCAATCATTCGAATTAGTTCAATCTTGCATTAATCTTTTTAGACAGTATGGGATTAACAACATAAACCTTGATTTGATTTATGGCTTGCCCAAACAAACTATAGAAGGTATTAAAAAAAATATAGATGCCGTCTTTCTGTTAAGCCCCAGTCGAATCGCTCTTTTTGCCTATGCCCATGTCCACTGGATGAAAAAACATATGCAACTGATTCAAGAAAGCGACCTACCGAATAACGCCACACGAATAGAAATGTTTACCACAGCGTCTGAAAAGCTAAAACAAGGCGGGTATTTACCTATTGGCCTGGACCATTTCGCGAAACCCACTGATGCGATGACACGCGCCTTGAATGCAAAAACATTAAAACGTAATTTCCAAGGATATAGTGTAGAGTGTGCACCGCATCTCATTGGTCTTGGAGTTTCATCAATCAGTCAATTACGCAACGGATATGCACAAAATACTTCCGATCTAAAACAATATAAAAGTGACATATTAAACCATCAATTACCTATTGTGCGCGGCATAGAAATTTCTGTTGAAGATCAATTAAGAAAAAAAATTATTGATGAAATTATGTGTTACTTGAAAGTCGATCTCCACGAACAATGTGGGCTATTTAATTATCCGCTTGATTATTTTGATGATGAGCTTAAATTGTTAGACAGTTTAGTCCAGGATGGCCTTGTAACGGTTAACAACTACGTCATTCAAATTCACCCGAAAGCAAGACAGATAACCCGTGTGGTCAGCAGCTATTTTGATCGCTTTTTTAAGAAAACCCCCCAGAAACACTCGATAATCGCTTAAAAAACCTCAAGCTAAATCAGCCTTTAATTGAAACCATGAAAAGCAATTTCGCCAAAAGGTTAGCATTTATTGTGCTGATTTCCCCATACAAAAATCAAGTTGAGACACCATTTACTTTGTTTCCTTTGCAACTGATGCTTTTGTACTTATGCGAGACAGGTACTTTTAGTAAGAAATTTATTAAATTTTCGGAAAGTTCAAGTATTATACACTATAATTTCTATGAGTGTTTTTCTTGTCGAGATTCTCATGTCTGTATCAAATGAGCCCCAAAAAGAGCAGAATAGTCCAGCCAGCACTGTTCTGAGTTCCATGAAAACTGAGATGAAACAATATCCCCCAGACGTTATGGCAACCAGGCTATTTCTTGTTGCGGCTGGTTATTACCAAAACTACAACATGGATGATCGTGCAAATCATAAAGAAAATATGAAAGCAATGGAGGATATACGCATTCAAATTCAAGACCAAGTAAGAGACTCCATTATTCATGAAAAGTCATCGGGAAAAATGCAGGAAAACATCATTTATTGGGCTCAAACAACGCAGAACTTACTTAAAAAGGGAGATTATGCTACAGCCGCATCCATACGATTGATGATTGAGGAGCTAGAATATAAAAAGGATCCTAACCTGAAAAAAGCTTTTGCCACCCTGCCTTCGGAGACTAAAGAATTTTTAAATGGGTATAAAGTTGATGATAAGGTAACCTACCTAAGTAGTTATGAAAATAAACACGTTTCAATTCCTTTTATGGGAATTTATTCAAAGGTATTGGATATGGCCAAAAATGCGGCCTCGTTACAGGATACCCCGAGTGCTCAACAAAAAGAAAATCCTGGGGTAACCAAATTAAGATTATTTACACAAGATAGAAAAGACAGCTTAAATGCGCAAATTCAGGAAGAACACAAAATGTTAGGTAGCCTGGTCGACGTTGCCGCTAATTATGGCAAAGATTATGAAAACTCGAAGAATTCGGTCGATCAAAAAAAACATATGGCTGCGCAAATTTTGGTTGGTTTTATGCAGAATAAGTCTCTTTCTGCAGAAGAGAAAGTCAAGCAATTGGAAAACTTTATTGATAAGATTCCTCATAGTTTAGAGCATAAAAACTTTTTACATCGAATAACTGGGGCTGACTTTACCATAGTTAAAATGGCACAACAGATGCTTCCAATCATGCAAGGTATAGCGGCTCAAGAAGCCATTCTTAAGAGCGGCTACAAACCAGAAATCACCGCAGCACCAGTTAGTACTGAAGTGAATCAGGTTACAGAAAATACAGAGAATAAGTTTGTACCAGGTAAAATCCCAAAAAAACCAGAGGCCCAGAAGGAGGCTAATGCGTCTATTGAGACATCCGCAGAATCTAAAAAAGAGGGTGCAGTTACACCACAGCAAAGTGAGGAAAAACAAAATACTGCTGAAATTACCTCATCATTCAAGAAGAAACTAGCCTTCTTTGAAAACTTACAGCATGGCATTCGCAATTCTAAAACCGCGCTTGATGATGAGGAAGAAAACTATACTTTCACTTCTCCTAAATAATGATGTTTTTCAGAAGAATTTACCGTAACTATTTTCCGTTATAGGAGAGTAGTTCGTTTTTAGAGCATTAGTAACTGATACTAATTTGTTCTTTTCTTTGGGTTAGAGCTTTAGCTAAGTAACACGTTAATAATCAAGAGCCCCTGCATGTTTGAGTGCCAGGACAATTTCATACGGGTTTTATCATACACTTAAGCCCTGACTCAAAACACATAATAAAGTGCGCAAAGCCAGAGCGAAATGCTAAAATCTATTTCCAAACTAAACTAAGGTAAGGTCCGTTTAAAGATAGATTACTTTGTTGTTGTTGTGCGTGGTTTACAGTTGCGACAGAACCTGCCTCCCATGAACCAGGAACTAAAGTGCTTGGTAGTACTTGGTTAATGGCATTAATATAGGTAGTAAACATATAACCTGCTTCTGCTGAGATATTGGCTCCAGAGCTTAATGGCATAGTATAGAACAGCCCTATTTTAGCATCCAACTTAGGCACAATCACCGTTTGGTTCAACTTTGATAGTGTAGTATACGCTGGAACATTATTGTGCTCCAAGGCACCACTATATCCAGTCCAGGATTTAAAATTAGTGCTAGACCTTAAACCACCTACCAAGACACTAGCAGCTACTGTTGTATTGATTCCATAGTGGGCCGATGCAAAATAACGAGCCTCAAGTCCAACACGAGGACCAAATCCTGTATAATGGGACTCAATATAGGTGCTATGAGCGTAGGGGCCGTATACAGGATCTGCTCCTAAATAATCATTCGTGATGTTTTCTTTCAAGGAAACAAAATCAACGCCCAAGAATGGCTCTACCTGAATGGGTTTGCTAACAACGATGAGATGTTTAACAACTAGACCCACATCATCAACAACGAATTTAACCGAACTTCTTGCGGATGTATTTAATAAGAACTGTTCAGCTGGACCAAAATAATAGGTTGGGCCAACAGAAGTATTGGGAATCGTTGCGGCAAAATTGGCATTGCTGTTGCTATTAAAATGCAACCAGTCTAATGCGATTTGATCAACACGATCAGCAAAGTGATAGTTTAGTTCTAGATCAAACGAAGCACGATATTCTGGATTCACTGTTTTGGGATACCAGTTAGGCGCCGGTAATGGCAATGGAGTCGTATAGACAGCATATTGAAGATTGTTTGCGCCGGGCTGTAAAAGAAGACCTGTTATACCGCCGCCGCCGGAAGGGGCTTTCATGTCTTTATCTAGGGAACTACTAGAAGCTGAAGTTGCTGCATAACAACTTAAGGCAAACATTACAGATAGCGTCAGTTTCTTATTTGGAGCTGTAAGACTCATAACATCCTTATTAATTTAAAATTGGGGGCTCATTATACTCAAAGGGATAGAGCTGTCACTACTTCTTTAAGTAATAATTTCAAATATTTAGGTGGTTTTTCAATGGTATTTTCCATTCTTCAAATGACACCGTCCCTTTAACTTTAGCATTATTGCCAATTTGGGCTTTAGAAGTGTTTTTAAGCTCTTATTTTTGAGAATTATTTAAATGATTAACATTTTATTCAAACAATCTCTGAATTGGCTTCATGGTTCACTGCAAGGTTACAGTTTTGGAGGGGCTCTCGGTAATACTATTGGTTTTTGTGGTATGAGCTCTACCTATTATACTTATTCAAAAACAGCGTGAAGCTTCTTTTTATTTATTAGCAACACAGATGATACCTGCTGGGCTTTTCAGCCCAGCATACTCCTTTTCCCAACGCATGTTTACTCTGATGCACTTGCTCTGCGTTGATTTTGTTTCATTTCTTTACGCGTCTGAATAATTGCAGCAACATCGCCACCAATGTGTGTTTCACCACGCGCTTTTGCTAATTGATTTTGTTTTTCTCGTTCTTGATGGCGTTGTTTTTGTATCTCAGTATGCTGATCAACGCAATGAGGACAGCTAACCCCTTGAACATAAGACTCACTACGCATGTCTTCTTCGCTAATCGGTAAACGGCAGGCATGACATTGGGCGTAACTACCTTTCTCCAATGAGTGATTTACAGCAACACGATCATCAAATACAAAACACTCCCCTTCCCATAAGGATTCAGCTTCCGGCACTTCTTCTAAGTACTTTAAAATCCCGCCTTCCAAATGATAAACCTCTTCAAAACCTAGCATTTTTAAGTAAGCTGTTGATTTTTCACAGCGAATACCCCCGGTACAATACATCGCGACCTTTTTATGGGTTTCAGGTGAAAGGTTCTCTGCTACATATTGGGGAAACTCACGAAACGATGCGGTATTTGGATTAATCGCATTTTTAAAAGTCCCAATTTGTACTTCATAATCATTTCGCGTATCAATGACAGTAACATCATCGGAACTAATTAAGGCATTCCATTCCTTAGGTTTTACATAAGTTCCAACAACATCATTTGGAGAGACTCCCTCCACACCCAAAGTGACAATTTCCTTTTTCAATTTTACTTTGGTTCGATTAAAAGGAATTTCATCAGCAAAAGATTCTTTATAGACAATATTCACTAAAGAACTATGTTCATTAAACCAGCCATAAAGAGCATCGATTGCTTCTCTAGTTCCTGCAACAGTGCCATTGATACCTTCTTCAGCCAATAATAAAGTTCCTCTGATTTTATGAAGTTTCATAAAACTTAATAAAGGCTCTTGTAACTGCAAATAGTCGCTTAATAATACAAATTTATAAAGCGCAGAAATTACGTAACTCATCTGAACTCACTTTAAATACGGAAATTAGTTGTGGCTTTATTATACACTATCCTTTGCAATAACTGTATGAATTATCCAGTGCTTCTATGGCACAAATCGATTAAAAGCCCACTATTTTAATGTTTTTGCAGTAATGAAATTAACTATAAAAATCTTCGGTATCTAAACCGAATTGCTCTGCTTTATGGGTAGGCCAGCGAACATTTCAATTAATAAGCTAACTGTGCTATTATTTGCCTATTTATCTAAATATAGAGAATGACTACATGCATCATAACCAAGATAGAAACCATCTAATTTCCAATGCAATACAATATTTGTACGCCCTATGTATGGATGTTCACCAGAAAAATCCATGTCTTTCTGGAACTAAAAATTATAATGTAGCAACACTAAAAACAGCAATAGCACAATACGGTACTATCCTAGAAATAGATAATGAATTTAAATTAAACCAGTACGTTCAAAATGCATTGCGCCCAGCGCATCAAACCTCAACCCACCTAGATGTTGCAGCGTATCATGATGAAATTTCCGTACTCAAAATTACCGAGTTTGAGGGGATGATCGCGGAGGTTTCAGAAGCCAGTTATTATATTACTTTTGAATTTAAAAAAGCATGCGCCAAAAAACATTTTTTCTGCAAAGCAGAAGATTTTGATGAATCAATTAAACTATTGATTAATAATATTCCCGAAGAAAATATTGAAGTTATCTCTAAAAAACAATTCCGCACTCAAGTAAAACCATTGACCACATTATTTTGGCAAAGTAATTGGGAATCTGCGGAAGTCGAAGCACACTATGATGAAGTAAGCGATGTATTTATGGTGGAAAAATTTGTCCAATATATCCTACCTTTAGCCCAAAAACACACCCCACTGGTTCTTATGGACGTCGGCGGTGGAAAAGGGCGTTTAGCGATAAAACTTATCGATAGACTCATCCAGGAACAAGCCGGGTTCAAATATATATTTATAGAACCGGACCCATCTCAATATGCTACTGCCCAAATAAACTTTGCGCCCTACGCACAATATGATATCGAAGTAATCAATATGACAGTAGAGAGTTTTAGCAAATCAGATGACTATAAAAAATATTGCAAAAAAGTTCGTGGCATTATCCTTTCTGGAGGCCCTATTAATGAAAATATTGTCACTAGAGTCGATGCAGAAAAAAACTTAGAGCGCTTATTACCGCTCTTGAGTACTCATGGAATGATGCTGGCCTCAGGCTTATCACCTGTACTTTTTACTAAAAAGGAATTTGAAGAGAAATATCATTTAAACGTCTTGGGAACCAGTAAAAGAACACCATCCATGTACTCCGTTATTCCTGATTCTTTATATCAGTGTTACGTGCTTCAAAAACCGTTTGAACAGGTTCAACAGCACGAGTTAAATAATTCAAACTCGAGTTTAATCAATAAATTATAAAATTCATAACCGTAGCCCTATTAGCACCCCTACCGTATTACGCCGCGCGAATACGGGCTACAACTTTTATAAATTTCATCGGTTACACACCCGCTCAAATACTTTTCCAATAATTTTCTGAATCAAATCGTTCCAACAGGAAATCAATAAACACCCGTACTTTAGAAGGTAAATAACGTTGGTTTGGATAAGCTGCATGAATATTAATATCATGCGCACAATAGTCACTTAACACACTAACTAATCTACCGGCTTTAACCTCTTCCGTAACCATAAAACTAGATAACTTAACTAAACCTACTCCAGCTAATGCCGCTTTTACCAAACCTTGATTACTATTAATACGTAGATTCCCAGATACAGGAATACTCAATTTTTCTTTTTTATCATAAAAACGCCATTCATGTTTTTGCCCTATACCCAATGAATTTCCTGGCTCAGATTGATAAATAAGACAATTATGCTGTGTTAGATCTTCTGGAGTTTCAGGTACACCAAATCGTGTAAAATAGTCTGGAGAACCAAAAACACCACTGTCACGAATCGCAATTTTTCGCGATTTTAATAAAGAGGTATCTGGCAAGTCATTAATGAAAATGGCCAAATCTAATCCTTTGTAAATAAAATTCGCATATTGACTGCCAAGAATTAATTCGATTTTCATTTCCGGATACAAAACCAGAAAATCATTCACCGCCGGAATAAGATGAACCTGGCCAAAACTCATCGGCGCATTAATCCGCAAAAGCCCCGATGGAATTTGATGTTGTTGCTGGATTTTATCGGCCGCATCATTAATTTCAGATTTAATCCGTTTGCAATGCTCATAAAAGAGCTGACCACTTTCAGTAAGCGCCATTGTGCGCGTGGTTCTTTGAATCAATTGGACGCGAAGTTGATTTTCCAAACGGCTAATTCGCTTGCTGATAACCGAAGAGGAAATAAATAATTTTTTAGCCGCAGCAGCAAAACTCCCCTCTTCCGCCACGCTTAAAAATACCAATGCATCACTAATTATAAAATCAGTCATTTTATATACCCATTAGATTCATGCAAATTTTGCATCAATGTGATTCTAAACTTGGTCATTGTTTATTATTTTATATCAATTTATTATGCGCGCCAAATGCTTATCTTGCTGTCAGTAAGAAAAAAAGATAGCCAATTATCAATTAATAGTGGGATTAATAAATATGGGCCTAGTATTAAAAGAAACAGCAAACTATCAAGCACGCTATGTTGAATTAGCAAAACCGATGACAGGAGCCATAGCAATAGCCATCTATTATGCACTTGAGGATATTGATGGTGATTCCAGCATGAAACTCAACTTAAGCAACACCATTGCCACCTTTATTTGTTGGGTATTAGGAGAACAACTGATTCATCGTATTTGTATGCATTTTGATTTATATACGAAACCCAATTCAAAAAATCCCTTATATCGAAACTTAAAAACCCTCGCAAGCCTAGGCTCTTCCTTAGGAATTATTTTTGCTTCGCTAAACAGCTCTTTATCGAATCGCAAGCTATCCATTTCCCTGCACAGCATGCTTATGGGTTCAATGATCGGTCTATTTGCCTTTATTCTTCACCATTATGATGGCAGCCTACCGCAAGAAGAAGAAAGCATTGATGCGCAAATGGGCGCTGAAGGATGGTCCAAATATGCTAAAACAGCCCTTGTTCTGGGGGCTTCTATGGGACAATTTATTGGTGGCCTCTCCTCCTACCTAGATGATTGTGACACACTAACAAGCACAAGCAATATAACCCTCTACAGCGCGATTGCTGCAGTAGCTACCTTTTTTGCGGTCATGGCTTTTGTACCACTTATTAATTATATGACGCGTAACAAAGAGGAGGAAAAAGCCCGAGGCATTTTGGTGACCGAAGATCGCTCACTGTTTAATAACAATTACGTTCGCTCAGGTCTCACTCTTGGTGTGGCTCTAGGTACAGTTTTAGGTGGACTTTTAGGACCTGCACTTATACCCGGCCTAAGTGTCGAAATCGCTATTGCTCTTGGTGCAAGCGCTCTTTCAATTATTGCCGGCCTAGGTTTAGGTTTTTATGGTCAAAAAGTATCTTCTTATTTTGAAATGTCTTGGGGAGTTTCCTGCTCTACTGAAAACAGCTGGTCTTACGCCGCCCGTAGCACTGCTAATTTTTTTAGCTATATAGGTATTGTACTTGCTTACACATTCTGTCCTGGAGCGGGGTTAATTCATGCCGCCCTTATTGGCTCTGCTCTTGGTAGCCTCGTTGGCTGGTTTGCAGGTTTATTTATTATGTGTTTAGCCCGCAAAATAGAGCCCGATGAAAGAACAATGAGTGCAGATACCCTACCTTGGACCCAGCGTATTGCAGTGGGTACAGGCCGGGGAACAATTATTGGTGCAGTTGTAGGTTTAGCCTTAGGTTTTGTAGTTGGTGCTCCTTTCACGTTGGTTGGTTGGAGTGTTTTTCTAGGAGCGCTGGGTGGGATTATCGGTGGGATACACGATATTGTAGCCGAGCCTGTTTTTTACAAATCGATGGATAAAGCAAAAAATGTGGTGAGACACTCTCTCTCATCCTACTCCTTCTTTTCTGGGGATAAAACAAGGATTCACGTTCATCAGGAAGTTAATATATCTTCTGACCAAATCAGCAATATAGTTTTATAAATATTCAAAGAACAAAGGCAAGTTGTGTCGCGCAAGAATTGTTCTTACCACGTCCTCAAAAAATTCAGGGTTTTGTTTTAATGCATCAAATTCTCCAAAAGAATTAATCGATGTTAATCGGCTATCTATAATGCTCATAATGGTTCCATATTCATGCTGTCGCTAGTAGGTAAGGTGTTCTCTTCTCATTATAACCTACCAATTTTTTTATTTAATCAACTAATTGCACTTATATCAATCTATTTTCGGGGGATCGGACTGGTCCGTAGACGCTAAGAAATCTTCACTAGCCCCAGAGGGAAAGCCTTGGGGTATGGACAAAGTTGCGATGAGTATGTAGTTGCTAGCCGCCAAAATATACTTAAAAACGATTTAATGATAAGAACGAAATATCGAACTCTGTTGATTGTTTGGTTACAAGATCTACCAATATTTGGCCGAGAATATTACACATTTTATATGCATGACCAGATAGTCCCGCAGCAAAAGCGATCTGTGGGTAATCACGATGATTATCAATAACAAATTGATGATCCGGCGTAACATCATATAAACAGCTAGCTTCCTTAACGGAATCATCTACTGTAAGTTTAGGTAGAGGTTGTCCATGATTTGTTCCTAACTACCGTCCCATAGGGACTTGATTTTAATAATCATCTACACGCGATAGTTCCTTAAAGCTCCATAAATTGTCAATAGATTATTAGTATTGTAGCCGTGCGTACCTTTTGATTCATAGCTGGCTGCGCTATAGTATAAAGAGCGTATCGATAGAGAGTACTATGGCAGAAATCATTAATCTTAACAAAAAAAGAAAGGCAAAAGCTCGTGTAGAAAAAGAAAAGAAAGCTTCTGAAAATCGCGTTAAATTTGGCAGGACCAAAAAGGAAAAGCAAATTGCCAAGCAAGAAAATGAACGTCAAGAGCGCCATCTCGATGGTCATAAATTGGAAAACAAAGATAACGAATAACTTAAGGCAGGCTGGGCTTTTAAGTCCAGCAAACATAGTCTGTACTACTCCAAGCCATGCCATGAAAAATTCAATAAATTTTGTCTTTGACTATTCAAAGAAAGCCTCTATATGTTAAAATTTCAACCAAAAAAAACACTACCCCACCAGAATACTCAGTCATAACGCCCAGGATTTCTGTCATGCTTCTTACTTATGTAAAAAATAGTAAATTAACCCTGTTAATTAATACTTTTGATGAACAAGCCTTGGCTCCTGGAGTCAATCCACCAATATCTAATCGCGATTATTTAGAAGCACTACTACAGGTTATACAACAAGGTGAAATAGACCATCCGCTGTTTGATCACCCAGACATTGAAATCTACTTGGCTTACCTTTATCTTTGCCGACAATACTTGGAAAAGGAATTAGAAGAAGCAAAAGACCAACCATTTATTGCGGGCTTTTTAACAAAGATCCGCCAGAAAAAATATGAATCTATATTATCAATCACTAAGCAGGACTTTCTTCAACAATACATGTATTTGCTGGCAAAACGCAGCTATGACAAGGTTGAGGCGATCAACCTCACTAGGCCAGAGCATAAAATGCTATTCGATGCCTATATAAAGCACATACAATACGGTTATCCAAACATTGAGCCTGACCATATAAAAACAAGATTACAAGCCAACCTAGGCCTTGGTAGCATCTTTATTGCCATTGAAGAAACCCAGCAACCGTTTAAAGATGAATTACTAGAAACACTACTTTTACCTTCTGATGATACAACCATCTGTTCACCGATAACCTTGGCTGATCATAATGGAAAAACCCATTATTTAGTTCCACCGATCCATCTTCTGGAATGGATTGCACGAATGTGCAACCCTCAGCATCAAATTCAAATGGAACCATGTTTTGGTCTTATTAGCCCACAAACTTTATATCTGGATTTTCATTCGAAAAATAAACGCCTGATTAGCTTACCATCCAAATTTGTGAGCAAAAATCTGGAAACAGCACATGAGCTTAGTTGCACTCCATTCAGTATTGCCGCGCATGACGGTCAATATCATTTCATTGCCTTGGCCCTTCTTTCAACGAATGAGTTTCGTTTCATTATGGACTTTCTCATTCCTAAATTGAATAGTGCCATAACGGAATTTCCAAATATGAAAGAGTCTATAGAAGAACTGAATGATCTACCTGGCGATTCGAGTACCAATGGTTGCGTCAGCTCACCCGATTATGTTCTTACCTTTCTTTATCAACGATTGATTGAAGACCCCTTACTCTTTTATTTTGGGCTGATTAAATTGACTCCTGAGTTTAAAGCTCGAGCGAGTGAAATTAATCAACAATTTGGGATTGATATCCAGCAACTGACACAGCAATTTTCTGACTATGAACCATATCATTTACGCTTTGAGCATTGCCATCCTTACCATGCATTGGATGTCTACCATGCACTTGAAGAATTAAAATTCAAAAAACTCCTTAACAAGTTCAATACTAATTTATTGTTTCATTACAGTGCCCAAGCCTCCCATCTTTCTGCCATTCTCGTTAGTTTTCAAAATTATCCCAACTTATACGGAGATAAATCTCTATTAACTTTATTAGCCAAAGGGTTAAAGAATGCACGTAATGACAATGAAGAACTACTCATCCGCTCTATCGCACGACACTTTATTAGCGCAAGTGAGCAAGGCATTCAACTTAACTTGCAACTAATGAGCCATGTCATCCGACAGAAGAAAAATATTTCTTTGACGAACCTCATCATTTTAAACCAGCAGGCAGAATCTTTAGTATGCTACTCAAACATTCCCTTGCTGAGTGAATTGCTAAACTGTCCTCTAATTACCACTCCTTTGATAAAGAGGGTGCTCAGTAAAAAATACTGCATCGCCGAATTAATACAGCAACAAGTGCATACTCTAGAGCAATGGGAAAGAGAGGTACATGACCCCTTTGACCTCCAAGCCCTTCCCTTTCAAGCTATGCGCATCAATTGCACGCAAAATCTAACGATACTGTCTCTTTTTCTCAATGCTTCAGAGAAAAAGCCATTGATTCAAAATACCATCGAAAATCTTTATCGAATGCTTAGTGAGGAACCAGAAATAGCAGGGGCAAACGGAGAAAAACTACATGATTATATTAAGGCTCATCAACAGCTATTGAGTAGTGATTTTTTGATCACAATTGCTTATTTACTTCATTTAGCACATATGCCCTTATCAAAAAGCAGTTTGGAATTTATTTTCAATGAACAAAGTGATGCGGTATTAAGGTCAACCTCAAATTATCGCTTAATTTATGAACTCACGATTATCATCAAAGCATTAAAATTACTGCAGCCCTCTACAGTGAAGAGAGAAATCGAATTATCTCCTCAATTCTTAGAACGTCTTTTAGCAATACCGTATGCACAACTGCAAAATGTAAATCGGATCTGTAAACAACTCACTGAAAATGAGGTTGGGGCTCTATTTATAGACACAAGAATCAATCAATTAGTCTTATGTATTTATCAAGGAACTGCCCTAACTCCCGAGCAACTACAAGAATTCACAACGAAAAGTTCCAAAAACGACAAATTAAATAAACTTTATAAGCAATACCCAGAAATTCTCGGTCCCCTGCTTGGTTTAGCTGATGAAGTAATAGAACCAGAAGATATTGCCAAAAAAAGGTTTTTCAGTCCTATGGCTGAGACTGCTGGAATAAATTCTCGACCATGCTCCATTTAAGAACACTGTAGAGATCTTTTGATTCATACGTGGTGCACTAAATAGCTACCTACTCAACAGTAGTCTTTAATAGTTTATGTTTATTTACGATAAAAAAAAGCCCCATCAGTATAAACTGACAGGGCTTTTTAAAGTCACTACTTACATTACTTAGCAGCGGCTTTCTTTTCTTTTTCTTTGGCAATTACTGCTTCAGCTACGCTATTTGGACAAGGAGCATAGTGAGAGAATTCCATTGAGAATTGACCACGGCCTGAAGTAAGAGTACGTAAAGTACTGATGTAACCAAACATTTCAGAAAGAGGAACATCGGCCTTGATACGTACACCAGCAGCACTTGGCTCTTGACCAGAGATCATACCGCGGCGACGGTTCAAGTCACCAATCACGTTACCTACATCATCTTCAGTACTGTATACGTCAACTTTCATAACAGGCTCAAGCAATTGTGGTGCTGCCTTAGGAATTGATTGACGGAACGCGCCTTTTGCTGCAATTTCAAACGCGATTGCAGAAGAGTCAACTGGGTGATAACCACCATCAGTCAAGGTAACGGCCACATCGAGCACAGGGAAACCTGCCAACGTACCAGTACCCATCATTGAACGGAAACCTTTCTCAATTGCTGGGAAGAATTCTTTAGGAACGTTACCGCCCACAACTGTTGAAGAAAAGGTAAATCCAGAGTTTGGCTCACCAGGCTGAATAGTATAGTCAATCTTACCGTACTGACCAGAACCACCTGATTGCTTCTTATGCGTGTAGCTGTCATTGACTTGTTTAGTAATCGTTTCACGGTAAGCAACCTGTGGTTGACCTACAACTAACTCAACATCATAAGTACGCTTCAGAATGTCTACTTTAATATCAAGATGTAATTCACCCATACCACGAAGAATAGTTTCACCTGAATCTTCATCAGTTTCTACTCTAAATGTTGGATCTTCTGCAACCATTTTACCAATCGCAACAGCCATCTTTTCAGTCGCGCCTTTATCTTTCGGCGAAACAGCAATAGAGATTACTGGCTCAGGGAATACCATCGCTTCTAGAGTACATTCGTGGTTAGGATCACAAAGAGTGTGGCCGGTACGCACGTTTTTCATACCTACAATCGCAATAATATCGCCTGCTTCAGCACTTTGTAATTCACTACGCTCATTCGCATGCATCTCAACCATACGGCCAACACGCTCAGTTTTACCTGTAAAGGAGTTAAGAATTGTATCCCCTTTATTTAGTTTTCCTGAATAGATACGTACGAAAGTTAACGCTCCAAAACGGTCATCCATAATTTTGAATGCCAAGGCACGGAATGGCTCATCAGGAGAAACGATTGCGAATTGACCATTTGGCTCACCTTCAGCGTCAGTTAAAGGCTGAGGATTAACTTCATGAGGAGCAGGTAAATAATCAACTACTGCATCTAATAATAATTGCATACCTTTGTTCTTGAATGCAGAACCGCAATAAGTTGGGAAGAATGCTAATTCAAGCGTACCTTTACGGATGCAACGCTTAATGTCTTCTAAAGAAGGCTCTTGACCATCTAAGTAAGCCATTAACAAATCATCATCCATTTCAAGTGCTGTTTCAATTAATTGTGCACGATACATTTCCACGTCATCATGCATATCAGCAGGTACATCAGTTACCTTGTAATTTTCTGGCAGTCCTGAGTCATCCCAAACATAGGCTTTACGAGATAATAAATCAACAACCCCTACGAAAGTATCTTCGAAGCCGATTGGTAAAGTCATAATTAAAGGATTTGCACCCAATACTTTTTTAATTTGCTCGGTAACTTTTAAGAAGTTCGCGCCAATACGGTCGAGTTTGTTTACGAAAATCAAACGAGATACTTTTGAATTGTTCGCATAACGCCAGTTCGTTTCAGACTGAGGCTCAACACCACCTGAACCACAGAATACCCCGATACCACCATCAAGAACTTTCAGTGAACGATACACTTCAACAGTGAAGTCAACGTGTCCTGGGGTGTCGATAACGTTAAAGCGAGTACCTTTCCAGAAGCAACTTACAGCTGCTGACTGAATTGTAATACCGCGCTCAGCTTCTTGCTCCATGAAATCGGTTGTTGATTCACCTTCGTGAACCTCACCCATTCTGTGGATTTTACCCGTCAGCTTAAGAATACGTTCGGTAGTAGTGGTTTTTCCGGCATCTACGTGAGCGAAGATTCCAATGTTTCTATAAAGGTTTAAGTCAGTCATAATACTCTTATAAAATTTAATGGATAATAAATTGTCGCATATTGTACAGCATTTTATCCGGATTTACAGCAGAACTTTCCCCATTTTTTTATGATTATTTTGCCTAATTCATTACAAGGCAAATGGACACGCTTCTCATCACTATAACCTGTAATTATTAGAAGGAAAAAGTTACACTAAGAAGCGCAACAAAAATGGCCAAACCATTTCATTCTCTAACTAAACGCTGAGGTTATATCTAGGCCACTATTAATAGTAATACTACGCTCTACTTGAATTTCCCATATCCTTTAAGCATCATTGAATCTTTAACGATCTTACAGGACTTTTAAAATGGCATAAAAAAGAAAAACAGCTGGATGAATTATTGAAAATACATTTTCCCACCAGTTTATTTTCCCAAAAAATGCGGACAAATAACGGCTGTTTTTTTAATGTCATGTCACAATGTCTAAATAATCAAAAGGGTATGAATGATACTTATTGTGCGAAAGGGTTACGTTTGGTATCACATGAATACGTCCAAAAACTTGAGGAAAAAAATAAAGAAGAGAACTGGGTATATCAGCGATTTTTAACGGAAGCTCAATATGGATATATGGATCCATCAGCAGCAGAACAACAGGCGCGCTATAATTATCTCAATTATATGAACACGATTCAATATACTGCTGAGGAAATCAAAGCGGATACAGGTTTGCATGAGAAAACGATTATTGCCGGTGACCGGAATATTGATGGCCGCATCTTTTGTGAAACATATAACATGAAGGTTCATCTCATTGATTTTTTTGAGGATGGTTCGATTAAGGACGAATTTTTTATCGAACATCTTCTTATAGATACTCAAGGTTGCCACACCGTTATGGAAGAGGATATTGATTATGGTGATACGAACTTAATTCATATGGCAGTTTATCGGGATTATTTTGTTCCGATTGTGCATCAAAACAGTTTAAGACATTATGTGTCTCTTCAAGATGCTCCATTAAAGCCAGGGGGTTGTGATAGAGTATCGAGGACTTGTCCAATCATATGAATCTTGGAAATTTTTAACTAAAATTCGGGTGGGTTTTAAAGCCTATCCGGAAAATACTATTCTTCTTTAGCTTCAGAACGGTAGGATAAAATACTCGAGCTAATTTCCTCTGTAAGCCTGGTTGAATTTATGCCGTACGCCAAAGATCGCAGCAAAAAGCCTAATGTATTTCATTTCCTGGATAAACGGCTGGTGTTACTAGCCTAGTATTGATAGAACACTAAGCGTTGAGTGTTTTTTGAATTAATTTTGCTTCTTTTAAATGCTTTTCTAATTGTGGTCGAGCTTCAAGTGCTAACCGTTCTAAAGCGGGATTAGAAATAGTTCTAAGCAAACTATAATCCATCATATGCAATACTCTATGATGGCCATGGATCATCATTTTTATGTATTCTTTTTCTAATTCAGTATTTTTTAAAGAATATAAATGAGTCAGTTCTTTTTTATTATGCTTTTTTAATGAGCCCGTTATTACTGTTGGAGTAATCCCTATTTGTGCATTTTTACTTAGTTCTATAGCTTTATGTATATTTGCTGTATGTTCCCTTTTTAACATTTGTGCATACTGTTTAACTTGAGGAGAACATACTTTTTTTAATAGTTCATCGGCTGCAGCGATTTCTCCCTCATCTACAGTGAGTAAAATAGTTAAAGCCTCACTGTCTTTTTTAGCTTGCACAGCGTTTGATGCTTTTATGAATAAAAAAGCACTGATAAAAAAAACACCGATAAAAAAGAGAACAAGTTTTTTTTAGCATCCATGAAACCAACCCTTCGCAAGCTGAAGAAGAGCCTATATTAAGAAAAGCCAACAAATATACAATTAGTATTTTCATGGGCAATTTATGGAAATCCTTAATCTATTTGATTTTTATTAACATTCCATACTTACCTTAAATAAATAAAATGACAGCGTGTATCGCCACTACCACAGCAGTTTCATGGGTAAAAAGAACAAGCACCCTCATAGATAGTAAACCCCAACAAAATATTATTATTTATTATTTTCACGTAACTTATAAAACGAATAATAGGCGGTGCAATCCCTCTGAACCATTTTTAGTTAACTAAGGTTTCTATTTTTATCAACCCCGCCAACAGATTGCTTTTTGACCAGGCCATAAGCTTTACTTTGTTTGTTTTTTTGTTAACATAGGCAAGAAAAAAATAAATTAAATCAGATTCTACACAAGTTGAATACAAATAAGTAATGAGGCGTCCTCATCTAAAAACAACGCGTTAACACTATTATTCTCCTTGATAGAACATTAATTTTCTTTTTCAACAAAATATTAATTTTTACTAGAATTCAAAAACATTTAAACACGTTTAAACACGTTAACTTTGCACTATAAATTAAGTTAAAATTCTTATAAATGTCTTTGCTATAAAAGAAAAATTTTTATACTTATTAATTGGGATGAAGTGAATATAATAAATAAGCTAAACCAATCGATATTAACTAGGGTTTTTTCAAAAAAATCCCCTCTAAAACTGATAAATAAACCCCATAACTCTTTTATTTCTTTTATAATTGATACTTCCTTTTCTATTAAAAAACTTAATAGTTCCGCATCTCGCCTATTAGGAACAAGAAGAAAATCATTAATAAATCAATCTTTGCTTAATTACATTTCGACAAAAGACCAAAAACCATTTATAGAAAAAATCAAACAATTAGTACACACTAATTTAAAACAAACATATGAAATCGAAATCTTTCAACAAGACGGCACATCAAGAAATGTGATTTTCCAATGCAGCATGGTTGGAAAAAAATTTATTGCTATTGATGGAATAGAAACTACGTCTATACGTCCATCACAAAGTAATACCCATGATATTGAACTCTTAACTCTAATCAATAAATTATTTCATCATGCCGACGATGCTATTGCCGTATTGGATGATGAGTTAAATGTTAAAATTAGCAATCAATTATTCACAGAGCTTCTACTGCGGATGACGTCACAAAGCATTAGTGTCGGCATGAATATGGACAAATCCCTTCCTGAACAAACACGATTAAAAACAAAAATTATCAACGCCTGCAAAAATGCTCTTGCAGGCCAAAAAACTAGCATATCTATTGAAAATCCAAATAAAGAGAGTGATATTTATTACTGTTACGAGATACGACTCCACTCCATATATAATGCTTATAGCCAAAAAAACGAATTAATTTTCCGCATCAAAGACACTACCAATTATAAGTTACAACATAAACTTCAAGCAGACATTACAAAGACATGCAAAAATAGTGTTATTAATGCAATGTCTACTGCACTAGCACATGAAATCAACCAGCCCTTAACAGCCATTGCCACTTACAGCCAGAGCTGTCTTTTTATACTGAAAAATAAATCTTACTCCGATAATTTAGCAGAAACACTGTCACTCCCATTAGAAAAAATTTCCTCGCAAGCAGAACTTGCCGGAGAGATTATTTCAAATATGAAACAATTCATTCGTGAGGAACATGTTTACGTGGAAAAAACAGATATTAATCAATTAATACATGATGCCCTATCTATTTTTCACTATGAATTACTCGATCTTAAATTGAAAATCACTCTAAATTTAGAAGATAACCTTCCTTGGGTATCTGTTAATAAAACCCACATTATTCAGGTTATTTTAAATTTAACGCGAAATAGTATTGAAGCATTTCAAAATAGTAATGAAGCAAACCCCGAACTTACGATTGAAACATCAACATCGGAACAATACGTGCAAGTCACGATTCGGGACAATGGGCCAGGAGTACCGAAAGAATATATAGATAAAATATTAACCTCCTACTTCACCACGAAAAAGCAAGGGCATGGTATTGGCTTACATATATGCCGAACTTTGATTGAAAATCATGGTGGAAAACTCACTTTTCTAGATGATGATAGAAAAGGAGCTTGCTTTGTCCTCAGCCTACCATTCGATGCATCTAATGAAAAAAATTAAACTCTATATTGTTGATGATAATGAAGCTCTCTGCGAGGCATTATTCTTTCTATTGAGCTCAGTTTACAAAGATGCATTGGAGTTAAAAATTTTTCACCACCCTATTCAATTATTACAACAATATTCTCCCGAATGGGATGGCTGTTTGATCGTTGACATGAACATCCCCTCAATGAATGGGCTTGAATTAGTACAGGAAATTAAGCGCAATTCCTGCAAACTAAAAATTCTCATGATGAGCGGCTGCGCTAAAGAAAATATTATTAACTCCCAATTAAACAACGAAATTGATGAGTTTATAGAAAAACCGTTTAAGACGGACCTTTTTCTAGAAAAAATCACCAACTTAATTTAAGGATATTTTCTCATAAAACTAATGTTTTCCACGATACAAATTTTAAAAAAAATCCATCTATAATTCGCAAACTATATTTAATTCATGAAAAAGGGACAATCATGTCTGAAAAGAAAAATGGCACTGTTAAATGGTTTAGAGATGATAAAGGCTTTGGCTTTATTCAAAGCGAAGGACAAGAATACTTCGTTCATTTTAGTGGAATATTAGGTAGCGGATTTAAATCCCTTCCTGTTGGAGCAAAAGTTTCTTTCAATCTCACGAAAGGAACAAAAGGCATGCAAGCACATGATGTAGAAGTTATGATTTAAATTGAATAACTCCAGGGGACTATTTATGTAAATTGCTCCTGGTTTTCACTATGTTTTATAGGGATATCTATAAAAGCTAACTTAGACTCAGAATAAGGATATTAGGAATTGTTATGCAAACAAATAAGCAAACCATCTTTATCATCGATGATGAACCGGCTGTCTGTGATTCGTTACAATGGCTATTTGAGTCTATACAATTTCAAGTAGAAACCTATAGAACCGCATCCTCTTTTCAACAAAATTATGACCCGAAAAATGCTGGATTGCTTATCACCGACGTCCGTCTTCCGGATATAAGCGGATTAGAACTTTTAGAGAAACTAAAACAACAAAAAATATTTTTACCTGTAATCGTCATTACGGGCTATGGTGATATTCCTATGGCTGTAAGAGCAATGAAACTTGGTGCAAAAGACTTTCTTTTAAAGCCATTCAACGAACAGGTTCTTTTGGAAAAAGTTCAAAAACATATAAATCAGTCTGTCAATAACGAATCACTGCACCTCCTCAATAAACGCATCAACAGTTTATCTAAACGTGAACAGCAAATTATAAAGCTCATTATCGATGGAAAATTAAATAAGCAAATAGCCCATGAACTTTCTATTTCCATTTCTACAGTAGAGGCTCACCGTTCAAATATTATGAATAAGGTTCAAGCCAAAAACTTAGCCCAGCTAATAAAATTATACTTACAAGCACAGCAAGATTATGAGTCCGTTTAATAAACAATCAAGTGGTTTGTTTATTGGGATGTATTAGTGCCCCTTCTAAAAATGTCATTACATACAAATAATCATGCAATCTACGATTTCGTAGTTCATTGCTCATTATTTTCTTAGGAATGTTGTTCATGTTCTTTTATAGGCCTGAATCACCAAAAAGAAAATAATTTTTTACATTTTAAATAATATATGTGTAGTTAGTAAGGACTTATTTATATAAAATGCTTTAAACACTTTAACACGGATGCAGTTTGCTCAGCTGAAATATATATTGGACGCTCTATGAATAGCACCCTCTAACGGCAAGTCGAAGACTACTTATTTCTTCTACAGGTTTTCAAGCTGCTTCGCATCTAAAAACCCCATTTAGCAAGAGGGTTTCTAATGCTGTGATGTTCTACACGGCTGACAATGCCATTTAACTCGAGGGTTCATAGAGACTAAAAATTGAACATACCTCTTTTTTATAAGGATCTCGGGAGACTGTAGATAAATTTGTGTAACTGTCTATCATACCAGCCTTAAAGGCTAAGGATAGACAGTTACACAAATTTATCTACAGTCTCGATTTAATTTTAGTTAAATAAACGGAGGTTTAGTTACTATTCTGACCACTTGACGTCCAATTTTTAAAAAGGTCGTCAAACATAACTGTTAAAGTTAATTCGGGTTAATTTTTCTAAGTTAATGTTAGGGGCGTATCGTTCTCAAATTGTTAACTTTAAAGACCTCATTAATAATGATTACTTAATGTCCTATAATTACATACCCTTTCCCATACTTAATAAAAATTCCTCAATGTCTTTTAAAATCGCATCTTCTAAAGTTTCCTCATCATTTAATACATCAGAACTTAAATATGAAAAAATATAGGGGTCTTGAATACTTAAATCAGGCTCTAATATCTTCGTTTCACGTAATTTTGAGATTTCTTTTTCAATCACATCCTCAGCTTTCTTAGCAATTGCTGTTCTTTCAAATAACATCTCGTCAATTTTTTTCGAGAACTCTCTTGTACTCCATCTCTCAATTCGACACATTTCAGGGTAGAACTCTCTTTTAAGCTTGTTGTTAATGTTTAGTAGAGACACAAAATGAGTCCATTTCAAATGCTGACTTAAAGATAAAACAATCCTCTCATCAGAAAAAAAATTCTCGAATTGTGCGCATCGATGTATAACACGCAAACCAAAATCTTTTCCGGATTTTGTCTGTAACTAATCTGCTAGAGTTTTTATAACATTCGCACCGTAAGCCGCTCGATCATGTTTTAATATATCGTGATTAATACGCCGCCCTATATGCCAATATAATAGAACCCCTGCCCTATTAATTTCATGCAAGGTTCGTTGCTGAGTGACCTCTATCAATTGACTGATATCAGAATATAACTGTTCTTCATTTATGCTAGAGAGTTCTCTATCCACTTCCTTTCCCTACAATAGGTCTGCGCGCAGACACAATTGTTACGCAAAATGATTCAGGTAAGTAAACGGGTGATTTGTTCCCCTCCTGCTTGGTTAGCAACTAGTTGTAAAGGATCCACTAAAACACAACTATTGAACGTTAATTAATCAAGCGAACTTTTTAAAAAAATTCTAGGGAATACCCTACATGCCAGCGATTTTGCAAGACAAAAACAAGAGACCATGATTGGTTGTGGTGTACTCAATAAAATGACTTCATTGGAGATGCCTGCAACCTATAGATCCGCCTAAATTTTAGAAAAAGTAACCATGCAGGGGGTTAAGAAACAAAGCCGCAACCGCAGGTGAAGTAAAGAAAAAAGAGAGCCCAAACTCTGGGCTCTAACAGTATGGGAGATGCCTAAAACCGAGGCTGAATACCATCCAGGGATTTAAACACAAAGGGTTTGGAATGAGGATTAAGTCCGGGAGCAAAAAAATGGTTGGGGTTGACGGTGTTGGATTGAACCTGGCGGGGTTGTATAGACAGCTCAAATACCCCCTGATTAGTTCTATTTTCTTGACCAGAAACCCCTTGGTCTGAGAGTTCATCGACCACGCGCAATACGGCCTGTTTGACCGGATGAACCTCTTCCCCTGAACAACTACTATGCAGCCCTTTCCCATAGATTAAAGTGAGCGCTGAAATAGAGTCCTTTGCCTTCATCTCCTGCTGCACACGACTTTTGAGTCCGAAATAGACCATGCCAAATGACATTCCATGCAAGTTTAGTCTTGCCCCCTTCTTCATATCACCCAGCTTAAATTGCTCTATGGCCTCATTAATCAAGGCTTCTGCCAGTTCGGCATCAGGCTGCTTACTCTTGGCAATCGCATCGAGGGCGCTGTTGTAGGTAATGGCATCAGCCAATTTTGTCTTCTTGGCCTCCTGAAGTAACTGCACCGCCAGCACTACATCCGGTTCCTTACTCTTAGCAATCGCATCGAGGGTGCTGGCATAGGTAATGGCATCAGCCAAGTTTGCCTTCTTGGCTTCCTGAAGTAACTGCACCGCGCGCACTACATCCGGTTCCTTACTCTTAGCAATCGCATCGAGGGTGCTGGCGTAGGTAAGGGCATCAGCCAAGTTTGCCTTCTTGGCTTCCTGAAGTAACTGCACCGCCCGCTCGGCATCCGGCTCCTTACTCTTAGCAATCGCATCGAGGGTGCTGTTGTAGGTAATGGCATCAGCCCAGTTTGCCTTCTTGGCTTCCTGAAGTAACTGCACCGCCCGCTCGGCATCCGGCTCCTTACTCTTGGCAATCGCATCGAGGGTGCTGTTGTAGGTAATGGCATCAGCCAAGTTTGCCTTCTTGGCTTCCTGCAGTAACTGCACCGCCAGCTCGGCATCCGGCTCCTTACTCTTGGCAATCGCATCGAGGGTGCTGTTGTAGGTAATGGCATTGGCCAAATGTGCCTTCTTGGCTTCCTGCAGTAACTGCACCGCCCGCGCGGCATCCGGATCCTTGCTCTTAGCCATCGCATCGAGGGTGCTCGCGTAGGTAATGGCATTGGCCAAGTTGGCCTTCTTGGCTTCCTGCAGTAACTGCACCGCGCGCACTACATCCGGCTCCTTACTCTTGGCAATCGCATCGATGGTGCTGGCATAGGTAATGGCATCAGCCAAGTTGGCCTTCTTGGCTTCCTGCAGTAACTGCACCGCCCGCTGGGCATCCGGCTCCTTACTCTTGGCAATCGCATCGAGGGTGCTGTTGTAGGTAATGGCATTGGCCAAGTTGGCCTTCTTGGCTTCCTGAAGTAACTGCACCGCCAGCTGGGCATCCGGCTTCTTACTCTTGGCAATCGCATTTAGGGTGCTGGCGTAAGTAATGGCATCGGCCAAGCTTTTGGTTACCGCCATCTGATGTACCAGCAAAGAGTACTGAGGTTGATGCAATTGAGACAGGCGTTTAATGAGTTGATTTAGAATTACCGTATTAGGGAAAATACGATTATCCAGCATCCCAGTCAATAAAGCGGTGAGCTCATCCAGCCCTTTGTCTTTTAACTGTTTGCTGTAGAAAATGTACGTGCTTTTATCAGCATCTGCTTTTAAATTGCACCCTTCCATTCGCATTATTAATGAATTGAACCGAGTGCCTTGGTTTCCAGTATTTTTGTTTTGCTGTCTAGTTAATCTCATCGATGTAAACCAAAAATCAAAGTGCCCAACATTAACCTATAGTAGACATTTATTCAACGATGATTTCGTGCCCTTCCATGCACGAAGGAATTTGGCAAAAGAGACTTTCAATAGTACAGTGTGCACCACGAGCAAATTAATATCAATAATACATGCTGGAGCGTTATTCCTACGCATACTAAAATAATTCTTAGCTAGAGATAAGAACGAAATTGATATAAATTTATCGTCTAATCAATCTGATAGCATTCGAGAAGGATAAGTAACATGGTAATCATCTATTCCCAAACTGATTCCCGTATAGTCTCTGAAAATCTAAACCTTGATACCGCCCCTCTTCTTCATAAGGCTTTATGGATTGATATGATCTCTCCCAGCAAAGAAGAAGAACACATAGTAGAACAACTATTTAAAATTGAAATTCCTACTAAAGAGGAAATTGAAGAAATTGAGCCATCCAGTCGCTTATATATAGAAAATGATGCAGTATACATGACAGCAACCATGGTCGCCTTCTCTAATTTACCTGAAGCTAAAACTGATGTAGTTACCTTTATTCTGACGGAAAAAATGTTGATTACCTTACGTTACATTGATCTTCATGCCTTTAATTTATTTAGTGCAAAACTATTACGTTCAAAAAAGAAAGAGTTTGATGCTATTGTTATTTTAATTGGGTTATTGGACGCAGCTATTGATCGACTGGCTGATATTTTAGAAAAAATTAGCCGAAAGCATGATGAAATTTCACACCTAATTTTCCATCAAAAAACAAATACACCTACAGGAACAGGCTATAAAGAAATACTACAACAAATAGGCGTGAATGGTGATCTTGGTACTAAAACAAGTGAAAGTTTAATGACGTTTACCCGCCTCATATCGTTTTGGGAACAAACTCAAGCAGCGGAAGCTGCTAAGGGAACACGCACCTTCCTCACTGTAATTCATAAAGATATTGATGCGCTTCGAGAACATGCGAGCTTTCTTTCCGTTAAATTTAACTTTCTACTTGATGCCACTTTAGGCATGATAAATATAGAGCAAAATAGCATTATCAAAATTTTCTCAGTAGCTGCTGTTATCTTTTTACCCCCAACACTCATTGCAAGCATCTATGGGATGAATTTTGAGCATATCCCAGAATTACGCTGGGAGGTAGGTTATCCTATTGCATTGCTATTGATGTCTATTTCTGCGTGGTTGCCATTTAGATATTTTAAAAAGAAAAAATGGCTTTAGAGGAACTTATTGGTACCCTACTGCCTTAAAATAGATAGCGTGTGATTCAAGAATAGAGTTAATTGAAAAACAAGTAATAGTGCCGATGAGGATAACGAAATAGGGTTAACAAGTTCCTTTCACTTCTTGCCTCGATAAGGCATCGGAATTAAATAAACAACGGAGCATCATGGTAAGCTTACACAACCCATTAGTTCTTGGTGACCTCGTACCAGGGCGTCATTGATCAATGAACAGTTTGATATGTCCAGTTAAGATCTAGCCAAAACTTAAGGTTTTAAACTTAATTCTTTTTTGCAAAAAAAACTAAAAAACCATGTCGAGTGACATGGTTTTTTATTCGCAAAAATAGACTAAATAGCTAACGGAGAACCGATTAACTCTTCTACCGAATCTTGCAACTCAGTAACTTTATTAATGGAGTCGGTATTAATTTTTGTAGAGAAGAAAAATTGACCGTTAAGTGCATAATTAATAGATCCTGCAACCACATAAGCAGCACCCAGCGTCGCGATGCTCAGAACCGCAAGTACAGCAAGGCTACTATAACTTAGAATCTGTTTTAAGAAACCGCGATGATTTTGAAGCTCAGATTCCTTTGCTTCCCTGATTGCATTTTCTGCCGCAGATTTAAACGCTTCTTTATTATTATCCTGAAAGTATGTTTGCGCCGCATCATTAAGAGAAGTATGTAATTTACGGGCAGCATAAGCAGCATTCAAGTAACTGTGATAAGAGTCACTTTGCGTCGTCAGTGCATCATTATAAAGATCATTTCCAGTATGAGCTAATGCTTCAGCTTTCTCTGAAATTGCTTTCAACATCTCATTAAATTTACTTCGGGCTAACGACTCTTCCTCAGATACAGTAGGAACAGGGTTCTCAATAATAATATTTTGAAACGCCTCAGGAAGTGAACTAACAGAGCGAGCTTTTCGGTTTTTGAGTTCCTCAGGCTTTGCATAAGTAGCCACATGAATTGGATTAAAATGCCCATCGTTATAATCTGTAGTTGCTTGCTGAGATAGATCTTTTACAGTTTGTTGATAGTTTTCATCAATAAATCCTGTTCCCTTAATTTCATTCATCAATGTAACGTTGCCTCCGGCATAGTGATTTAAGCGTAAGGTCACATTTACAGGGATTAAAGCGTGATGCTTGGTATAAAAATCTCTTAATTGTTCAAGAATATCATGGGAAGCTCTTGCTCCATTACCGCGATCATCATAAAAATCCAGGATAATGGGCTCATTGGGATGTTGATTAGCCATTTTATGTATTTGTGCATAAATAAGCGTTGTTTTAGTCTCATCAAACATCCAATCACTATGTTCAATCTCATGCTTTGTGCTACTTGTTGCCTGGCTATAAGAGGTTCCTATTGGCAAATTACCGAAAATATCAGCAAGAAGAAATGTATCTAGTATTGTACCCAGATGATCACTTACTGTTTTTATCGCAGGAAAACAAGATCCCTTTCCCCAAGAATTAGCTATATCAATTTGATAGGATTGTCTATTGGAACCTACTAAACTGTAAACGGTAGTAAATTCTTCATTTTCCTTTTTAATTGCCTCTAAAAATGCCTCATTACTTTTGACAACATCTTTATCTTCAGAATTTATATATCCTCTATGGAAAAGGCAGCCATCAAAATCAAAAGAAAGAACTCTAATCGTCATACATGCACCTAATGGTTGATTTTAAGAATTTCTGCTATTATATTTGACAAATATTAAGATAATATTAAGAGAAAAACGCTCCTAGACTTAAGACAGTTAATTTTATAAAATTTTTATAGATTTTTACTCTCATGAAAAAATGGCTGAGATTTTACTGGTAATACCTTTTATTATCTTTTTTATAATTATCTATCACTTGAATCCCCATTATTTAAAGCCATTCAAAACTTCATAATCCAAGCTGAATCCACTATTGAGCAACCTGTCGGGATATACTCATTCCGAATCCGTTAACACTACAGATGATTGGCCAATTAATGATTTTAAAGCGAATTTTGGAGTGGAGAAACCTCAGCCCCATTTTACCCAGCGTAATTCCTTTAACAGGTCTATGTTTCTACCGAGGTTGTGTTTATCGCTCCCTCATTAGTGACCTTACTCAGAGCGATAAATTCCATGGCTTTTATGGAGAAGAGGAACAAATTGCTACCGAGGCCCAATTGACCTATGTTTAAAAATCCACACAGTTTCAATACCTCAGGGTATTAATATTTTGTCTATAATGACTCTGAATAATTGGGGGAAAGACTATTCCTCAGCCCACCAGCCTTTTCTCTCGAAATCATTAAAATGGGGCTAACATAGCCCCGTATTTATACATTTCGATATTAGTTGCGTGGCGTCGTCCGAGGTCGCAGCTGCGCTGGCATAGAATCGGCAGGATTCTGATTCAATGAGGAAGGAGAAAAAAATACCATCCTTGAGCTGAATGCGCTAACTTGCGGCACAAGAGCCTCCGATTGATTTACCCCTTGATTTAAAGTCTCTTCAAAAAACACGCCATCATCCTCATGCTCACCTTCAAGACTTGCATCACTATGAAAATAAACAGACGTTGATTTATTAGCATTCTCCTCTTCCACGGATATTAAAGGGGTCGGTATCTCTTCAATGCGATTGGGGCGTCTGAATAAATAAATTATTTCAGAAGATTTTGTTTCTCCTCCTTTAGGATAATAAACTCCTTCACGCCACACCTTCATGTGCATGCTAGCATTATTGATGTCTTTGTTTATGAGTTCTAATGCGTCTGCCAAGAGCTCTTTTTCTTTGAAATGTAATCCAAAAACGCCACCAGCAGTAAGGATATTAAAGTTTGTTTCCAATAATGGTTTTAAAAAACCTCTCTTATACTGATCCTTTGTGTTATAAAGCCTCCAAACTTGGGCATTTTCATTAGCTCCCTTGAGACCATATTTTTCTTGAGCAGCGAAAAATGGTGGGGAAGTAAACGCAAATGAAAAATACCCCCCACTGCGTTTGACTATCTCTTTTGAATCCGCTGTTTCGATTCCTTGCTGATACAATTGAGCATTAAAAGCAGGGTTATATTTTGGTTTTAAATCCGCAACAAGCTGATTTCCTGCAGTAATCACATTAGGATTGGGATCGAAACCAACATAGGCCTTAAATGCTTTCCCATTGTTGCAAAGAAGAGCTGCCGTTAATCTATCTAACCACCCTATAGATGAATCGAAAAAATTGATTGCTGTATTTGCATTAATAATATTTTCTTGGACCAAATAATTATACAGATCAATTACCGATTTAGGTCTAAAATGAGTGGCTGGGGATCTGCGATTAATTTGTTGTTTAATATGCTTATTTTCAAATGCATCAGCCTTTGCCTTGATAAACTTATCAAGTGCAGGAAAAATTGACATATGCAATTGAACATCGTCATCCCAAGTTTCCTGATTTGATTTATTCATTTTTTTCCGAGTGTTAGATATTTCATGAATAATAAAGCGATCGGAAATCGTACTTCCACCCTTGCCGCTAAAACGTAAGGCAAATGAGTTATTTTCTGTGGGCACCTCTTGGTGGTAACTCAAAAGTTTTGCCACGGCAACTGAATATGCTTCGCCAGTATAGTCATCCATATTAATTAGCGGAATGTTATATTTTCTTATTGCCTCAACTATGGGAATAGAAAAAGCACGGACGAAAAGTTTTAATATCAATAGTTCTCTCTCGTCATCTTTCGGCACTAACAAAGGTTTTACCTTTTTTTCAAATTTTTTAAAATATTTTTCTATCGTATCCCTGGAGATATATACCTCATTTTTTTCAACCAAATCAGCCTTATCTATATCTAGAATCTTTTGAATTGCTGAAATAAATTCATCTTTCTTTGCATCTTTAATTTTGTAATTCGATAGATTGTATCCTTTGGCACCATTAGATAATTTTTTTAATAACCCCTCTGTGCCGATTTCATTTAGAACATTTATAAGATCAAGATGCTTTTCGTTAGAATCTGTAGTTTTTTTCACCACCTTCGGAGCACGGGTTTTGACAGAAGTTGAGTCGCCATTCTCTGCATTCCAAACCCAGATTGGAGCTTGACTATTTTCCTGGATAGATGGAGTTTTAGTTTCTTGCGGCTGGCTTTTGGAAGGACGAAAGCTTAAAGAGGAAACAGAAGTTAAGGCACCATTCGCTGCACTCCTAACCCCGATTGAAGTTTTGCTCTTTTCCGGGTGGAATGGAGTTTTAGTTTCTTGTGGTTGAATTTGGGAGAAACGAAAGCTTACAGAGGAAACAGAAGTTGAGTCGCCATTCGCTACATTCCTAACCCCGATTGAAGTTTTGCTATTTTCCGGGAGGAATGGAGTTTTAGTTTCTTGTGGTTGAGTTTGGGAGGAATGAAAGCTTACAGAGGAAACAGAAATTGAGTCGCCATTCGCTGCATTCCTAACCCCGATTGAAGTTTTGCTATTTTCCGGGAGGAATGGAGTTTTAGTTTCTTGTGGTTGAGTTTGGGAGGAATGAAAGCTTACAGAGGAAACAGAAATTGAGTCGCCATTCGCTGCATTCCTAATCCCGATTGAAGTTTTGCTCTTTTCCTCGATGGATGGGGTTTTAGTTTCTTGTGGCTGACTTTGGGAGGAGCGAAAGCTTAAAGAAGGAATTGGTGTAAAATACTGGGTTTTATTTAAAGAAAGAAACACTTCTCCTGCGAAAGTTAAAGGAGGTTTAGAATACGGAGTTGTATCTTGTTTATTTTTTTTCGTGGGCGCACTGGGGGCCATTGATGACTCAGGTTGTAAACGTTTTTTAGTATTTGGTTTATCTGAGCTGGATGAATGAGGTAATTCAGAATTATTGCTGTTACTTTCTGTCACGTTAAAACTCTCTTTGTTATTAATTTGCAAGTGGAACCGTCAAGAAGGATATCGAAAATAAAACTATTTTTATTGAATCATCGATATTTGGCCCGCATTAAAACCATGCCGCGCCATTTGGAATCACAATGAGCCATAATTATACTGCTCAAATTAGATTCAATCAACCTGTATTGCGAAATAAAGCGTTTAACAACAACACTAATGCCCAATGGGGCTACATAACAATTTAAGAACTGTAATCATATATATGAAAAAGACTAATACACCATTTTATTAAGAAGAAAAGTCTTGTTTGTTCATTGATAGCCTCTTAAGTGTAATCAATAATAAACATTATACCCTTAAAGCATCCATTGCGATGAAACCTCGTGAGATAACGATGCAGAAAAGCTCTATTTTAATTCGAGATGCCTTGTAAGTTCGAGCCAATAGAACCTGAGACATCAGTGCAATCCGCACATATAGGATTGGCAAAACCATTTCACTAATAGATAATCACTTTTTTCATTAGTATCAGGTGAATTATGAATAGGGATAAGCTCCGTGAATTTTTAAGTAGAAGAGATGCTCGAGCTGCGTTGCAAAAAAGAAAAACTGTCCAAAAAAGCAATTTTTGGATAGATCTCAGCTGTAAATTCCAAATTGCTCCTTAATAAATGCGCAATTTGGTTTATACAGTTGAGCTACGCCCAAAATTCATGATTCTTCATTTTTAAAATTATTTGCAACACAGCCTTTAATAGTAACCAGCCTAGTATTCAAATTGACTGTTTGAAACTGGATGGGAGATTCATAATGAATATTAATGTATTAGGTATAGCTAAAAATATTTTTCAACTTCATGGTGCTGATAAAGAAGGTTGAACGAACTGAGTTAACTGAATATGTTGCTAATTTTCCCCAATGCACGATTGTTATGGAGTCCTCTGGTGCCTCAAATTACTGGGCGCTAGTTTTTCAGAAATAGGGGGTATAAATGCTAGCCGTCGAAATTTCCGTGCACTAATTAATCATCCCAAAATTCTTTAAATTTTACAGAAGCAATTTCTGTGTACCTTATGGTATGTTGAATACTGCGAGTGTCCCGACGGTCATTAGCTAATTTTAAGCCTGTTGAGTGACGAAGCATATAAGGATGTATCGCCAAGCCAAGCTCCGCTTTGTCCCCTGCTCTAGCGATAATTTTTCTGAAAGTATCTCCAGTAATGGGCGCTTTGCGCTCCGTCATAAAAACATAATCTGTTTCTGGATAATCGCGTTGTAATTGACGCAGAGCTCTAATCTCTGGACCCAAAAAAGTGTGGCTGGCTGGGATTCCAATTTTTTACGAACCACATGAAGCAGGCCTTGTTTTAAATCTATTTGTGATCAACGTAATGAGATCATCAACCTAACAACCCGATCCATCTATTATCACTTTAATTTAAAGCCATTATCTCTGCCACGATATGGATAAAAAAAATTCTTTATGTATAATTTACGCCTCAAGTCCTTAAAAGGAAATCAACAGGGAACATAAGATGACGTATTATATAAAAAGCGCAAAACAAAGTAAGTTAGTCCACAATGTGCAAAATACCCCGTTGGGTTACACCAAGCTTAATTTTTCTAGCGCCCTTAAGAATAAAAGCGTTTCGCAAATAATAGAAATTTTCCAGGCGATACCGGACTATATTGTTGCTCTCGATTTAAGTTTTCTTCAATTCGGCACTCGAAATGCGGCGGAAGTAAGGGGCATTTTGAAGGCTATTCCTGGCTGGGTTAGCTCAGTGAAATTGAGTTACAATGATTTAAATCTATTGAAAACAGATGAATTGATTCATGCTCTAAGTGGGCTTCATACGAATATCACTCGTATTCATTTGGATGGAAATAATCTGGGGCATAAAAGTGCCACTGCTCTGTCAGCGATTTTGACTACACTGGCGAATAGAGATAAGCTGCATGCTCTTGATTTAAGAGATAACAAACTTTATTTAAGAAAAACTGATTTTGAATTAATTTTCATTTCTGAGACGAATCAAGGTCAAGGTAATCTCGGTAATATTAGTGAGCTGAACTTAAGTGATAACCGACTAGATATAATACCGACCGACAAATTAATTCAGGCGATAGCTCTGTTATCAGATCATTTAAAATGCCTTAATCTTGGGGGAAATTATTTACATGAAAAAAGCACGAATGATAGATTCATCGAAATTTTCCAGTCGATTTCTGTTAATGTAACTACTCTAAATTTAGAACGAAATGGCCTGAGCCGAATAGAAACAACATTATTAATTGCTCTAATGAAGAATATTCCCAAACACCTAACTTCGCTAAGTTTATATGCAGATAATTTTTATAATAATTTGCAGCAAGAAACATTAAATGAATACTTTGGGCTAGCTCCTGGTTTTGATACTAAAAATGATAATGAATTGGAAAAAATCCTGGCTGCTATTCCTGAGACGGTAGAGATGCTTGATTTTAGTGGGATGCTCCTTGCTGGAAGAGGCATTGACTCATTAATCAGATTTATGCATTCTCTTCCCAAAGGAGTTACGACACTGAATTTTAGCTCTAATAACCTTCATCTAATTAAAGCACGGCACTTGTCACGACTTTTTGAAGCGATTCCTTCTCACATAACTTCTATTAATTTGAGTAATAATGGCTTGGGGGAAATGGATACCTCCACGTTAAAGAAGGCCTTTGCTATTTTTCCAAAGAATGTTACGTCTATTTCTTTAGGTGATAACAAATTTTATAAAAAGAAACACAGTGAAGTGATTGAAATTTTAAGTGCGATACCTATTCATGTAAAAAATATCAACGTTGAAAAAAATAAATTATTTAAGAAGATACAAGCAACGGATAATTTCTTTAACACCTTGCAAAACCATGTTAAGGAACCGGAACGTTTTAATTGGAGAGACAATGGAGAATCCAATTTTTCCAGAGCTTTAGCACCCATGATTTCTTTTGCTACAAAAGGAAGAAAAAATAAGGCCGCGGAGCCTTTGCCTGCAGATAACGTTGCTACAATTTTGTCATTCCTTGCCCCAGCGTCAGTTAAATCAAATTGTATTAAGCAACTTATTATAGAAAAAGAAGAGAAAAATAAGCTTTCCTCCTCAACAAACACAGCAGGAAATAACTCTTTACCAACTAATATTTTTCAGTTCTTTAAGAAATTTATTCCTAAAAGAACCGTTGAAAGTAATGATACAACTGCAAATTGCATTATATAATACGGGCGGCTGTGTTGCACAAAAAATCCATTGTCTATACTTAGTCCATCGATTTTTTTTGCAACACAGCCTGATAAATCCATTATTTTATTATAGTTTTTCTGCATATCTAATGTCAGACTGTAACGGTAGTTCTGAAAAATATAAGGAATTTTGTAAACAAGCTTTTTCTTATTTAGAAATTAACACTATCCAAAAATCGACCAAAATTGACTTCTTTAGCTGTTCGTTTCAAGATAGCGCCATCATTATCAAAAGTGTACATCGTAATTTTCTCACTTAAGCATATGTTTTTTATAAATCCTGTCAGCAACCTTACTCGCATAAGCAGTCACATCCATTATCTTTAATTCGGGTAGAAGCTGATTATCTACTCAAATTAGACGTAGATAACAGTCATATAATATTCGAAAATAAATTAGCTAACGGCGAGCCTCGTGAAACATTTTGCACTTTTGGCGTTACCATTGATAGGAATCAAAAAATCAACATAGAGCATTGCTATATAGCGGGCTAAATAAAAAGGATGAGTTACCCTGTTTTTTTGTCGTGCTTGTGCACAGCGACAATACACCTTAAGGCCAATAAAGGCCTTAAGGCTGACGTCCTGTCAACTGACGCTGCGCCAAACGATTTCATTATAGAAAAGCTATTTGAATAAGCCAGCAGCAAAGTAGCTTATTTGCATGTAAGATATTTCTCATTTTAGAGTTCAAGGCGCCGTAGGCGGCGACTTGTCGTGTTTCGTGTTAAACTAAGGCTATATATTTTACTCTGTTTTTTGTATGCACCTCACCCTGAAAAAGCTTCTACTGAAAGATGAGAACTGGTATCGCTACCGTCAATTTACTCAGAGCATGGAGGAATCAGAGAGAGCGTCGACTACAGCATCAATAAAATCTTAAGCTGCCGTCATTACATGCGAGGCCATGCGCACTATCACTGTTCCAATCCATCGTGCACTCATGAAAAGCAAGTTCACTTCAGTTGCAAAGACCGAGGCTACACCACAACCATCGATAAACCAAGACCATTTTTCTGTACAAAATCAATCCGTTGGCCTTTTGAATTTCCTATAACCTCCAGGATCCTGTGATTAGCTGATGAGACTCTTTTAAATTGTCGAAGCCCCAAAATCTAAAGAGTACTGTTCTGCAGATGAAAAGGCATTGTTTACGTAGATACGCCGGGTAATAGAACAGTACAAGCGCTCGATGTCGATAAAGTAAAAACTATTATTTTCATCTTTAGTACGTTGGCAACACAAAGAGCCAGCATGCAGTAATGCGCATGGAGAACCTTGCCTTTTAGGAATTAATTTTAAATTAGAGTAATGCAAATGCCCTGTGCAAACTAGATGAATGGGACTGTCTTTTAAATACTCCAAAAACTCTGCCGCATTATTTAAGGGATGGTGCATTCCAGAAAAATATTTAAGGTTATGATGAAAAAACAGAATATTTAATTGCGTAGAGTGAGCGGAAAAATGATTTTTAATTCGCGTTAAGCTCTTAATGCTTAATGCCCCATCTTTAAGTTTATACGGTGTCACACTGTTAATACCTAGTATATTAACTTCATCACTCTCATAACTCACCTCCAAATCAGTGGAAATATACATTTTAAACTGTTTAAACGGATCACAAAAACGCATAAAAGGATTATGCATAGGAATATCATGATTGCCTGGAACTATCAGTTGGGGAATCGTTATACTCCCTAGAAACTCCGATAATTGCCGAAATTGCTCCGCCTTTCCCCTTTGGGTTAGATCTCCTGATATAATCAAAAGTTCCGGTTTCAACAAAGCACAATCATCAATAAAAGGCTCGATAATATCAGGATTATGCATACCAAAATGCAAGTCAGAAATATGAGCTATTCGCATAATGGACTCATTAATAATGTTAACGAACCCGGCAATATTTCGTAATATAACGGGGTTTTTACTTGAACAGTTTCACCATCTAAGGAGATAGTAACGTTTTTCTCGTCTGGAAAATGCACTTCAATAGGATGTGTTGAGTGGCTTATTTCTAAAAGGTTTTTGTTACTAAATAAACGCTTTATTAATTTAAAAATGCGAATTTTTCCCTGTTTAAAATAATAAATTCCTAATAATGCTTTTTGAAAGCTGTCTCTTTTAATTGCTATCGGAAACTCATAAGTATAAACATTGTTACTCACCATCAAAAAAGAAGTGTGTAAAGAAAGCTGCCGATTTTTACTTTTTATGATGAGATTAAATGACTTATGCTTTTTGATACTCCCCAAAAAACCAGGAATATAACTCAACCATTTATTATAATATTTACTGTATTGATCTCGTTTGTCCGCAAATTTGGGATAAAAACCAATGGATGAATTATTAATAAAGATGAAATCATTTACCTTAGCTACGTCAATTGTGCTCGTTTGTTGCTCTTTTAGGCAGGTAACGAACTCATTTACACTCATAGGTAGCCCCATTTCTTTAGCAAAGTGATTTAAAGTTCCTAAAGGAAGTACTCCCAAAATTATGGGGGTATGGGCACAATGATGAGCGGCAGTCCGTATCGTTCCATCTCCTCCACCAACCAGAATAATCTTATACGTTTTTATACATTCTTTTATAGTTTCTGATAATTCTTCAGGAGCTTTATCATAAAGGTGATATGCAATTTCGGCATCATGCAAACCTTGCAAATAGGGTGACGCTGCACTGTGATTGCGAGCTTTATTATTGAGAATAACGGCAATAGTATCCATCTGCACCTCTCATCGTTGCGATAAAGTGGTTTTACCAATAGACTTTATCTCCTTTTACTGGTCAATTATAGCACAGCATTATTGAGGATATTCTTCATTAGAGATACAGATACACCGCGAAAACACGCTGAATAGCGGCATCAACTTCCCTAAAGTAGAGTCTTGGCCTGTTAACCATTTGTTTCCACATCAGCTGGCGGACGATTTCCTGCTGTTCAGAAGCTTTAATTGACTCCTGCTCCGTCTTTTTTCAAAAGACTCTAATTAACTATTCTTTCTGATTAAATTAATCCTTAGCCCCCCTCCCCTCTTCTTAATTTAAATAAAAGAAAGCCTTCCAACTCGATTAATATAGGGTAACTTTATTGCAGGATAGCCAAATACAGAAGCAAAACCACTGTTCACTACTAGACTGCGTTAAATGACCAATCAGGCTAATAAATTTTATTCCTTATTTCGTGTTTAAGCACACAACTGTTCCTCATATTGTATTTGTTGTTCTAAAGCAGCTTGTTGCGCCCATAAGGATTCTAGATCTTTTCTTAGAGTTTGAATTTTCTCTCTAATTTGTATTATGACTTCCTCATCAGATTGTCGATAGATCTCTTCTGTCAGTTCGTTAATTAAGGTTCCTTTTTCATATAGTGTCTCTTCAATTTGTACTAAGCATTCATTTTGATACTTTATACATTCCTTTCTTGGCTTCATTTCTGCTTCTTTTTTCTGTTGCCATTGTTCAGCACGTACTTTTTGCTCTTCATCAAAACTTTGGCCTAAATAAAAATGTTTATAAAACCCTTTTGGTGTTCGCCAAGTATTTGTTCGTACCAATTTAGACAAAATATTGTTGCGATATTTGAAACAATGGGTATTAGGCATGTAAAAATCTACGTTGAGTAGGGCATATAAATATTCTGCTATCAGTTGCTTGGGACATGAAAATATTTTTTGATGTTCAAATGTAAGATTAAAAAAGGTACCAGAAACCATTTTTTTCACTTCATCAGGAATTTCTTCTTTTATTTCTGAAAATAAGAACTGTTGTACACCGTTAAATTGCTGTACTAACCGTTGATTTTCATTTTTATCCACATGAGTTGTTCTTTTTTTAAAAATAACATTATTTAAAGATTTTTTATAAAGATCACTTATATATAATTCCCTCATATTGAGGGATTCGGACCCCTCATTTAGGGTTGATTTTAAACACTTTGTTTCCTGATTTGATGTTGGTTGTTCTGGCAAATTATCTACGTGTTCTCCTAGTGCTAGTAAGCTTAATAGCTTATCTGTGATGCATATGTAGGTGCCTTTCTTGACCTCGAACACACCATGCTCTTTTGTTCTGCTGTAAAGCGCTTGGCGTCGAGTTATAAAGCCTTCATCATTCAATTCTCTAATGTAACGTTCTAGAGTACTTAAAGGAATACCTGTGTCGGCTACAATTTGAGTGTAGGGTTTCATAAACCATTTTTGCTCAGAGCCTTTTAATTTGTAAGTGCTGCTTTGCCAACCTAAAAGAATGTAATCAATAAGTTGCGCTTTACGTGAGGATTTAATAATTGTAACAAGTTTCTTAAATCTTAGGTGAAAAATTGAGCAAAGATTCCCCATAGATAATATCCTTATCCTATTGTGTTTTTTAGGGAACAGAGCTAAAATAAATGCGTACAGATCCCAAAAAAATGAAGGAATTACCAGTTCCCTCATTTTAGGACATTTAGCTATGTTCGTTGTTAAATGTTTTGAGGTTATGAGGAGTTGCCGCTCTTCATAACCATTCTTTTTATTATTTCATTTATTTTCTCATTTCATTTCCGTTTAGTTACTCATATAGAGACATATTGTTTGCGTAACTGTTATTCATATGTATGAGGGAAACTACACTTGGCACAGGTTGAACGAAAAAGTCGACGAAAAGGCCATATACTAATGTACGCAGCGTTTACTCATCGACTTTTCCGTTCTTAGCTTAAATCTAGCTTTCTACCTAGATTCAAGCATAGCCCCTCTGAATGGATACTAGGTTGTTTCTACCCTGCCCTTCTTTTACAGTACGCGTTAAATAATGATCCATTTATACGTGATCGTTATCCTTGATGTCAATACTCAATACGAAAAATGTCAAAGATTTATTTTTATCTCTTATACCCCTGATTTTACATGAACTATAGGCATTTTGAGCTTTGAAATTTATTCTCTATAAAATACCCAATACAGTATTGAGTATTGGTTGCTTTTTTCTGTAATTTTAGGTAATGTATGGGTTCACAATTTAACTTATGGAGAGGGT